>DAITMI010000026.1:0-32333 GCA_036835225.1 Rhodoferax sp. | reverse complement strand
CACCGCTACATCACCGACCGCTTCCTGCCCGACAAGGCGATTGACCTGATCGACGAGGCCGCCTCCAAGATCAAGATCGAGATGGACTCCAAGCCCGAGGTCATGGACAAGCTCGATCGCCGCTTGATCCAGTTGCAGATCGAGCGCGAAGCGGTCAAGAAAGAAAAAGACGAAGCGTCGCAAAAACGCTTCGAGCTGATCAATGTCGAAATCGGCAAACTGCAAAAAGAAATTGCCGACCTCGATGAAATCTGGAAGGCCGAGAAAGCCAGTGCCCAGGGCAGCGCCCAGGTGCGCGAGGAGATCGACAAGCTCAAGTTCCAGATCGAGGAGTTCACCCGCAAGGGCGACTTCAACAAGGTGGCCGAGCTGCAATACGGCAAGCTGCCCGAGCTGGAAAAGCGCCTGCAGGAAGTGCAGGCCAGGGAGGCCACCCGCGGCGAGGGCGCGGCGCCGCGCCTGCTGCGCACGCAAGTTGGCGCTGAGGAGATCGCCGAGGTCGTCAGCCGTGCCACCGGCATTCCGGTCAGCAAAATGATGCAGGGCGAGCGCGACAAGCTGCTGCAAATGGAAGACAAGCTGCATCAGCGCGTGGTCGGGCAGGACGAAGCCATCACGGCCGTGGCCAACGCCATTCGCCGCTCGCGTGCCGGCTTGTCGGACCCGAATCGTCCAACGGGGAGCTTCCTGTTCCTGGGCCCGACGGGTGTTGGCAAGACTGAACTGTGCAAGGCCCTGGCCGGCTTTTTGTTTGATTCGGAAGACCACCTGATCCGCATCGACATGAGCGAATTCATGGAGAAGCACTCGGTGGCGCGCCTGATCGGGGCGCCGCCCGGTTACGTGGGCTACGAGGAAGGCGGTTATCTGACCGAGGCTGTGCGCCGCAAGCCCTACAGCGTGCTGTTACTGGACGAGGTGGAAAAAGCCCACCCGGACGTCTTCAATGTGCTGCTGCAGGTGCTGGACGATGGCCGCCTGACCGATGGCCAGGGCCGTACCGTGGACTTCAAGAACACGGTCATTGTGATGACCAGCAACATTGGTTCCCAGTTGATCCAGGCCATGGTGGGTCAGGACAGCGAAGACATCAAAGAGGCGGTGACCGGCGAGTTGAAGAACCACTTCCGGCCCGAGTTTTTGAACCGGATCGACGAGACCGTGGTGTTCCATGCGCTGGACGCCGCCCACATTGCCAAGATTGCCGGTATCCAGATCAAGGTGCTGCAGGAGCGGCTGGCCAAGATGGACCTGGTACTGGAAGTGTCGCCGGCGGCGCTGGCCGAGTTGGCCAAGGTTGGCTTTGATCCGGTGTTTGGCGCGCGGCCATTGAAGCGTGCGATTCAGCAGCGGATTGAAAACCCGCTGTCCAAGCTGCTGCTGGAAGGTAAGTTCTTGCCCAAAGACGTGATCCCGGTCGATGTGGACCCGATTCGCTCGCCGGGACAGTTCAGCTTCGAGCGCGTGGTGCACTAAAGCTGCGTGATTCAGGGGTGGGGGGAGGCTGCCACTACACTCAGGCCCTCCTCACACGACCTCTATACGTAGCAATGGAAATATTTATTCTGCCGGTGTTGATCGCCATTGGCGCCTACGCGCTCAAATCGAGAGATCAAAACCGGCGCATTGCCCTGTTGGGAAGCTATCTCGGGAAGCACCAGATTGAAAAATTGATGGAAAGCCTGACCGGGGGCTACCTGCGCGCGCTGGGCGAGGATGATCCAGACCGCCGGGCGCAGATCTGGAATCTATCGACCGCGGCCGAGATGGCGTTGAGTGAGCAGTTCAATCGTTTCGTTGCCGAGTTTTCCGGGGTCGATGAGGCCGACGCGCGCGTGAGTCAACTTGCTTTCGCCCTTCCCCATGCCGACAAGCTTTTTCCAGGCGCTACGTTTGACCTGCGCCAAGCTCTGCGCATTCATGCGCAGGGGATCGCCCAAGCCGTGAACAACAGCCGCGATCAGGCCAACAAGAACAGGGCATTCACCCTGTCAGCCGAACTTTTTTTGATGCAGCACACCTGTCACTGGTTCTGCCGGTCAAAAACGCTTGCCTCTGCCCGGATGCTGGCCCGACACAAGACCTCTTATGCGCAGCTGCTTGAGTCAGTTGCCCCGGAGACGCGCAAGGCCTATTGCAGCTTGATTGGGCGTTGAGTCGTTCAATGGGGAACAAAAAATGCTGCAGCAGCATGGACAAACTGAAGCTCACCAGGTTCAATGACCTCATCTACCGAGTCCTGACCGATCAGGGTGAGCATGTGGGTAATCTGAAACTAATCAATGCGGTCTGGAAGTTCAAGGCGATTGGGTATGAGCAACATGGTGAGGTCATTCCCGGCGGGGGGTCGCTGACGCACCGGCACAACATGACCTTTGTCGCCCTTGACGAGGACGAGATAGGCGCCAGGCTGAGCGTGGGCTAAGTCATGGCCCCCGGCGCCGCCAGCACTTCAGCGCGCACCCGTTCGATCAATTTGGCCTTCAACGCCGTGAACACGGCCGCGCCGACGTACCAGGTCGACAGGGCGCAACCGACCTGTCCCACCCACCTTTTCGAACTGGAGTTTTTTTGAATCGCATTGCCAATGTTCTCGCCCGTGTGACCCTGGTGTCCGGGTTGTCGGTTGCCCTGACCCCCTGCGTGCAGGCGCAAGAGGGTCCTGCCGGGCTGGGCGAGCCACAAGCCCAGCCGCCGGGATCGCGCCTGGAACGGGTGGACATCATGGGCAGGCAGCCGTCTGACAATGACTTGCGCCGCCGCTCCCAGGTGGCCAAGCAGGTGTATGGCCGCGAAGAAATGGACAAGTTTGGCGACACTAACGTGGCCGACGTGCTCAAACGCCTGCCCGGGGTCAATATGCAAGGCAATGCCCCGCGCATGCGCGGGCTGGGGGCGGGCTACACCCTCGTCCTTCTCAATGGCGACCCGGCCCCACCTGGCTTTGCGCTGGACCAGTTAGACCCGGCGCAGGTGGAGCGCATCGAGGTCACCAAAGGCACCACGGCGGACCAGAGCGCGCAAGCGGTGGCCGGCGCCATCAACATCATTCTGAAAGACGCGCCCCGGTTTTCTCAGCGGGACTTGCGCCTGGGGCTGGGCTACAACGCCGACCGTCCGACGGTGACGGGCACGTTTACCTACGGCGAAAAGTGGGACGGCATCTCCCTGTCCTTGCCCATATCCGTCTTTCAGTGGCGCCGCTTGAGCCAGACCGTGACCGACCGCACCCAGCCGGGCACCGATACGCTGGCGTCGCAGTCCATCCAGTCCGGCGACCAGTTGACCTTTGGCCAGGGTTTCAACATGGGGCCTCGGCTGACCTGGCGCATCAGCGACGATGAAACCCTCAATTGGCAATCGTTTTTGCAGCGGGGCGACTGGAATAGCCGCGCCAGCTACGTCAATCAGGTGCTGGATGGTTCGCCCAGTCTGGAGGACGATGGCAATACCGAAGGCACCTGGCAAAATGTGCGCAGCAATCTGCAGTGGGTCAATCACTTCAGCAGTGCCGATCGCATTGAGCTCAAGGCCGGGTTGCGGTCCTCCCGAGGCACATTTGACAGCCAGACCGTGCGCGGGGGGCTGCCCCAGCGCCGCGCCATTGGCGACAACGGCGAGGTCGGCCTGACCCAGGCCGGCAAGTACAGCCGGCTGCTCAATGATGCGCACAGCCTGACCGCAGGGTGGGACCTGGAGTGGCGCGAACGTGAAGAAAAACGGACCGTGACCGAAAAGGGCCTGCCCCAGCTTTCCGAGCTTGAAGGCCAGCCCTTTTCGGCCCGCATTGTGCGTCAGGCGCTCTTTATTCAGGACGAGTGGGAGATCAACAAGCAGTGGTCCACTTACCTGGGCCTGCGGGGTGAACGCATCGAGACGCAAAGCCGGGGCACGGCCTCACCCCTGGCCAACACCAGCAGCGTGCTCACCCCCATGTGGCACGTCAATTACAAGCTGACCCCGGCTGGCCGCGACATGGTTCGCGCCAGCGTGACGCGCAGTTACAAGGCGCCGACGCCGGGGCAACTGCTGGCACGGCCATCGGTCAGCAGCCTGTTTGCCGACACCCGCACCAGCAATACCGAGCTTTCGCCGGACCGCCTTGGCAACCCCAATCTGGCGCCGGAGCTGGCCACGGGGCTGGATGTTGCCTTTGAGAAATACCTGGCGGGCGGTGGCTTGATCAGCGTGAGCGTGTTTCACCGCACCGTCAACGACCTGGTGCGCAGCGTTACCTCGCTGCAAAACGTCACCTGGGCGCAGGCACCGCGCTGGGTGTCGCAACCGATCAATTTCTCCAAAGCCAAAACCAGCGGCCTGGAGCTGGAGGTCAAGGGCCGCGCCGGGGAACTGGTGCCCGCGCTGTTCGACACCAAAACTGCCCTGAACCTGCGGGGCACGCTCAGCTTTTACCGCTCCAGCGTGGCGGCCTTGGCCGGCCCCAACAACCGGCTGGACGGCCAACAGCCCTGGTCGGGCACATTCGGGTCTGACTACCGCTTTACCGGCATGCCCCTGACGGTTGGCGGCAACCTGGCCTTCACGCCCGGCTATCTCACCCAGCAAACCGCGTCGCAGTCGCTGGAGCAGTCCCGCACGCGCAGCCTCGACCTGTTTGCCCAGTGGGTCTTTAGCCGCAGCTTGTCGGCCCGGGTCTCGGCCAGCAACCTGTCGCCGCTGGATACGCTGTCGCAAACCCTGTCTGACAATCGCTATGGCAGCAGTACCTTGAGCAAAGGGCGCACCAGTTTCAATGCGGGGATTGAGCTTAAGCTGTAGATTGACCGTTGACAAGGCGGTCAGTTCATGGTGATGGCCCGTTGTTGAATTGCTATGTAATATATAGCAACAAGTCTATATTTCATGTGGGCTAGAGCTAATTTTTATGCTCATGTCGATGATGAATGTCCGGAAAGTGGCGGTGGCTGTGGGCGAGGAGGGCAGTCGGGAGATTGTGCATTTTCAAAATGCGGTGTCCATGGGTGGTTTGACAGTTCGTATTGTGCTGCTGACTTAGGCCTTGGCTGCTTTACCATAGCGTCATGACCAGCGCCACACTTCATCCGCCCCTTACGGTGCCTCTCAAGCAAGACGCCACCATCATCGGCCTGGTCGGGCTAGCCCATGCCAGCTCCCACTTTGCCCACCTGTTGCTGCCGCTGATGTTTCCGGTGTTCATGACAGAGTTCGGGCTAAGCTACTCGGAGTTGGGCCTGCTGATGACGACGTTTTTCGTGGTGTCGGGGCTGGGGCAGGCGTCGGCCGGTTTCGTGGTGGACCGATTGGGTGCGCGGCCGCTGCTGTTCGCGGCGCTCGGTATTTTTGTGGTGGCGTGCAGCGCGGCGTCCATGGTGACTGGCTATACCGGCCTGTTGGCGGTGGCAGCGCTGGCGGGCTTGGGCAATGCGACTTTTCACCCGGTTGACTTCACCATTCTGAATCAACGGGTCTCGGCCTCACGGCTGGGATATGCCTTCAGTGCCCATGGCTTGACCGGCAATCTGGGCTGGGCGGCCGCACCTTTGTTTTTTGCCACGATCAGCAGCCTGTACAACTGGCGCACGGCCTATCTGGCGGCAGCAGCAATGTATGTCGGCATCATGGTGCTGCTGATCCTGCAGCGCGACAAACTGAGCACCCAGGTGGTGGTGCGCCATGCAGATAGCCATGCGGAACACGACCTGGCGTTCATGAAGCTGCCGGTGGTGTGGTGGTGCTTTGGCTTCTTTCTGTTGTCCACCATGACGCTGGCGGTGGTGCAAAGTTTTTCCGTCTCCATACTCAAAGCGATGCATGGTGTGAGTTTTGAGGCCGCGACCTTGACGCTGACGGCTTACATGTTGTGTGGTGCCGTGGGTATGTTTGTCGGTGGCTTTATTGCGGCACGTACCGCCAACAGTGATCGCGTGGTGGCTATCGCCATGGGCGTGGCGGCGGTCTTGCTGGCGCTGTGCGGCATGGGTATTTTTGGTGCCTTGGGTACCATGGTGGTACTGGCTGGCACCGGCTTTGCCGTGGGCATTGGCGGGCCGTCACGCGACATGATGATCAAAAAGGCCACGCCCAAAGGCGCCACCGGTCGGGTCTATGGCCTGGTGTATTCCGGGCTGGACGTGGGCTTTGCCATTTCCCCCATACTGTTTGGTGCGTTCATGGATCGCGGCTGGTATGGCGCTACTTTGTTCGGTGCGGCCGCGGTGCTGTTGCTGAGTGTGGTGGCGGCGCTGGGGGTTGGCCAGCGCACTGCCGGACGCCCGGCGCGCTTCTGAGCCACGTTTTGATTTACAACACAATTGAAAAATGACAACAAAAATTGCCGGCCATCTTCTTGTTGAATGCCTGGTGGCCCAGGGCGTCACCCATGCGTTTGGCGTACCCGGGGAAAGTTATCTGGCGGTGCTGGATGGTTTTCATCTGCATCAGGACCAGATTCGCTTCATCATCAACCGGCAGGAAGGGGGCGCCGCCTTCATGGCCGAGGCCCATGGCAAGCTAACCGGGCGCCCGGGCGTCTGTTTTGTGACGCGCGGGCCCGGTGCCACCAATGCGTCGATCGGCGTCCACACCGCATTTCAGGACTCGACGCCGATGGTGCTGTTTGTCGGCGACGTGGCCAGTGACACGCGCGACCGCGAGGCGTTTCAGGAGGTGGACTACCTGAGTTTTTTCGGCCCCAGTACCAAAGGCTTTGCGAAACGCGTGGAGCGCATTGACGATGCGCGGCGCATTCCCGAGTACGTGGCGCGCGCATTTGCCACCGCCATGAATGGCCGCCCCGGCCCCGTGGTGCTGGTGCTGCCGGAGGACATGCTGACGCAGGCCGTGGTGCCTCACGCCGGCACCGGTGTGGCGCCGGCAGCCCTGCCACGCGTCGAGGCAGTCGAGGCCTGGAGTGACCCCGGCTCCTTGCGTAAACTGCGTGAGCTGCTATTGAAAGCAGAGCGACCTTTTGTCATTGCCGGCGGTGGTGGCTGGACGGTGCAGGCGGCGCAGGCCTTGCAGCGCTTCGCTGAGAACTGGAAACTGCCGGTGGGCAATGCGTTCCGTTTTCAGGACACGTTTGACAACCACCATCCGCTGTATGCCGGTGACGTGGGCATCGGTATCAACCCCAAGCTGGCCGCGCGTATCAAGAACAGCGATTTTATTCTTGCCATCGGTCCGCGGCTCGGCGAGATGACCAGCGGCGGCTATACCCTGCTGGAAGTGCCCAAGCCGAAGCAAACGCTGGTGCATATTCACGCCAGTGCAGAGGAACTCAATCGCGTTTACCAGGCGGACCTGGCCATCAATGCGACCATGAACGCAGCGGCCCGTTCGCTGGAGGTGCTGAGCGCACCCGTGACAGTGGCCTGGGAAGCCTGGGCGCAGGCCTGCCAGGCCGACTACCTGGCCAACCTGGAGCCGCAGGCGCTGCCCGGTGACATTGACATGCCCGCCATCGTGGCAACGCTGCAAAAGCATCTCCCGACGGATGCCGTGCTGACCAACGGTGCCGGCAACTTTGCCAGTTGGATGCATCGCTTCTACAGACACCATGGGCTGGCCAAGGGCTACAAGACGCAACTCGCGCCGACCAACGGTGCCATGGGCTATGGTGTGCCCGCTGGCATTGCGGCCGCCATTGCGACCGGGCGCCTGGCTTTCACCATGGCGGGCGATGGGGACTTTTTGATGAACGGGCAAGAGCTTGCCACCGCCACGCAATACGGGGCCAAGACCATCATCGTGCTGTTGAACAACAGCATGTTCGGCACCATCCGAATGCACCAGGAGCGCGAGTATCCGCAACACGTGACCGGGACCCAACTGAAGAACCCCGATTTTGCGGCGCTGGCGCGCGCCTATGGCTATGCCGGCGTGCGAATCACCCGAACGGCCGAGTTCGAGGCGGCCTTGCTCGCAGCCCTGGCGCGCACCGAAGGAACCCTGATTGAGGTGATGCTGGACCCGGAAGTGATCAGCACCCGCGGCACCCTGTCTGCCATCACGCAAACGGCGCTGAACCGTCTGTCAGGTGCGTGATTGACCCATTATCCTCATGACGAAAAAAAGCCGACTTGCGTCGGCCTTTGAAGCAAGCAGCAGAGGCTGATTACTTGAGGTGCTTGCCAATCAGGCCAGCCATCTCGAACATGGACACCTGCACCTTGCCGAAGACTTCCTTCAGTTTGGCGTCGGCGTTGATCATGCGCTTGTTGACGGCGTCTTGCAGCTTGTTCTTTTTGATGTAAGTCCACAACTGCTTCACCACCTCGGTGCGTGGCAGCGGGCTCGCGCCCACGACAGCCGCCAGAGCGGCGCTGGGCGTCAGGGCCTTCATGAACGCTGCGTTAGCGGTCCGCTTTTTGGCGGGCGCTTTTTTGGCAGCGGGTGCCTTTGCTGGAGCAGCTTTCTTGGCTGGCACAGCTTTTTTAGCGGGTGCTGCCTTTTTGGCCGGTGCCGTGGCGGCTACTTTCTTGGCGGGTGCTACTTTCTTTGCAGGAGCAGCGCTCTTGGCTGGTGCTGCTTTTTTTGCGGGTGCAGCTTTTTTTGCCGGAGCTTTTTTTGCAGTTGCCATGATTTATTGTCCTTCTAGAAGTTGATTAATCACCAGAGAAAAACTGCTTCTTCACTGGCAAATCGGATGCTACTGGAGAATTTGGGTGTTTCCAAGGGAAAAAGTGTTTATTTCATTGGGGCCTGTTGTTTTTTTATTGGTGATTTCAGCGTCGTTTCCCTCTGAAGACCGAATGTGCGTCATGCCAGTGGCGACAAATGGTTCACGCAGTGCCGCAGATGCCGCCATTAACACCGCGTCACCACACGCTATTCCCGGCAACTGCTGCTCGGGCGAAGCCGATGTGAAGCCCTACAATTTTGCAAACCAAAGGAGCCGGACCATGACCCCATCATTTGCCACTTGTGACTTGTGCGATGTCCACAAGCACGATTCATCAGGAGACTTTCAGGTCTTGCCCCCGGCATTTCGTGACTTTGGCGGCGTGCGCAAATTTTGTGGCCCGGTCGTGACCGTCAAATGCTTTGAGGACAACACGTTGGTCAAAGCAGTGCTTGATTCGGTGGGCTTTGTGGAGACGCCTGTGGGCCGGGTCGGCAAAGTGCTGGTGGTCGATGGTGGCGGGTCCTTGCGTCGGGCACTGCTGGGCGGCAACCTCGGCGCCGCTGCGGTCAGACACGGATGGGCGGGCGTGGTGATTGATGGCTGTGTGCGTGACGTGGCGGAGCTGGCCGCGCTGAACGTCGGCATTCGCGCGCTGGCGAGCATGCCGCTGCCGACCGAAAAACGCCATGAAGGACAGCAGGACATTGCGGTGCGGATCCAGGGCGTCTGGGTGCGTCCCGGCGATTGGCTTTATGCGGATGAAGACGGCATGGTGCTGGGCGCGCGCCGTCTCATTTGAGGCTGGCAGACGCGCCGCTGGTGCGCGCTGGCAGGGTGGCCAGCACCACCCCGAGCAAGGCAATGCCGAAGGCCAGCAGTTGCATGCCACGCAGCGTTTCGCCCAAAGCAAACACGCCGACCAGCGCGCTGGAGACCGGCAACATCACGGTGAACACCCCGGCCTTGGCGGCGGGCACGTTCTGCAGGCCCGTCATCCACAACCAGACGCTCCACACGCTGGCCGCCAGCGCGTAGAAGATCAGCAGCAGCCAGCTACCTGAGGCCACGGCGTCGAAGTCGAATGTCAAGGCCATGTAGAGGCCCATTGGCGTCATCAACACGAAGCCCCATAGGTTGATCAGCGCGGTGATGCGTTTCGGGCTCAGCGCGCCTGTGAGCTTCTTTCCAATTACGGCGTAGGCGGCTTCGCACATGACTGCGCCAAAGACCAGCAGATTGCCCAACAGCATATTTTTATATGCAAAATTGGCCTCTAGCCCTCGTCCACTATGCACAAGTAGCTCTGATTTTGATAGCGATGACAGCCCGATGCCGAAAGCGGCGCAGGCAACCGCGGCCCAGACCCGAAGGCCAATGCGCTCGCGCAGGAAAAACCAGCTCATCAGCGCAACGGCCGCCGGAATGGAGGCCATGATGACACCGGCCGAGATGGCACTGGTCATGCTCACGCCGTACAGCATGCAGATCGAAAATAGAAAGTTGCCCAGCAAAGACTCCAGAAAAACCAGCTTCTTGGTGGCGGTGGTCATGGGTGGTTCTCCGGCTGGTGCTTGAAGCCAGTGCGGCATGGCAAGCCCCCCGATGCCAAAGCGCATCCAGGCCAGCAAAAAGACCGGAAGGGCGGCCACCAGGGGCTTTGACAGGGCGACGTAGCTTCCGACCAGCGACATGCTAAGGGCAAGAAACAAATAGGCGGTCAGGCGATTGGGTGTGCTGTACGAGGAATTGGGAGCGGGTGCCATGGCAGTCGCTTACTTTGAAAAAGTGTCGAAGCCCTGCATCATGCCTGAGGCAGTGCGGGTACCGCCCGGTGTCAGTGGCTTGTCGTTAACTCCGAAAATTGGCACCAGTCACCCTGGGGAATTGAGGTAACTTCAGGCTCCACCAACAAGAGGGTTCTTCATGGCCATGGGTCAATTTGCATACGCCAACAACAGCAACCGGTTTCTGGCGGTGTCCGCGCTTGCGGCGCAGCCATTTGCCCTGGTTGGCGTGCCATTTGACGGTGCAGTGACGAATCGGCCCGGAGCCCGGTTCGGGCCGCAGGAGATTCGCCGCGCCAGCCTGATGCTGTGCGATGGACTGCACCCGTGGTTCGGCGTGTCGCCGATTGACCACCTGGGCGATGCCCACGACATGCGCGTGCCAAATGCGTCGCCGCTGGTCGAGGTTCGGCAGCACATTCAGACACAGGCGGCTGCGTTGATGGCAAAGCATCACTGTGTTTTCCTCGGCGGCGATCATTCAATCACGCTGCCCTTGTTGCGTGCGGCCCGCGCGCAGCACGGGGAACTGGCGCTGGTGCACTTTGACGCGCACTGCGACACCTGGCAGGACCATTTTGGTGAGCCTTCGGGTCACGGCACCTGGACCTATGAGGCCATCGCCGAGGGGCTGGTGAGCCCGACGCACACGGTGCAGATTGGGCTGCGTTCCAGCGGTGACCGCGCGGCCAGGGAGTATGTGCAGGACCAGGGTGGCTTGATTTTCACCGCCCGGCAGTTGCGTGGGCTGGATGGCGCAGCGCTGCGGCCCCTCCTTGCCCAGATTCTGGCGCGCATTGGCAACCGGCCCTGTTATCTGACACTGGATATCGACTGTCTCGACCCTGCCTTTGCACCGGGGACTGGCACGCCGGAGCCGGGTGGGCTGAGCAGCTCCCAGGTGCTGACCTTTCTGGAGGAATTGGCGCCGCTCAACATGGTTGGCATGGATTGCGTCGAGGTGGCACCGGCCTATGACCATGCTGAACTGACCAGCCATGCCGCCGCCACATTTGTCTGGTCCTATTTGTGTGGCCAGGTGGCCAAACGTTTATAAAAGAAAGTTCGCCATGCTGCTCAACTCGGATACCCAGCTCAATCAGAAAAGTTACTACGAAGCCAGCGTGCAGCGTGGCCCGGTGGCGCCACCGCTGCAAGGCGCGGTCAGCGCTGATGTGCTGGTTGTTGGCGCCGGATTTGCCGGTTTGTCAGCGGCGATTGAACTCGCGCAGCGGGGCATGAGCGTGGTGGTGCTGGAGGCAGATCGCGTTTGCAGCGGTGCCTCCGGGCGCAATGGCGGCCAGGCCATCGTCGGTTTTGCCAGCGGGCAGCAACCGTTTGAGCAGCAGCTCGGTCGTGCCGATGCGCGGCGGGCCTGGGACATGTCGCTGGAAGCCATTCACCTGATTGATGAACGCATTGCCCAGTTCACTATCGACTGCGATCGTGTAGCGGGCTACCTGCACGTCGCTGACTCACCGCGCAAAGCGCGTGCGCTGGAAGCCGACATGCGCGCCATGGAGCGTGACTATGGTTTTGCCTGTGATTTCGCCAGTGGCGCCGACACCCAGCGCCATATCCGGAGTCAGCGCTATTGCGCTGCTGCATTCGAGCAGGTCTCCGGTCATCTGCATCCGCTGAAGTACGGTTTGGGCCTGGCCCAGGCCGCACGTTCACTCGGGGTCCGGATTTACGAGCAGTCGGCGGTGCTGGATATCAAGCGCGGCGCCAGTTTGAAAGCGCACACGGCGGCCGGCGTTGTCACGGCCAAATTCGGCGTGCTGGCGGGCAATTGCACATTGGGCGAATATGGGCCGCGCGTGGCACCTGACATTGCAGCGCGCATCATGCCGGTGGGTACCTACATCGTGGGAACGGCGCCGCTGGATCCCGCTTTGTGTCAGACATTGATTCCGAGCAATGCGGCGGTGTGTGACAACAATTTTGTGCTCGACTATTTCCGTTTCAGTGCGGACCATCGCATGCTGTTTGGCGGCCGGGTGAGTTACACCGCCCGCACGCCTGCCAAACTGGAGGCGGTGATGGGTGCGCGTATGCGGGCCGTGTTCCCGGAGCTGAAGGCGGTGCCAGTTGACTACGTGTGGGGTGGTTTTGTCGATATCAGCATGAACCGGGCACCCGATTTCGGGCGCCTGGGCGATAACCTGTATTACCTGCAGGGATTCAGCGGCCACGGCGTCGCCCTGACCGGGCTGGCGGGCCGATTGGTGGCGGAGGCCGTCGCAGGGCAGGCCGGGCGGTTTGATGTGTTTGCACGCCTGCAGCACCGTGCGTTTCCCGGCGGTGCTTTACTGCGCATGCCCAGTCTGGTGTTGGGGATGCTATTCCACCGCTTGCGGGACGCGTTCTAGGTTTTGTCTCTGAATGCGTTGGCGTTTGTTTCCTGGAGCCGCAGACGGCTCAGTGTGGCGGTGACGGCCAGGGCCAGCATGGGGCCGCAACGCTCAATGTCGGCCAGTGGTGCATAGCCGTAGCCGATCACCAGTCCCTTCGCGTCCCGGCGCTTGAGGCAGTAGGCAGACAGGGGGCGCACGGTCAGACCCAGCTGGGCGATCCGATCTGCCAGGGCCTTGTCGTCCACCACGCCAGGCAGACGCAAGCACAGGTGCAGGCCTTGTTCGGCGCCGCTGATTTGGGCGTGCGGGCCCAGGCAGGGTTTGAGTGCTTCCAGCAGGCAACGGCGGCGCTCAGCATAGCTTTGGCGCGCCTTGCGCAGGGCGCTGGCGAAATGACCCATTTCGATGAATTCTGCCAAGGCTGCTTGCAGCGGCATCTGACCAGGTCGGTTGAGGTCGTAATGGGCCTGTTTGAATGATCCGACGAGCCTCTTGGGTACCACCAGGTAGCCCAGCTTGAGGCCAGGGTAAAGTACCTTGGAAAATGAACCCATGTAGAGAACCCGTTCGTCGGTGTCCAGGCCCGCCAACGAGGAAATCGGGGGGCCACTGAAACGAAATTCGCTGTCGTAGTCGTCTTCCAGAATCCACGCCTTGTGCTTTCTGGCGATGGACAAAATCTGGTGACGACGGGGCAGCGACATCACTGCGCCGGTGGGGTATTGGTGCGAAGGCGTCACGTAGATCAAGCGCGGCGGCGTGGCCTCGTCCTCAGCCTGCGGTGCAATGCCGTGTTGATCGAGTGCCACGGGATGAGGGGTCAGGCCCGTCGCCATAAATGCTTTCACTGCGCCCCAATAGGCGGGGTCTTCCAGCCAGACGGTGTCGTTGTGGTCAGCCAGCAGCTGCGCGCACAGCTCCAGTGACTGTTGGGTGCCGCTGGTGATGATGACTTGTTCAACGTCGAGCGGCACGCTGCGAAATACGCGCAGGTAGTCGGCGACGGCCCGGCGCAGGGGCCCGTAGCCACCGGAGTAGCTGTAATCCAGCATCTCGGGATAGGTCATGCGCCAGTGCTTGTTCTGCAGGCGCTGCCACAAGGCAACCGGGAAGGCACTGAAGTCGGCGACACCGGGGGTAAACGGTTGAATCTCCAGTTGGGTGGCGCAGAACGTCGTCGAGAGTGCGTGGCCACGCCGGGACAGTTTCGCACCCTGGTTCTCGCGCGCCGGGTGTCGCAGCGAAACTGCTTTGGGGACGCTGTCGTTGACAAAAGTGCCGCTGCCGACATGGCTCACCAGGTAACCCTCGACGGCAAGCTGGTTGAGCGCCGCCACGACCGTGTTGCGCGACAGGTTCAAGTCCTGGGTCAGTTCACGGCTGGATGGCAGGCGATCGCCCGCTGACAGCTTGCCATCCAGAATGGCGCGGCGCAGGGCTTCGTACAGTTGGCGGTGCAGTGGCAGCTTGTCCTGCAAGCTCAAGCGCGCAATCTCGGTCAACAAAAGTTCTGACAGCATAAAGGGCGGAAATTCAGGTTCGATGTGATGGATGCCAATACGGCATCGGTGGCGCTGCAAGTGGCACCATGCACTTGGTTTAACTGGCTCCCATTGTGAACCAATTGTGCGAGCACAATCATTCAAAGAATACGGAGACAGTTATGAAAAAGCCGCCCTGCATGGTCTGGCTACCAATGGATCATCGCCTGTTGGGAGACCACGACCACAAAATGCCCTTTCTGGTGTTGGGCGATAAATACGCCCGTGCCATCAAGGTCGGGGCACAAGCGCAGCCCGTGTTGTTTCCACTGGCTGATGCGCAGCAAATACCGGAGTTGCTCAATTGGGTGGATGGGGTCATGCTGACTGGCTCGCCGTCCAATGTGCATCCTTCTCATTTTGACGAGATCATCTCTGATCCTGACCTGCCACTGGACGTGGAGCGGGATGCGCTGACGCTGGCGTTGGTCCATGCCTGTGTTGCGCAGCGAGTCCCCTTGCTGGGGGTGTGCCGTGGATTTCAGGAAATCAACGTGGCATTGGGTGGCACGCTGCACCAGCGTGTGCATTTGGTGCCCGGGTTGATGGATCATCGTGCACCAAGCCACACATCGATTGCGCAGCAATACGCGCCGCGCCATGAAGTCAGCTTTGTCAAAGATTCTGTATTTTCCCAGTGGGCGCAGGGGGAATCGGCACAGGTCAACTCCTTGCACGGGCAGGGCATAAGGCAGCTGGCACACGGCTTGCGTGCATTGGGTCATGCACCCGATGGACTGGTGGAAGCCTTCGAGGTGGAGGGTGCTAGTACCTTCGCTTATGCCGTGCAATGGCACCCCGAATGGCACTGCTGGGAAACCCCTTTTTACGCGGCCATTTTCAAGGCCTTTGGTCAGGCCTGTCGTGTGCGACAAAGCGCACGTCTGCCTGATTCTGAACATGTGCTGCAGACCGCAGCCAGGAGCATTTGATGAACGACAAGAAAACAATGAACTTCAACGATTTGGAGCAATGGCTCAATGAACGCCGGGTCACTGAAGTGGAGTGTCTGGTGCCCGACTTGACCGGTGTCGCCCGCGGAAAAATTTTGCCACGGGGCAAGTTCACTGAAGACCGCGGCATGCGCTTGCCTCAGGCCATTGTGGCCATGGGCGTCACCGGGGAGTTTCCTGAAAGCGGTCCCTATTACGACGTGATTGATCCCACTGACAAGGACATGCAATTGCGCCCCGACCCGTCAACCGTGCGCATCGTGCCCTGGGCTACCGACCCGACAGCGCAGGTCATTCATGACTGTTTTGACCATCAGGGCAACCTGGTTCCCTTTGCGCCCCGTTCAGTGCTGCGCCGGGTCTGTGACCTGTTTGCGGCGGAAGGCCTGCAGCCGATTGTTGCGCCAGAACTTGAGTTTTACCTGACCGCTCGCAACACAGACCCCAACACCTTGTTGCGCGCGCCAGTGGGCAGAAGCGGGCGGGCGGAAACCTCACGCCAGGCCTACAGCATTGACGCGGTGAATGAATTTGATCCGCTGTTTGAGGATATTTACGACTACAGCGACAAGATGGAGCTGAATGTCGATACCTTGATTCACGAGGTCGGCGCGGGCCAGATGGAAATCAATTTTTTCCATGCCGAACCGCTGGGACTGGCGGACGAGGTGTTCTTTTTCAAACGCACGGTGCGGGAGGCGGCGCTGCGGCACGACATGTACGCCACTTTCATGGCCAAGCCCATCGCGACCGAGCCGGGCAGCGCGATGCACGTACATCAAAGTTTGCTGGATGTGGCTACCGGCAAGAATGTCTTTAGCAACGAGGATGGCACACCGTCCGAGGTCTTCATGCATTACATCGGCGGCTTGCAGCGCTACATTCCGGCGGCGATGGTGCTGGTGGCACCTTACGTCAACAGCTACCGCCGCTTGTCCCGCAACACGGCAGCACCGATCAATATTGAGTGGGGTTATGACAACCGTACCGTCGGCATCCGTTCGCCGATTTCGTCACCGGCGGCTCGCCGGGTTGAAAACCGTGTGATTGGCGCTGACGCCAACCCATATGTCGCCATGGCAATGACGCTGGCATGTGGCTATCTGGGGATCAAGAACAAGATCAAACCCAAGCCCGAAATGAAGGGCGATGCTTACCTGGCGCCCTATTCATTGCCCCGCAGCCTCGGTGAAGCGCTGGACTGGCTGCGCCGCGAGTCGGATTTGCACGACGTGTTGGGCAAGGAGTTCATCACGGTTTACTCGGAAATCAAGGAACTCGAGTTTGATGAGTTCATGAAAGTGATTTCACCTTGGGAGCGTGAGCACCTGCTGCTGCACGTCTAACCCGACCCCTTTTGACGCCCAGACAAGGACTAGCGATATGACTGCTTTTACAGACACCCAACACCTTAGTACCAAAGACATCCAAGCGTTGGACAGCGCGCATTTTTTGCATCCCTTCACCGACTTCCAGGACTTGGCCGCGCGCGGTTCCCGCGTGATCACCAAAGCGGACGACATTTACGTCTGGGACTCCGAGGGAGTCAAGATGTTGGATGCCATGAGCGGCTTGTGGTGCGTGAATGTGGGTTATGGCCGCAAAGAGTTGGCCGACGCCGCCCATCACCAGATGATGACGCTGCCGTTTTACAACAGCTTTTTTCAGACGACCAATGTGCCGGCGGTGCAACTCGCGGCCAAGCTGGCCGAGCTTGCACCATCAGTGGGCGAGCGCAGCTTTCAGCATGTGTTTTACTCATCCAGTGGCAGTGAAAGCAACGACTCCAACGTCCGCATGGTGCGCCGCTATTGGGACCTGCTGGGCCAACCGCAACGCAAGGTCATCATCAGCCGGCTGAATGCTTACCATGGCAGCACCATGGCGGGTGCCTCTTTGGGTGGCATGAGCGGCATGCACGCCCAAGGGGATCTGCCGATCCCCAACATCACCCACATTGAGCAGCCTTATTTTTTTGAAAATGGCCTGCCTGGTGAAACCGCTGATCAGTTCGGCGTTCGCGCGGCGAGATGGTTGGAGGAAAAAATTCTGGCGGTCGGGCCTGACAAAGTCGCGGCGTTCATTGCCGAGCCAGTCCAGGGCGCCGGCGGCGTCATCATTCCACCTGCAACTTACTGGCCCGAGATTCAGCGCATTGTTGACAAGTATGAAATTTTACTGATCAGTGACGAGGTGATTTGCGCTTTTGGTCGGCTCGGGCATTGGTTCGGCTACGAAAAGTTTGGCTACAAACCTGATCTGGTGACCTTTGCCAAGGCCATTACCAGTGGCTACATTCCCTTGGGCGGCGTGATGGTAGGAGACCGGGTTGCCAAAGTGCTGATTGAAAAAGGCGGTGAATTTACCCACGGCTACACCTACAGCGGCCATCCGGTCGCTTGTGCGGTCGGGTTGGCCAATCTGGCGATCATGGAGCGAGAGCAACTACCGCAACGCGTGCGGGATGACATTGGCCCCTATCTCGCCCAACGGTTTACGGAAATTGGCGACCACCCACTGGTCGGGATGGCGGAGACATGCGGATTTATGGCGGGTCTGGTTCTGGTGAAAAACAAGGCGAGTCGTGAACGCTTTGCCGAGAATTTTTCCGTCGGCATGATTTGCCGGGGCCACTGCTTTCAGAATGGCTTGATCATGCGTGCCGTAGGTGATCGCATGATCATTGCGCCGCCATTGACCATGACTCACGCCCAGATTGATGAAATGGTGGCGTTGATTATTCGCTGCCTTGATTTGACGTATGAAGATGTCAAAAAGAAGGGCTGGCTGGCATAGGGATTGCATGGATTCACAGCCAGAGGGTGCTGCCCTACGATTCAAGAGATTTTGCGGCAATTTCGTGCCCCAAAATAGGTTTTCAGGTGGTTCCGTTCAACTTTGTATGTTTATAGGAGTGCAAGATGCCGAGTGTTTTTCATAAAGGTGCCATGAGCAAGCTGCTCACCGGATTATTTTGTCTCGGGCTGGTCGCGGGGGTCGCTTCAACAGCCCACGCACAACCGGAGTCCAAGGTTCTCAATATCTACAACTGGTCAGACTACATCGCAGAAGACACGATCAAGAACTTTGAGAAAGAGACGGGCATCAAGGTTCGCTACGACACGTTTGACAACAATGAAATTGTTCACGCCAAATTGGTGGCGGGCAAGACCGGCTACGACATTGTGGTGCCATCGTCGGGCTGGGCCAAGCTGCAAATGGACGGCGGTTTGCTTCGCAAGCTCGACAAGTCACAGTTGCCCAACCTGAAAAACCTCGATCCCGATATCCAGCAGCAAATTGCCAGTCTCGATCCGGGTAATCAATATCTGGTCAATTGGCTTTGGGGCTACACCACCGTTGGCATCAACACCGCCAAGGTGAAAGCCGCACTCGGCAATGAGCCCATGCCCGCCAATGTTTGGGAATTGGTTTTCAACCCCAAGTATGTGAGTAAGCTCAAGAGCTGTGGTGTTTCGGTTCTTGACAGTGCTTCTGAGGTGTTGCCGGCTGCGCTGCATTTTCTGGGCAAGGATCCGTACAGCAAAAACGCGGCCGATTACCAGGAGGCCAGCACGCTGCTCAAATCCATTCGTCACTATGTCACTCTGTTCAGTTCCTCTGGATACATCAATGACTTGGCCGGCGGCTCGATTTGCCTGTCGCTGGGGTGGAATGGAGACATCAACATTGCGCGTCAACGTGCCATTGACGGGAAAACGGGTCAGGACATCATGGCGTTGGTCCCGAACAACGGCGGCATCCTGTTCTTCGACATGATGGCCATCCCGGTCGATGCCCCCAATCCGCAAAATGCGCATGCGTTCATCAACTACATTTTGAAGCCTGAAGTCCACGCATCCCTCTCCAACAAAGTGTTCTATGCGAATCCGAACAAGGAGTCGCGCAAGTTCATCAAGCCGGAAGTTGCCAACAATCCTACGGTGTTCGTGACCTCGGCCCAAATGGCAACCATGAAACCTCCGAAGGCATTGACCAATGACATTCGGCGACTTGTGACGCGGGTCTATACCAACTTCAAATCGGGTCTTTGATTCGATCGTTCCTGATTCAGTGAAAGTCCCGACGTGCGCACAGATCATCCCATGAGCCCAGTCCCGAAAGTTGAAGCGATCACGCCTTTTTTACAGATCAAACACATCATCAAGCAGTTTGACGATGTGTTTGCTGTCGATGATGTTTCGCTGAATATCCAAAAAGGCGAAATATTTGCACTGCTGGGTTCGTCGGGCTGCGGCAAGTCCACCCTGTTGCGCATGCTCGCGGGTTTTGATGTACCAACCTCCGGCCAGATTGTTTTGGAGGGGCAGGATATCGTGGGGCTGGCGCCCTACGAACGTCCCATCAACATGATGTTTCAGAGCTATGCCCTGTTTCCTCATTTGAGTGTTTGGGATAACGTGGCGTTTGGCCTGCGACGCGACGGCCTGCCAAAAGCCGAGATTGAGGAGCGGGTTGGCAAGATGCTTGACCTGGTGATGCTCAAAGCCTATGCCAAGCGCAAGCCGCACCAACTCTCGGGCGGGCAACAGCAGCGGGTGGCGCTGGCGCGCAGTCTTGCCAAGCGGCCACGGCTGCTGCTGTTGGACGAGCCGCTGGGCGCGCTGGACAGAAAGCTGCGTGAGCGTACCCAACTTGAGCTGGTGGGCATCATTGAACAGGTCGGCGTAACCTGTGTCATGGTGACGCATGATCAAGAAGAGGCCATGACCATGGCGACGCGCATTGGTGTGATGAGCGAGGGAAAGATCCTGCAGGTCGGCAAACCAACCGAAATCTACGAAACCCCCAACTGCCGGTTTGTCGCCGATTTCATTGGAAGCGTGAATTCTTTTCAGGGAACTCTTGAAGTCGACGAGCCAGACCATGTGGTGATTGCGTCGCCCGAGTGCAAGCACTATGTCAGCCATGGCATCACTGGGACGGTAGGTATGTCGGTTTACGTCGCAGTGCGCCCTGAAAAGATGACGGTCCAGTTGACTCCACCGCGCACTGACGAGCGGGAATCGCCCGATCAGATGGGTTTCAACACGGTAGAAGGTGTAATTGAAGACCTGGCGTATCTGGGTAGCCTGACGACCTATCACGTCCGGCTCGACAGTGGCTATATCGTCAAGGTGACTCATACCAACGCTGCCCGGCATGATCAAAGTCAACTGAGCTGGGGTAGCCGCGTTTACGTGTGGTGGTGCGGCAGTGACGTGGTAGTCCTGACTCAGTGAGCTATTGATGAGCCTACCTCTTACGCTTCCCGCCTTGCGCGACAAGATCACTGGCCCTTGGGGCCGAATGACGGTCATCGGCGTGCCCCTGGCATTTTTGCTGGCCTTTTTCTTACTGCCATTCCTGGTGGTCATGAAGATCAGCGTGTCCGAAATGGACAACGTGGTGTTCAAGGACTTGCTGCTGTGGTCTGATGGCATCCTTCAGCTCAAGATCAAGCTGAGCAACTATTTTTTCATTGCCCAGGACGATCTCTATCTTTTGGCCTACTTGAGTTCACTCAAGTTTGCGGCCATCACGACGGTCTTGTGCCTGTTCATCGCCTATCCTTTTGCCTATTTCATGGCGCGCAGCCCCGCTGACAAACGTCCTGCCTTGTTGATGTTGGTGATGCTGCCTTTCTGGACCTCCTTCCTGCTTCGCGTTTATGCCTGGAAGATGCTGCTGGCGGACAACGGCGTATTCAACAATGCGGCCTTGTTTCTGGGTCTCGTCAGTGAACCCGTCAAGATGATGAATACCCCGTTTTCTCTGGTTCTCGGGATGGTTTACATGTACTTGCCGTTCATGATCCTGCCGCTTTACGCGACCCTGGTGAAGATGGATTTACGTTTGCTCGAGGCGGCGCTTGATTTGGGTGCGACACCGTGGCAGGCTTTTTGGCGCATCACCGTGCCCCTGTCGAAAAGCGGCATCATCGCCGGTTCTTTGCTGGTCTTCATTCCCTGTGTCGGCGAGTTCGTGATCCCGGAACTGCTGGGGGGGCCGCAGACCCTGATGATCGGGCGCGTGTTGTGGGATGAGTTCTTTAGCAACAACGACTGGCCGATGGCCGCCAGCGTGGCCGTGGTGATGGTGTTGCTCATCATCGTTCCGATTGCCTTTTTCAATAAGTACCAGGCCGAGAACTCGGTTGGAGGGCGGGCATGAAGTTGAGCACGGGCCGCATCACTTCGATAGGCTGGATGGGCGCGGTGTTCCTGTTCTTGTATCTGCCAATTTTTGCCTTGGTGATTCTCAGTTTCAATGCGAGCCCGATGGTGACCAGCTGGGGTGGCTGGTCACTGCGCTGGTACACGGCACTGGCCACGGATACCGAGCTCATCAACGGATTTTTGCTGTCGCTCAAGATCGCATTCATGACCGCCTGCGCCTCTGTCGTGCTGGGAACTCTGGCGGCGCTGGCGCTGACCCGTTTCAAGCGGTTTCCGGGTCGGACCTTGTTTGCCGGCATGGTGAACTCCCCGCTGGTGATGCCTGAGGTCATCATCGGCTTGTCTTTGCTGCTGATGTTGGTGTCGGTACAACGGATGATAGGTTTTCCCGAACGCGGCATGATGACGATTTGGTTCGGGCATACCTTGCTCGGCATGGCCTACGCCACCGTGGTGGTGCAGTCCCGCTTGCAGGAGATGAGTCAAAGCCTCGAAGAAGCCGCACAAGACCTGGGATGCCGGCCCTGGCAGGTGTTCTTCCTGGTGACGCTGCCACTCATTTCGCAGGCGATCGGATCGGCTTGGTTGCTCACCTTCACCCTCTCGCTGGACGATGTGGTCTTGTCTGCCTTTCTGTCCGGCCCCGGCTCCACCACGATGCCCATCACTATTTTCAGCCGCGCTCGGCTGGGCCTGAGTCCGAGTGTGAACACCGTCGCCACGCTGACTGTGCTGGTCGTCGGCATCGCCGTGGTACTGGCCAGTCTGTGGATTTCCCGGACTGAGCGCAGAAGAGCACAAGAGATGGCCGCAGCCTACAAGGCAACGGGCAACTGATTGCGCAGAGCGCAAGCGAATTGACCCATGAATTTAA
Source organism: Rhodoferax sp. (assembly GCA_036835225.1). Taxonomy (GTDB): domain Bacteria; phylum Pseudomonadota; class Gammaproteobacteria; order Burkholderiales; family Burkholderiaceae_C; genus Rhodoferax. The sequence goes on along the minus strand of DAITMI010000026.1, from coordinate 10,040 downwards.
ACCGAGTCCCAACCGAAAAGGAGAACCTGATGAAACTCAATAGAAAACTTCTTGTTGTCGCCATGGCAACGGCATTGCCCTGGATGAGCGTCTATGCGCAGTCGCCGGCCGATCTGCAAAAGGAGATTGAATTGCTCAAGGGGCAACTCAAAATGCTATCTGAAAAAATTGAGGCAATGAGCGCTAGGGCAGAACCAACTGCGATTGCGCAGCAAGTCACTCGTTTGGAGCAGAAGATTGATCTTGCGGACGAGGACTCGACCAAAGCCGGGTTCAAAGGGTTGGCGTTCAAAGGTGTGATGGACGTCAGCTACCTGAATGACGAACTGTCGAGTACGACCGGCTTTGACAAGGGCAAGGGCAATGGCGGTTACGGTGCCGCCATGTTCGAGATCAGCAAGGCGCCTGACGAGGGTTTGGGCTGGACCCTCAGGTTGGTTCCTTTGTCGACGACTGGCAGTATTGTTCACGAGGCCACTGTGTCCATGCCGATCGGCGACGGTGGCGCCAAGCTCAATGCCGGGTTGACACCAGACTACTCGGGTTATGAATACTCCATGGGTAACCTGAATCCGCTGATCACCAGCAACCTGCTGTATTCGAACACGGCGGCTTCCAATTACACCGGTCTAGGTATGTCCTATGAGATTGGCGATTGGACTGCCAAGTGGATGGTCGGTCAGGTTGACGGCGTGATGACCCGCAAGGCCCCTGGTGTGGCCTACCGTGCTGACTATTCGATGAGTGAGTACAGTGGTATCGGCTTTTCCGGTGTTCATATCCGCACCAAAAATAGTGGAATAGATCCCCTTACTGGTTTACCCGTCGACTCGAACGCGGATTTGATGGAGATCGATGGTTACCACACGCGTGGTGATTTGACGCTGCAGGGCCAGTTTAGCGTTGGGCGGATGATCGCCGGTGCATTGGATGGTTCTGGCGCAGATGCCAAGTGGTGGGGCCTGTCCGGGCTGGTCGGTTACAAGGTAACACCGCGCCTGCAGGCGTTGGCGCGCTTTGATTACATCGACAATCGCGCCAACGGGGGCGGTATCTATTACAACCCGGGCGAGTTTGGTGCCGAGCTGGACAGCTCCGGTGTCGCAAACGATCCGTCCAAGGGCGCCAACCGTTATGCCCTCTCTACTGGCTTCAACTACGCGGTGAATGCCAATACCCAGTGGAAAACCGAGCTTCGCTTTGACCGCTCGACTGGCTACAACTTCCTTGACGTTGATGGCGTGACTTACAAACAAGGAAAAACGACGATCGGAACCGCTTTGGTGATGGCGTTCTAATCGCGGACCAAGGCCGCCAATTTGTTTGGTAATGGGGCTGGCAGCAATGCCGCCCCGTTTTCATTTGTGGCCGCTGATGGAGCCACTTTCAATCATCCGCAGCACTCCACTAAGGGTTCAATATGACGACTGTGAGCACTACTCCCCCACTTCAATTTGATGGGCGTGCCTTGATCAATGGCAAGCGGACGGATTCAGTCAGCGGCGAAACGTTTGACTGTATTTCTCCGGTCGATGGCCGAACGTTAACGACCGTGGCGCGCTGCGCCGAGGCTGACATCAACGCGGCGGTTGCCGCCGGGCGCGCCGCGTTTGAGGACAAACGCTGGCGCGGCCTGGCGCCGGCGCAACGCAAACGCATCATGATCCGTTTTGCCGATTTGCTGCAGGCACACGGAGATGAGCTGGCGCTGACCGAAACGCTGGACATGGGCAAACCGGTCAAGTACGCCCGCGCCGTGGACGTCAACAGCGCCGCCAATTGCATCCGCTGGTACGGCGAAGCGGTGGACAAAATTTATGACGAAATTGCGCCCACAGCCAGTACCGCGTTGGCACTCATTACACGCGAACCGGTCGGCGTGGTGGGCGTGATCGTGCCGTGGAATTACCCGATGATCATGGCCTCGTGGAAGATCGCACCTGCCCTGGCGGCCGGCAATTCGGTGGTGCTCAAACCCAGCGAAAAATCCCCGCTGACCGCTTTGCGCATGGCTGATCTGGCGCTGGAGGCGGGTATCCCGCCCGGTGTCTTGAATGTGGTGACGGGCTATGGCCCGGAGGCGGGTTCGCCATTGGCGCTGCACATGGATGTGGATTGCATTGCGTTCACGGGCTCGACCCGCGTGGGCAAACAAATTCATGTAATGGCGGGGCAAAGCAACCTCAAGCGCGCCTGGACTGAGCTCGGTGGCAAATCTCCCAATATCGTGTTTGCCGATTGCCCGAACCTGGACAAGGCGGTGGAGGCCGCAGTGGGCAGTATTTTCTTTAACCAGGGTGAAAGCTGCAATGCGCCCTCGCGCCTCTATGTAGAGGCCAGTATCAAAGAGAAATTTCTGGAAAAGGCGCTGGCGCTGGTGCCAGGCTATGCGCCTGGCAATCCGTTGGACCAAGCCACTGTCATGGGGGCGATTGTCGATCAGACGCAGATGAACAGCGTCCTGCGTTACATCGAAACCGGCAAGAACGAGGGGGCCCGGCTGCTGGCCGGTGGTGAGCAGGCCCTGATGGAGACCGGTGGTTGCTATGTGCAACCCACGATTTTTGATGGCGTACGTAATGACATGACGATTGCGCGGGAAGAGATTTTTGGTCCGGTTTTGTCCGTGCTGTCGTTCACCGATGCCGCCGATGTAGTGCATCAGGCCAATCAGAGTGTGTATGGGCTGCAGGCGGCGGTATGGACGCGCGACATCAACAAGGCGCACGGTGTTGCTCGCGCCTTGCGTGCCGGAACGGTGCACGTGAACCAATATGACGAAGACGATATCACGGTGCCCTTTGGCGGCTTCAAGCAGAGTGGCGTGGGGCGCGACAAATCGCTGCACGCCTTTGACAAATACACCGAAACCAAAACGACCTGGATACGAATCGACAGTCCGGTCTGAAATCATCTGCCTCAAGCAGTGGAGAACTCAATATGAACGCAATTATGAACAATGATGTCTGCCCGTCAAACGCCGAGTGGCACAGCCGTCGCCTTGCCGCAACACCCCGTGGGGTAGCGGTTATGGGTAACTTTTTTATTGACCATGCCAAGAACGCCGAGTTCTGGGACATCGAAGGCCGTCGATTCATTGATTTTGCCGGCGGCATTGCCGTGCTCAACACCGGGCATTGCCATCCGAAAATTCAGGCGGCCATCGCGGCCCAACTGCAGCGGTTTACGCACAGTTGCTATCAGGTGGTGCCGTACACCGAGTATGTGTCGCTGGCAGAGCGCATCATTGACATCACGCCAATTGAAGGCCCGAAAAAGGCGGCATTTTTCTCGACTGGCGCCGAAGCCATTGAGAACGCGATCAAGATTGCCCGCGTGTCAACAGGGCGCGGCGGGGTGATTGCCTTTGGTGGTGCTTTCCATGGGCGCAGTCTGTTTGCGGTCTCCTTGACCGGCAAAGTGCAGCCCTACAAGGCCGGCTTTGGTCCGTTCCCGCCGGAAATTTACCACCTGCCGTTCCCGTGCCACGGTGCCTCACTGGAGGAAACGCAGCACGCCATGGAGCAGTTGTTCAAGTGCGATATTGAGCCTTCCCGCGTCGCGGCCATCGTGTTTGAACCGGTGCAAGGCGAGGGCGGCTTCAATGTCATTCAGAAGGCTGCGGTGCAATGGCTGCGCGAGTTGTGTGACAAATATGGCATTTTGCTCATCGCCGATGAAGTGCAAACCGGCTTTGCCCGTACCGGGAAGATGTTTGCCATGGAGCACTTCGGCATCTCTCCCGACTTGATGACCATGGCCAAAAGCATGGCCGGCGGCACCACCTTGTCGGCAGTGGTGGGCAAGACGCCGATCATGGATGCGCCAGCGCCGGGTGGTCTGGGCGGCACTTACGCCGGAAACCCCTTGGCGATTGCAGCGGCGCATGCAGTGCTTGACATCATGCAGGATGAGCAGTTGGTAGAACGCGCCAATGTGCTCGGAGTGCGGTTGGTTGAGCGGCTGAAGAAACTGCAACTCACCAACAAAGCGATTTCCGATGTACGCGGTTTAGGGGCCATGATTGCATGTGAATTGGTCAATCCTGAAACGGGTGCGCCGGATGCCGATCTCACCAAGCGGGTGCAACAAGCGGCCCTCACGAAGGGTTTGCTGCTGCTGACCTGTGGCGTTTATGGCAACGTGCTGCGGTTTTTGTTTCCGTTGACGATTGAGGACGCTGTCTTCGATGAGGCCTTGCTGATTCTTGACGAAGTCATTGGCACTTGAAAGCTGGTCATGTCCATTGAATCAACCATCGATGCACTTGCGGCAAAGGGCATACACAGCGTTTTGACGCAGTTTTCTGATATGCATGGCGTGGCCAAGGGCAAGCTGGTGCCCTTGCAAAACCTGCGTGAGTGGGTTGAGACCGGTGCCGGTTTTGCCGGCCCCAGTATTTGGGGCACCGGCCTGGGGCGCTTTGGCAAGCGCAGCGAGTATTACGGCAGGGTGCAAATCGAGTCCTTGCGACCCTTGCCCTTTATGCGTGGCGTGGCGCACGCCGTGTGTGACGGCTACGCCGGTGGCGAGCCGCTGGCAACCTGTTCGCGCCAACTGCTCAAACGCCAGTTGCAGCGCCTAGAGGAACGGGGCTGGACTTTGTGGGTGGGTATTGAGCCCGAGTTTTTTTTGTTGCGGCAAGATGAGAAGGGTCGTTGGCAGGGCGCCGATGGACAGGACCGGCTTGACAAGCCTTCCTATGACTTGAAGTCAATTTACCGCAACAAGGATTTTCTGGAGGAGATGCGCCAGTCCTTGACTGAATTGGGTTTTGATCTGCAGCAGATGGACCATGAAGATGCTTGTGGTCAATATGAAATCAATTACCGTTTTGGCGATGCCCTGGCGGCGGCTGACCGCTACATGCTGTTCAAACTGACGGCCCATGCGGTGGCCCAGAAGCACGGCATGATGTTCAGCTGCATGCCCAAGCCATTTGCCAATGCGCCGGGTAGCGGTTTGCACTTTCATTTGAGTGTGACCGATGCGCAAGGCCAAGCGATATTCACGGACACGACTGATCCGCTCGAATTGAGTGCGCAGGGTTACAGTTTCGTGGCCGGGTTACTGCACCACGCCGATGGCTTAAGCGCACTGTGTGCGCCCACGGTCAATAGTTACAAGCGGCTGGCTTGCAGCAACAGTGCGTCCGGCACCACCTGGTCACCTGTGTGGAAGAGCTATGGCGACAACAATCGAACCTGCGTGGTGCGCACGGTCGCGGGACGCATTGAATGGCGTCTGCCGGACCCGGCATGCAACATCTATGCGGCGATTGCCGCCACCTTGGCGGCCGGCCTGAACGGCATTGAGCAGGCCATGGCGCCGCCACCTGCTTGCGATGTTGATTTATACGAACAGCAGGCACTTGGGATCCCCATGCCCGCCCGTTTGCCGCGTGACTTGGGTGTCGCCATCCGTGCTTTGGCCGCTGATCATCTCTTGATTGACGTTCTGGGTGAAGCGTTCTGCAATGAATTCATCAAGCTGAAAACCCGGGAATGGGACGAGTACAGCCAACAGGTGAGCGATTGGGAGTTGCAGCGGTACGCGGACGCTTTTTGAGGTTTCGCAGGAAGACTGCGTGATAATTTTCACCATGCGGAAATCTATCTCCATTGTATAAAAAATAGAATTTTTGCATCACATCATTTTTTCTCGAGATAAAAAATCGTTTTTCATATGGTGGCTTCTGTCTCGCAACCTGTTGATTTGGTTGAACTTAAATAAAGTCTTATATAAGACATAAGATTAAAAATAAGTCTTATAGAAGACTTAGAATTACGTCATGGGCACTGGACTTGCATAGCTAGCGGTGCAGACTGTTTTAATCTACCGAAGGAGTGATCTCATGCCGCAAACTATTACCGAACAATTGAGCCGCGAACAACAAATCGCCGCCTTGGAAAAAGACTGGGCCACCAACCCTCGCTGGAAGGGCATCAAGCGCGGTTACAGCGCCGCTGACGTGGTGCGCCTGCGTGGTTCCTTCCCGATTGAGCACACGCTGGCGCGCCGCGGTGCTGAAAAGCTCTGGAATCTGGTGAATACTGAGCCTTACGTCAATTGCCTGGGCGCATTGACCGGCGGCCAAGCCATGCAGCAAGTCAAAGCTGGCGTGAAGGCCATCTACCTGTCCGGCTGGCAAGTGGCCGCTGATAACAACTCGTACGCATCCATGTACCCCGACCAGTCTCTGTACCCCGTGGACTCGGTGCCCACCGTGGTCGAGCGCATCAACAACACCTTCCGCCGTGCCGATGAAATTCAGCACTCCAGAGGCATTGACGCGGGCGACAAAGGTTACATCGACAACTTCGCGCCCATCGTGGCGGACGCGGAAGCCGGTTTCGGCGGCGTGTTGAACGCGTTTGAGTTGATGAAGGCCATGATCAAGGCGGGCGCTGCCGGCGTTCACTTTGAAGACCAACTTGCCTCCGTCAAGAAATGCGGCCACATGGGCGGCAAAGTGCTGGTGCCTACCGCCGAAGCCTGCCAAAAACTCATCGCTGCCCGCATGGCGGCCGACGTTTGCGGCGTGCCAACGCTGGTGATTGCCCGTACCGACGCAGAAGCGGCTGACCTGCTGACCAGCGACTACGACGAAAACGACAAGCCGTTCCTGACGGGCGAGCGTACTGCCGAAGGCTTCTACAAGACCAACAAGGGTATGGACCAGGCCATCAGCCGCGCCGTTGCCTACGCTGACTACGCTGACCTGGTATGGTGCGAAACTGGCACGCCTGACCTCGAATTCGCCAAGAAGTTTGCGGATGCTGTGCACGCCAAGCACCCCGGCAAGATGCTGGCTTACAACTGCTCGCCTTCGTTTAACTGGAAGAAAAACCTGGACGATGCCACCATTGCCAAATTCCAGCGCGAGCTCGGCGCCATGGGTTACAAGTACCAGTTCATCACCTTGGCCGGCATTCACTCCATGTGGTACAACATGTTTGACTTGGCGCAGGACTATGTCAAACGCGGTATGTCGGCCTACGTTGAGAAAGTGCAAGAGCCCGAGTTCGCCGCCCGCGACCGTGGTTACACTTTCGTGTCGCACCAGCAGGAAGTCGGTACCGGTTATTTCGACGAAGTCACCACTGTGATTCAAGGTGGCAAGTCCAGCGTGACTGCGCTGACTGGCTCTACCGAAGAAGAACAGTTCCACTGATCAGTCGACAGGCTGGTACGGCGTAAAATCACGTCGTTCCGGCTTCAGATGACCAAAGCGCGGCTTGTCCGCGCTTTTTTATTTTCTAATTTTTAATGACCATGGTTCAAATCACACTCCCTGACGGCTCCCAACGTGACTTTTCCGGACCGGTGACGGTGGCCGAGGTCGCTGCCTCTATTGGTTCGGGTCTGGCCAAGGCGGCGCTGGCGGGCAAGGTTGACGGCAAAGTGGTGGATACCAGTTTTCTGATCGAGGCGAACAGCCCTTTGTCCATTATCACGGCCAAAGATGCCGATGGTTTGGAGGTCATCCGTCACTCGACTGCCCACCTATTGGCTTACGCCGTCAAAGAGCTGTTCCCGGACGCTCAGGTCACGATTGGCCCGGTGATTGAGCATGGTTTTTTCTATGACTTCTCTTACAAACGACCCTTCACGCCGGAAGATTTGACCGCCATCGAGAAAAAGATGGTCGAGTTGGCGGCGAAAGACGAACCCGTGACACGTCGCGTGCTGCCGCGCGATGAGGCTGTCGCCTACTTCAAAGGTTTGGGTGAGCATTACAAGGCGGAGATCATTGCCAGCATTCCCGCCAACGAAGACGTGTCACTTTACCGTGAAGGCAAGTTCGAAGACCTGTGCCGCGGGCCGCATGTGCCGAGTACCGGAAAACTGAAGTTTTTCAAGCTCATGAAACTCGCGGGTGCGTATTGGCGTGGCGATCATCGCAACGAAATGCTACAGCGGATTTACGGCACGGCCTGGGCCACGAAGGATGAATTGCAGCAGCACTTGACGATGCTCGAGGAAGCCGAGAAGCGCGATCACCGCAAACTAGGGCGCGAGCTTGATCTGTTTCATATTGACGACCATGCCCCAGGCTTGGTGTTCTGGCACCCCAAGGGCTGGACGCTATGGCAGGGGGTTGAGCAATATATGCGTCAGGTGTACCGCGACAACGGCTACCAGGAGGTCAAAGGTCCGCAGATCATCGACAAGACGCTGTGGGAAAAAACGGGGCATTGGGACAAGTACCGTGAAAACATGTTCACGACCGAGTCGGAAAAGCGCGAATACGCCTTGAAACCGATGAACTGTCCGGGTCATATTCTGATCTTCAAACAGGGCATCAAAAGTTACCGTGATCTGCCGCTGCGCTATGGCGAGTTCGGCCAGTGCCACCGCAATGAGCCTTCGGGTGGCTTGCACGGCATCATGCGGGTGCGCGGATTCACGCAGGATGACGGTCACATTTTTTGCACTGAAGACCAGATTCTTCAGGAATGTGTCGATTACACGGCGCTGCTGCAAAAGGTCTATACCGACTTTGGTTTCAAAAACATCATTTACAAGGTCGCCACCCGTCCTGCGCAGCGTATTGGCTCTGACGAAGTCTGGGACAAGGCGGAAGCCGCGTTAATAGAGAGCCTGCGCGCATCGGGATGCGACTATGAAATTTCCCCTGGGGAAGGCGCGTTCTATGGCCCCAAGATCGAATACACACTCAAAGATGCGATCGGACGCCATTGGCAATGTGGCACCATCCAGGTCGACTTTTCCATGCCCGAGAGGTTGGATGCTGAGTACGTAGGCGAGGATGGTGCCCGTCATCGACCGGTGATGCTGCATCGCGCCATCGTGGGCAGTCTGGAGCGTTTTATCGGAATTTTGATCGAGGAAAGCGCGGGTGCCTTGCCCGCTTGGCTGGCCCCGGTGCAGGTTGCCGTGCTCAATATCACCGACGCACAGGCTGATTATTGTCGTGAAATTGTTGAAAAATTGAAGAACTTCCTGCCCAATCAAGAGCTTAGAGTCGTCACAGACCTGCGCAACGAGAAAATTACGTATAAAATACGCGAGCATTCAATGCAGAAGCTGCCCTACATCCTTGTCGTGGGTGACAAAGAGAAGGCAGCAGGTACCGTTGCAGTGCGCGCCCGGGGTGGTCAAGACCTCGGTGTGATGTCCCTTGATGCATTCGTGCAAAAAATCGCTGGCGACATCACTCACAAGTCTGTTGTCTAAGCTGGTATCAAGCGAGATGGCAGTTTGTTCGCGTGTGCCGAGCGGTTGTGGCTACATTTTTGTAGCAGAATTTATGAAGGATTAAGCCATCGCTACTGAATTTCGTGATCGCCGTCACCGCGAAGAACGCAAACATCGCCTGAACCGGGAAATCATGGCTCCGGAAGTTCGACTCTCAGGGGTTGAAAATGAGCCGTTAGGCGTGGTCAGCCTGATGGAGGCGCTGCGTATGGCGGGTGAGCTGGATGTTGATCTGGTTGAAATTTCTGCCACGGCGGTTCCGCCGGTTTGTCGTTTGATGGATTACGGCAAGTTCAAATACCAAGAGCAGAAGAAGGCGGCGGAAGCGAAGGCCAAGCAGACGGTTATCGAGATCAAAGAGATCAAGTTCCGACCGGGTACTGATGACGGTGACTACAACATCAAGATGCGCAACATCAAGCGCTTTTTGGCCGAAGGTGATAAGTGCAAGATCACACTGCGGTTTCGGGGGCGCGAGATTACGCACCAGGAGATCGGCATGGCCTTGTTGAATCGTATTCGGACTGAACTAGGCGATACGATCTTGATTGAGCAGTTCCCCAAGCTCGAAGGGCGCCAGATGATCATGATGATCGCCCCTGGCAAGAAGAAGATTGCGGCCAAGCCGGCGGCGGACGCTGCACCGGTGGTGGTGCCGTAGAAGTTTTGTAGTGCATTGGTTGATATAACCATTGCGCAGCGAAAAGTGGTGGGCTAACGCTCACCACGCAAGTGGCGAACTAAGAAGCGCCACTTAAAAGTGGCTCGGGGCCAACAAGGCTGCAAATAGTTTGCAGACGCCTCACGAGCACAATGAA
>DAITMI010000025.1:0-32645 GCA_036835225.1 Rhodoferax sp. | reverse complement strand
CCCCCTGCCAAGCCTGTCCATGGCCCTTGTGAGCCCGTTTTGGCACTCGGTATAGGCATTGGTGATGGGTGTCTCGAAAAACTCCAGGATCTCGGTTTCCCAGTTGCCCCAGCACTTGAGCAGGATGCTCCAGTGCGACCACTGTTCTGACGGGATGTTCTTGACCCACACCTGAAAACGCATCTTGGCCTCACGCTTGGTCTTGGAGTTGTAGATCGCGTAGAACTCTTCCTTGAGGTCATAGACCAGCCCGATGGCGGGAAACGATTGCCGCCAAGCATCGAGTTTGGCCCGTTGCCAGTCTTCCAGCTTGTGCTCACGGGTCTTGAGAACGTACTTGTCCTGCTTGAGCTTCAACTGTGTGCGCTTGGCATCAATGCTCTTGCGAACCTCTTTGCGCACCGAGTCCACCGCATCTTCGGCCATGCGCAGGATGTGGAACTTGTCGGCCACTACCTTGGCTTTGGGAAACAGCTCATGGATCATGTTCTTGTACCTGGCAGTGCAATCCATGGAGACTGCCTTGATGGCATCCCGATCGTCCATGCGTTCGAAGTATTCCCGAAATGTCTTGGTCGAGCAGTCCTTAAGGAACTCGATGGCGCTGTTGTTAGACAAGTTGGTGATGACCCCACGGGCTGCACCGGCAATGTGCAGCTCATCAATGCCCATGAAGTCGGGCTGGGCGAACTTGGTCGTGTCGATGTCGTCTTTGTAGCGTCCGTAAAAGATGTTGCGCACCGTTTTTTCGTTGATGCCGTACTCACGTGCCAGGTCAGAGAAGGAGCGCTCTAGCGCCAAGGAGGCAAGCCACCTTGGCGGGTGGTGGCGGTGCAGGCGACATCGGAATTAAGCTTGCAGGTCCATTTTGCCGACGGTATGCAAGGCACGGTTAGATTTGAAGCGGCTCACCTGACTGGTGTTTTTGAGGTCTTGATGGATCCGAATTTCTTCCGCCAGGTGCGCGTTGAATTGGGCGCGGTAACGTGGCCAGGAAATCTTGATCTGGCGCCTGATGCGATGTATGACGAAATCAAAGCTCACGGCGAGTGGTTTCTACGTTAAGCATGGCGCCCCTTCGCGACAAACCCAATCTCCAATCCGAAGATGCTGGATATCTTTTTTAGCGTGTCAACAGTGGGGTTCGCTGTGCCCGCTTCAATTTGCTTGAGCGATTGCACACTGACACCACGGTGTTTTGCGAACTCAGCCTGGGTTAATCGACTGATCTTTCGCATAGCCACCACAGCCTCTGGAATTGTCAAGGAGCCATTGGCGATGTTTGCGTAAAACTCCTCTCGCCTGCTAGCGGCCACATCGGGCGGAACCGGCTTTTTGACGCGCTTATCCATGACGGATGCAACCCAAATCCTCAAGTTGTCGCACTTGGTTCTCGATTGCCATTAAGCATTGGCTTAGCACCTCCTGTTCCACACCGCAATCCCGTGCGATCACGTCCAGTCGGCCCACTGTCGCTGCAAACTCAGCCAACTCCGCCGCGATCGAGGCACGCTCATCGTCTGGAACTCCAAGTTGCTCGATAACCTGCTTCCAATCTGATTGCCTTACACCCGCCTTGTCGCGCCAAACGCAACTGCGCGGGATGACTTCCGGGTCTTTGAACATCGGCGCAAAGTCGAAGACGGGCGTGAGCTGAATACACCCATCACTGGTGCGTTGCACCGCGGTGTTTCTGGCGTGGTTGTCGGTGTTGCGAAGGGCTTGGTTGAGTACATCTCGCTTGATGAATTCAAGAGTTTCACGAGCGGTGTCAGTGACAACGGAGCGGATCCCGGTCACGAGTGATTGTTGAGATTGCGCCATCCCAAAGCCGCGCTGGCCAATAACACTGGCAAGGCTCTCCTGATGCAGGAGTTTCACACTGTCTGGTCCAACTTCCCTGTCGAATCGGCGAACGAACAGCATTTCTCCGTGGAGCATGGGTTCATATTTGCACCGCAATCCAACTGCAGCGGCCACCCTCAGGTACGCAGCCTCATTGCGCAGCACCGCCCGGTCTTCATCACTTCTCCCACGAGGCAGCTTCACAAGCCAGTGTTCATGGGCGCGATCATCGGGAAGCGCCATATCAGCGAACCAACGCCCATTGCGATCAGTCGTTAGCAGGAATTTGGGCGCCACCCCTTGCACGCCAGTAGTACCGGTTGCGAGCATGGAATGGAGTGCGATGTGGTCAAGGAACTCATCGCTGCGCTGTGTAATGTCGTCAAGACTCACGCCATCGGTCATTTGCGGGTCTGGATTCTTTGCGGCCTCTTGCGCATAAAAGTCCATTGCCGTGTTGATTCGAAGGCATCCAATCGGGTTGAATGCACCCGCCATCACCAGTGGCATGATCATCTCGTCGCTGTCTGCCAACTTCAGGGTAGAGAGAAGAAATTTGCGACCTTTCCCTTGCGGCACCAGGTCATACAGAAACGACGGGGGTCTGTGATCTGGTTGCAGCCCCATCGGACCTTCCACCTTGGGCTCTGGCCACAAACCCACAGGCATCGTCAAGGACACCGGGAGATTGATGTCGCCAAAGACATACTCATCCAGGTAATTGAATCGAACGCGGTCGTGACTGAGCGCATGCAATTCCGCTGCCGGATGCCACTTGCCCGCGTGATGTACCTCAATGATTGCAGTTGTCGGGTATTGCATTGGTCTATTTTAATGACCAAAAAAGACTGATAGCAAGCTATTTATTAGCTATTTAAATGGACAAGTATTGCTTTGAACAACGATAGGTTCAGTCCGCTGATGTCATGGCGCTGGACTGGTTCATGAAGCAGGCACATTTGGAACTTATCCGGAAATAATATTTACATTCAACTTGATCTTACGGAGCGCCATGCTGGATGCAGCCAAGTGGTTGAGTGCCAGGAAGCTGCGGTCAAGCTTCTCGTATCGAAGCCGTGGCCACGCAGGACGCGGTGGCGCTGCGCCGGCAGATGAAGCTGCAGCGTCCCGCCGCCCCGGCTAGCCTTGGGATGCCGCGCAAGCCACTGCGACTGGATGCCGGGCCGGCACGGTAAAAATGGGGATTTTTAGATCCCGTTAAGCATTAAATAGGGCTCCAGCCCTCGTGAATATTGACTAAGAAGCTAGGTATTCAATAGCATGGAGGCTCAATGTGCGGCATCAATGAACGCTGCCACTCGCTCCAGCTGGTCGAGCACGTTGAGTGCCGGGGCGTGACCGCAGCCGGTGATCTCCACTACCTGCGTCAAGCCTGCAACGCCTGGGCCGCGGTGCATCATCGCGTCGGTCGTCTCACGCAGCACCAGATCGGAGTCGGCACCGCGCAAGCACAGTACGGGAACCGTGATCGCGTCGTAATGGTTCCAGATCAAATAGTCGTCCGGGTAGCTGATGAACTGCTGCACCATGGCCGGGTCATAGTGCGGTGTGACGCGACCGTCCGGCAGACGCCGCATGGAGGTTTCGGTCAAACGCCGCCACTGCGCATCGCTCAACCAGCCATAGGGCTTGTACACCTGGCGAAAAAAGGCTTCGAGCTCCAGCAGCGTATCAAAAGCCGGAGGGTTGCCAGCGTAGGCACGAATGCGACCAATGGCGGCCTCTGCCAGTTGCGGTGCGTTGTCGTTCAAGGTCAGGCTCTGGATGCGTTGTTGCATGCGGGGCTGCAAAAGTCCCGACGCGCACACAAGTCCAATGGCGCCGCCCATGGACGTGCCCACCCAATGCGCTTTTTCAATCTGGAGTTGATCAAACAATTCAAGCGCGATCCGGGCATAAAACGACAGACAGTACTCTTGCGCCGGCAGCGGACTCCATTGACTCAAACCGCGTCCGATGGTATCGGGGCAAATGACCCGGTAGCGCTCGCTCAGGTGCTCGGCCAGCTCGTCCATGTCGCGCCCGGTGCGCGCCAGGCCGTGCCAGGCCATCACGGTGCGCTTATGCTGTGCACCCCACTCGGTGTAGTGGATCTCGCGCCCGGCACAGGTCACGTAGTTCGAAGAACATGGCGAACTCAGGCTCATGACCGGCCTCCTGCGGCGGCACTGGCACGCAAACGCCCCACCACACCCGTGGGGAAGTAATACACCGACAACACAAACAGCACGCCCAGCCAGAGCAGCCAGCGATCTGGCGATAACAAGGCCGCCAGCCAGGGCAGGCCAGATGCAGCCTCACTGCCCAGCCGCAACAAATCCTGCAGGTAGCTTTGCGCGACCAGGAACAGCGCCGCGCCGATGGCTGCGCCGTAAATGGTGCCCATACCGCCGATCACCACAATGAGCAGCACATCCATCATGATCTCGAAAGACAGAGAGGTATCGGGTCCGTTGTAACGCAGCCAGAGTGCCAGCATGGCCCCGGCCAGACAGGCAAACAAGGCCGACAAAATGCTGGATGTGGTGCGGTAGACCACGACGCGGTAACCAATCGCCTCGGCGCGAAACTCGTTTTCACGAATCGCTTGCAGCACACGACCAAACGGTGAGTTCACGATGCGCAGCAGGGCCAACAAGAGCACCAGTGCCGCCACAAACAAAAGGTAGTAGCACAGCAGTCTCCCATCCAGCATGACACCCAGAAAGGGTTCTTCCCTAAATTCGAAACTGGGGGACAAGAGCTCCGGCACTTTGAAACTCAGGCCATCTTCCCCCCCCGTGATATCGGACAGCTGCGACGCCAGCGTCAAAAATGCCGAGGCCACCGCCAGCGTGATCATGGCAAAAAAGATGGCGCGCACCCGCAGCGAGAACAGGCCCACCAGCAGGGCCAGCACAAACGAGAGCGCCAGGGAGGAAAGCAGCCCGACAGCCAACGCTTCCCAGGTCGGCCCCATGCGGGTCGTCGCGACGGCGATGCCATAGGCGCCAATGCCAAAGAACATGGTGTGGGCAAAACTGACGATGCCGGTGTAACCCAGCAACAAATCGAAACTGGCTACCAGCACAATGAACACCAGCACTTTGGCGGCCACGTTGAGCGCCTTGACGCCCGGAAAAATGAAGGGCGCAGCGGCCAGCGCGATGAGCAGGGCAACCAGCAGCACCGCCAGCACACGGCTGCGGGGAAAATCGTTGGACAGCAATCTTGTCAACATGATCAGTCCTTCCTATCGGTTCGCCACCGGGTACACACCCTGCGGACGCCAAAGCAAAATCGCCACCATCAGCGCGATGTTGGAGAACAGAGCAACCTTGGGAAGCAAGAAGCCGGTGTAGTTGGCCATCAGGCCCACCAGCAGGGCGCCAATCAGGGCACCCCCGGTCGAGCCTAGCCCGCCGATGATGATCACGATGAAGATCAGCACATTGACCTGCGCGCCCATTTGCGGCGTGACGCTTTGCTGGTACAGCCCCCACATGACGCCGCCCAAGCCAGCCAGCGCACTGCCCACCACAAAGACCCCGATGAAGAGTCGCCTGATGCGGTAGCCCAAAGACTCCACCATCTCGCGGTCCTGCACACCGGCGCGGATGAGCAAACCAATCTTGGTGCGGCTCAGCGTCCAGGCCAGCAGCCCAAACACCGCCAGCCCGACCACCACTGCCAGCAGCCGGTACTTTTCGATCGCCGCATCGCCCAGCAGCAGCGAGCCGCGCAACGCCTCGGGCAGGGGCAACGCAATCTGTGCCGGACCCCAAATCACCTTGATGAGTTCTTCACCAATGATCATGCCGCCCATGGTGATCAGGATCTGCTTGAGGTGCTGGCCATACACCGGCCGCACAATGAAACGCTCAAACGCCAGCCCGACAGCGCCCGCCACCAGCATGGCCACGAGCATGGCCGGGAACACCGCCATCAGGTTGCGCCACAGATCCTGCGAGCCGGTCCAGTCGCCCATCAGGCCCAGGACCGTGGTGGCGACAAAGGCACCCAGCGCAATGAACACGCCGTGGCCGAAATTCAGCACGTCCATCAAGCCAAACACCAGGGTGAGTCCGGAGGCGATGATGAAGATGATCATGCCCATGGCCAGGCCCGCCACGGTGAGCGTGAGCCAGGTGGACGGTGAACCGATGAAGGGCAGCACCAGCAAAGCCAGCGACGGCACCAGCACCAGCGGTTTCCAGTCGAGGTCCATCTTGTTCATATTGCCAACCCCAGCAGCGACTGCTGCAGTTTTTCGTCTTCGGCCAGTTCCTTCATGGCGCCCGCATGCACCACGCGGCCGTTGTCCATCACAGCCACCCGGTCGCCCAGGCGCTTGGCGAAGTTGATGTTCTGCTCCACCAGCAAGATAGTGGTGCCGGTGGCCTTGAGCTGGGCAAAGGCGTCGATCATGTTGTTGATAATGGCCGGCGCCAGGCCCTTGCTGGGCTCGTCCACAATCAGCAGTTCACGCGGCTCCACAATGGCGCGCGCCACCGCCAGCATCTGCTTTTGCCCGCCTGAGAGCTTGCCGGCCGGGTGAGTCCAGAATTTCTCCACCGCAGGAAACAGGGAAAAGATCCACTTGAGGCGCGCCTCGTCCATCTGGCTGGCGCGCTTGGCGCTTCTGGCCGCGAGCAACATGTTTTCCTTGACGGTGAGGTCAGAGAAAATGCCCATGTTCTCGGGCACGTAGGCGATATTGCGCGCCGCGATCTCTGGTGTGCTGCTGGCGGTGATGTCAGAGTTGGCAAACGTCACGCTGCCCTGGCTTGCATGCCACAAGCCCATGATGGTGCGCAGGGTAGTGGTCTTGCCGGCGCCGTTGCGCCCCAGCAGCATGGTGAGCTGGCCCCGCGGTACCAACAGGTCCACGCCATGCAGGATGTGGTACGCGCCAATATGGGTATGCACCCCCGCCAGCTGGAGAAGTATGTCGCTCATACGCCCTCCCCCGCCCCGGCCTGGGCGAACGGGGCGACCGGAGCCACGCCCAGATAAGCCTCCTGCACCACCGGTGAGGCAATCACTTCCGCGGGTTGACCATCGGCCACCAGCGAGCCGTTGTGCAGCACGATAATGCGGTCGGCCAGCTCGCGCACCACGTCCATCTTGTGCTCCACCAGCAGGATGGTCTTGGTCTTGTCGCTTTTCAGCGCACGAATCAGGTTGAGAATGACCGGCGCTTCATCGTGACTCATGCCCGCGGTGGGTTCGTCGAACATGTAGACCAGTGGGTCCAGCGCCATCAGCAGGGCTACTTCAAGCTTGCGCTGGTCACCGTGCGGCAAGCTGGCCACCAGCGTGTGCTGTTTGTCGTTCATGGCCACGGCCTCCAGGACTTCTTCGGCAAGCTGGGTCAGGGCCTTGTGGTCACTCCAGATGCTCCACAGATTGAGCCCGCGCAAATGCGCGCCGGAGCGCGCCGCCTGCACGGCGAGGCGCACGTTCTCCAGCACCGACAGATTGGGGAACAGATTGGTCAGTTGAAACGCCCGCCCCAAGCCGGCACGGGTTCTGCTGGACGGACTCATGCCCGCGAGACTGTTGCCGTTGAGCAGGACCTCACCCGCGGTGGCCTTGATCTGACCCGAAATCAGATTGAAATAGGTGGTCTTGCCCGCGCCATTGGGGCCGACGATGGCGGTCAGCGTGCCGGGCCGGAAAGCGCAGCTGACAGCATTCACCGCCACGTGCCCGCCGAAGCGGACCGTGAGTTGTTTGGTTTCAAGCATGTTTTAAAGCTCCCTTGATGGGGGGGAGCGGCGTAGCGAGCGGGTCGAGAGCAAGGCGCACAGCCCACAGAAGCGGGAACGTACTCAGGTACGAGAGGATTTCGAGCACTGCGCAACGCCGCTATCGGCCTGCGCAGTAGCCGAGCACCTCATCAATTAGCGCTTGTTGCGGATGGGAATATTCATCTCTTCGGCCTTGATCTCGCGCACGAGTTCAGGCACACCCCAGGCAAAGGCCGGGTCCACTTTGATCTTGAAGTGGTACATGCTCTGCATGGCCTGGTGGTCTTCCTTGCGGAACGTCATCTTGCCCTTGGGCGTGTCAAAGCTCATGCCTTCCATGGTCTTGATCAGCGTGTTCGCTGTCGCGTCGCCATTGGATTTTTTGAGCGCCGTCACCACCGCCATCGCAGCTGAGAAGCCACCAGCGGTGAAGAAGTCCGGCGGTGATTTGAACTGCTTGTAGTGCTGCGCCACCATGGCCTCGTTGACCGGGTTCTTCGGGATACCAAAGTAATAGTAGGCCGCGCCTTCCATGCCGGGGAACTGCTTGTAAGCCGCCATGGCCGGCAGGATGTTGCCACCCGTGGCGATCTCGATGCCGTGACGCTTCAAATCCATATCGGCAATCTTGAAGGGATTGCCGCCGGCCCAGATAATGAAGATCACCTTTCGACCGGGTTGATCCTTGAGTTTGTCGATCAGACGTTGCGCCCCGGCGGTGAAGTCAGTGGTGGCCGGTGGCAAATACTCTTCATGTACCAGCTTGGCCTTCTTGATCGCTTCCTTGAAGGCCTTGACGCCGTCACGGCCAAAGGCCGAGTCTTGTGCCATGGTGGCAATCGTTATCCCCGCCTTGTCAAGCGCCACTGCATTGGAAATTGCATCTTGCGAACTGTTGCGCCCGGTACGGAATATGTACTTGTTCCATTTGTCGCCGGTAATTGAGTCGGCCACGGCGGGCTCAACCAACAGGATCTTCTTGTATTCCTCGGCCACCGGCAACATTGCCAGCGCTACCGGCGAGGCGGTCGGGCCCACGGCCAGATCGACCTTGTCGTCACCGTAGGCCGTGGCCAGCAAACTCTTGCCCAGATCAGGCTTGCCCTGATCGTCTTTTTCAATCACCACTATTTTTTTGCCGGCCACCATCATGGTGCCGCCAGTGGCGTAGTCCAGACCCATCATGAAGCCGGTTGCGGTTTGCTTGCCATAGGCTTCCAGCGGGCCGGTCTTGCTGTAAATGTGGGCGATCTTGATTTCCTTGGACTGGCTGAATGCCAAGCCAGAAGTCAGGGTGCAGGCCAATGCGGCAGCAGCCAGCGCGGCATGCGCAACCCAAGTACGACGATGCATATTTGTCTCCTGTTATGTAATTGACCCTAGAGTCTATGCACCAAACATGCCAAATCGCAAGTCATTGATTTAATTGGGATCAATCCTTCAAATGGGATTTTTGTATTATTTTCATACATTTCATGATGTATGAATTTCATTCATTTTGTATCATTTTCAGGCATTATCGCCAAGACGCTCATAAAGCTTGGCACGCGAAATGCCCAGCATTTTTGCGGCTGCCACCTTGTTGCCCCGGACCGCCGTCATGGCCGCGGCAATGGCTTCGCGCTCCAGCTCTGCCACCTGCTCAGCCAGGGGCCGGACCATCGCAGTGACGGCCCCCGCTGCCGCACCCAGTGCGGGCGCTGCCACTGGTTCGAGTTGCGCAACGCCCGATTCGCGCAGCACGGCGGTCAGTTGCGACACATCGATGCGATGCGAGTCGCTGCGCATCGTGGCCTGCTCCAGCACATTGCGCAGTTCGCGGATGTTGCCACGCCAGACTTGCGCGGACAAAAGCGACAGCGCCGCATCGCTGAGCTCGGGCGGCTGTGCGCCGCTGCGCAGGGCCATGTCTTCACCCAACACCTCCACCAGCGCGGGAATGTCCTCGCGCCGCTCACGCAGCGGTGGCACCCGTATGGGCAACACGTTCAGGCGATAGTAGAGGTCTTCCCGAAAGTGGCCCTCGCGTACCAGCCTGGTCAAATCGCGCGAGGTGGCGGCAATCACCCGCGCATCAAAGGGAATGAGCTTGTTCGATCCCAGTGGCTCGATCTCGCCTTCCTGCAGGGCGCGCAGCAGCTTGGCCTGCAAACCCAGCGGCATGTCGCCAATTTCATCGAGAAAAAGCGTGCCGCCGTGCGCCAGGCGGAACTTGCCCTCCCGTCCCTTGCGATCAGCACCGGTGTAAGCACCGGGCGCCACACCAAAGAACTCGGCCTCCAGCAGGGTATCGGGCACCGCCGCAATGTTCAGGCTGATGAAAGGGCCGTCCGCCCGCGCGGATGAAGCGTGAATCGCATGGGCCAGCAGCTCTTTGCCGGTACCGGTTTCACCCAGCAGCAGCACCGGGCTGGCGGTTTGCGCCGCCCGACGCGCCTGTCGCTTGACCTCGACGGCGGCGGGGCTGGCGCCCACAAAACTGGCAAACGTATACCGGGACTGACGTTGGCCATTGCGCTGGCTCATGCGCTGGCTGATGCGTTCGCTCGCCAGTTCACGCCGGGCGTCATCCAGATCGCGCTGCAACAGGGCAAACTTGCCCACCAGAGGCTGCAGACTGGTTTCGGCGTGGTCAAACAAGACGATGCCCAACGCGCCAATCACCTCCCCCACGTTGTCGCGCAGCGGAATGCGGCTGACCACAAAGGTGCCGGCCCGGTTGGTGAGCAAGTCGATCAGAATGGGCTTACCGCTCTCCAGCACGTGATGCATCTGGGTGTTTTGCACCACGCTGGCCACCGGGTGGCCGACAAAATCTTCGACCCGCTCGAAACCCAAAGCGGGCAAGAACCGTTTGTACTGCTCGTTGATCCAGACCACGCGGGCTTGCCGGTCCACCAGCATCATGCCCTCGCTGGCATTGGCAAACAGGTCGAACATGGAGCGTGCCGCCAGCTCCAGAATGCTCTGGGCATCGCGTGGCAGGGAGTCGGTTTTGTCCATGCGCGGATGTTACCGCGCACCAAGACGCCCAACGGTCCGAAAGCCGTGCCAGAGCAGGCAATGACCTCCTACATCGACACGGGCGCCAGGACGCGGCTTAGTCCGCTGCCGACGGTCAGTGCGGGTTCGTAGACTGGCTCATATTCCCACGCAAGTAGGCTGCGCAGGAAAAGTCCTGCATGTGCTGGAGCGCATCGCTGACCACCCTATCAACCGGGTTGCGGAGTTGTTGCCGTGGGCGGTGGCCGACAAGCTCAACTCTCAAATGAAAGCGGCACCGGTGTTGGCGCTGGCGGCCTGAGGCAGCGGCGCCTTTGGCAAAATGGTGTCCATGAATGACACCCACGCTGATTGAGGTGCTGTCAAATGCCAGCAGCCTCGAACTGTTCGAGCTCAGCAGTATCATTGACCGGTTGCTGGCTCACCCTCGACGCATCGTCGCGATCCGCAACAAGCTCAACCTTGGCAAGTCAGTGCAATTCATGGATTGGCGCACCGGCCAAATGCGGCCGGGCAAAATCGTGGCGATCAAAAATGACCAAGTCACCGTGCACGAAGACGGCACCTGCTCGCAGTGGAAGCTCTCTTACGCGGCCATCGATCCGGGCGCAGATAGCGATCGGGTTGAAAGTGAATCACCGACCATCAACATTCAACTACCTCCACAAAAGCCAGGCCGCGATGACTTCCGTCGCGGGGACAAGGTCTCGTTTACCGACAAGTATCTGCAGCATCAGGTGGGAACGATTACGCGCATCAATCAGCGCACAGCTTCAGTCGAATGCGAGGCAGGACCGGCTGGCGAGTTCCGTTTGCCATGTTGAGTCACGTCATGGACATCTGACTCAACAACGGCGCCGCGTCAAGGTGGGTGTTGGTCGGGCGCTTACGCAGTACCCAACCCAAAGCAGTCCCGAGCAATGGTCGAAAGTCCTTGGCAAGCCGTACCATGGAGCGAAAATTAATGTTTTAAAAACGGACGTGACCGTCATGTCCCGACCAACTGCGGTCGTTGGTTGGGTTCCCGTTGAACGCCCGGTCTTGATCCCAAAGCCGTCAGTCACTGGTAACAAGTGAACTTCAAGAAACGAACCCAATGCATATAAATCCATAGCCTCCCAAAGCGGTCACGATCGCCGGAATACGCTCCTTCTCTCTATCGACTCGTTTTCATGTCAAAATTCTGCCACCCAGGATGGCACAGAACATCCATTCATAAGTATGACATCGAACGATTCCGGCAAGCCAGCCTTCCCTCCCCATCAGATCACCTGGCGCAGAAGCCAGGACAACACCCTGCTGCTTACGCGCGAAGTTATCTCTTCCGTGATCCGAGCCGAGGATGAAACCTCGCTTTACCAGTCGATCTGCCGCGCCGTCGTGGAGCGTGGCGGCTACCTGTTGGCGGCAATTTTCGAGACCCGGCCAGCCGAACAGCGCATAGAGGTGCTACATGCGTATGGACAGGCCGCTGGCTACCTGGACGGGGTGGACATCCGGCTCGACGACTCCCCGGCCGGGCGCGGCCCGTCTCCGCTGGCGGCTCGCAGTGGTCGGGCGGTGGCTATCAACGATGTGGAGACCGACCCCAGCCACGCCTTCTGGAATGAACGTGCCCGCCCTTACGGCATCCAGTCCATGGTGTCGGTACCGCTCAAGGTGGATGGCGAGGTGCGCTGGCTCATGACGATTTACTCCCAGAAAAAAAATGCCTTCAACCCGATCGAAATCGAGCTGCTCGAGCTGCTGGCCAACGACGTGGCCTATGGCATCGAGGCACTGCGCACCCGGCGCGAACGCGACCAGGCCACCCTGCTCGCACGCCTGGCCATGCAGCGACTGGAGCTGGCGGCGCGCGGAGCAGGCATCGGCATCTGGGAATACGATCTGGATGCGCGCGAGCCACTCTGGGATGATCAAGCCTACCGTCTGTTCGGTCATGAGCCCGGAGGCGGCCTGGTTCCGGACGAAATCGTGGCCGCCGCGCTGGGGTCGCAGATGCACCTGCGCTTGCGGGTGCATCGCAACTGGTGCATCCGGACCCAGACCCCGTTCGAGATGGAACTGCCCATCAACCTGCCCGACGGCGGCACGCGCTGGTTGATAACCCGTGCCCAACCGGAGACCGATGCCCAGGGCGCGCCATCGCACCTGATCGGCGTCATCTTCGATGTCACCGATCAGGTACAGGCGCGCAATGAACAGGCAGCGCGCCGCGCGGCCGAAGAAGCCAGTCGGGCCAAGAGCGAGTTCATCTCGCACATGAGCCATGAACTACGGACCCCCCTCAATGCCGTGCTCGGTTTTTCCGTCCTCATGCGGCGAGCCCCTGACACCACGGCGGCGCAGCGGAAAAACCTTGACATCATCCAACGCAGCGGTGAGCACCTGCTGGACCTGGTCAACGACATCCTGGACATGTCGCGAATCGAGGCCGGCCGCATGCCGATGGACATCGGTGCCGTCGATCTGCGCCGCCTGGTGCGCGATGTCATGGACATGCTGCGCGTGCGTGCCGATGAAAAGGAACTGGAACTGTCGCTGGACGAAACGGCGGAGGTCCCGCACTACCTGCGCGTGGATCAAGCCAAGCTGCGACAAGTGCTCATCAACCTGCTGTCCAACGCCATCAAATTCACGCCGCAAGGCGGTGTGATCCTGCGGCTACGCTGGCAGCATGACAGCACCGGAGCGTGGCTGAGCATCGAGGTGCAGGACAGCGGCGTAGGCCTGCAGCCACAGGACCTGGATCGGATCTTCGAGCCTTTCGTGCAGGTCGGCGAGTTCTCGACGCAGGGCGGTACCGGCCTCGGTCTGACCATCACCCGGAAATTTATTGAGCTCATGGGCGGCACGATCAGTCTGGAAAGCACACCGGGCGAAGGCGCCACTTTCCGGGTGAGCCTGCCGGTGATTGAAGCCACGGCTGCAGAAGTGCCAACGCCCCTACCCGTCAGCGACAGCATCGACCTGGCGCAGGACGCTTCGCCCGAAGCCCTGGCGCCCAAGGCGCTGGCCGCGCTGCCACCCGCCCTGCGCCAGGCGCTGCGGGACGCCCTGATCAGCCTGGACAGCGAACGCATTGAAGCCGTCATCGCGCAGGTGGCACAATGCGATGCCTTACTGGGCGAGGTGCTGGCCCACCATGCTGACCAGTACCACTACACCCCGGTTCTGGCAGCGCTGGAACAACACCCGGAGGGCGCGACGGCATGAACGACAAAGGCAGGATTCTGGTGGTGGACGACACGCTCGATTCGCTCAAGCTGCTGTCCGACATCCTCAAGGCGCAGGGCTACGAGGTGCGCTCGGCCGACAGCGGCGAGCTGGCCCTGCGATCAGCCACAGTCAACCCGCCTGACCTCATCCTGCTCGACGTCTTCATGCCTGGCATGGACGGTTTTGAGGTCTGCCAGCGTTTGAAGGCGCTGCCCAAGACCCGCGACATACCGGTTATTTTCGTCAGCGCGGTGACGCCGCTGTCCGAGAAAGTGCGGGGCTTTGAGCTCGGCGCGGTGGACTTCATCACCAAACCCTTTCAGCAGGAGGAACTGCTGGCGCGTGTGAGCACCCATCTGGAGCTCAACCGGCTGCGCCACCGGCTCGAAACCATCGTGGTGGAGAACACGCGCCAGTTGCGCGAGTCGCGCGACATGCTGCGTGAGATATCGATCCGTCGCGAAAACGCGCGCGAGGACGAGCGCCGCTATATTGCCCGCGAAATCCATGATGACCTAGGGCAGATGCTGGGCGGGCTGCGCATGCGCCTCTCCACCCTGATGCTGCAGGCCCCGCCCGGCAGCAACGAGCTCACCCCGCAGTTGCAGAGCCTCATGAACTTGACCGACCAGACCATCCGCGTGGTGCGCGACGTGGTCTCCAAACTGCGCTCACCCGTGCTGGATGCCGGTATCGTGCCTGGCCTGGAGTGGCTGATCAACGACTTCCAGCGCACTACCGGCCTGCTGGGCCGACTCACCCTCTCCAACGAAAAGATTTCCCTGCCCGACGACATTGCCACCGTGTTGTTTCGCATCGCGCAGGAGTCGCTCACCAATGTGGCGCGCCATGCCCAGGCCCGGCGGGTGGACATCGCGCTGGACCTGCTGGCCACCGAGTGCCGGATGGAAGTACGCGACGACGGCGCAGGCTTCGAGCCAGCCGATGTCCGGGAAAAGTCCTTTGGGTTGGAAGGAATGCGCGAGCGCTGCCACATTCTGGGCGGTCGCTTGGATATAGTCAGCGCCCCCGGCCAGGGCACCACGATTCGCATTCGCATTCCCCTCTCCGCAGGGCGGGCATCCGGCTTGCCGGTTCTCCGGTAGGTGTCCCCCTACCCCGATTTCAGGCGTGCCTGATGGCATGAGGCCAATGGCTGAGCTATCGTTGCAGCCATATTAGAGATAGGCACAGCCGTGATACTACAAAACCAGACCACAAAAAGGACCGACATTGCCATGAACAGCACGTCCAGCCTTCGTGTGCTACTTGCCGATGATCACCGAATCATGCGCGAGGGCCTCAAACAGCTCTTCGCCCTGATGCCTGACATTGAAGTGGTGGGCGAGGCCACCTCGGGTGCTGAAGTCCTCGACAGCCTGCGCCAAACCCAAGTAGACCTGCTCCTGCTGGACATGACCATGCCCGGCATCTCGGGCGATGACCTCATCACCCGCGTGCGGGCACACTACCCCGCCCTGCCCATTCTCGTACTGTCCATGCACGAAGAGCCGCAAATCGCGCAGCGCGCTCTCAAGGCGGGCGCCAACGGCTACCTGACCAAGGACCAGGACTCGCAAACCCTGCTGGCCGCCGTGCGCAAGGTCGCCGGTGGCGGCCGTTTCATCGATCCCCTGCTGGCCGAACGCATGGCATTCGAGGTCTCCGGCGTCACGCGCCGGGCCGACCACCTCACGCTGACCAACCGAGAGCTGGAGGTCCTGCGGCTGCTCGCCCAAGGCTTGCGCGTCAGTGACATTGCCCAGAAACTCTCTCTGAGTGACAAGACCATTAGCACGCACAAGGCGCGGTTGATGGAAAAAATGAGTTTTGCATCAACCGCAGAGTTGGTTCGTTACGCCATAGATCACGGCCTGGTGGAATAACAAGTCATGGACTGCTGATTCAACAGCCGATTGACCTTGACTATGACAATGCGTTCACCCTCCCGATTCAGGCGCTGGATAATCATCTCTGCCGTGTTGCTCAACGGCTTGGTCATGGCCGCCATGGTGCTGTCCCTGCATCGCAGCTATCGAGAAAATGAAACGCGTGCCGAAGTGTCAGCGCAAAACCTGCTGCTGGTGCTGAGTCAGAAAGTGGAGGATAACTTTGCAAAAGTCGACCTCGTGCTGCAGTCGCTGACGGAAGTGGCACAGCGGGGCATGGGGCGCGGGGGGGGCGATCCCGAACGGTTCAATGCAGTGATTGAGCGCAACCTGATCCTGTTGGAGGAAATCGGCGCCATGGGCATGGCAGATGAAACCGGCCGGGTCAGGGCAGGCAAGAACATCACGCCCCAGGTGCAGTTGAACATCGCCGACCGCGAATACTTCAGCCGTCTGCGCGAGTCACCCCGGGCGGGCCTGGTCGTGACCACGCCGATATTCACACGTATCGGCCAGGAATGGGGGATCCCGCTGGCACGCCGCATTGACCGGCCCGATGGCAGCTTTGCTGGCATCGTCTATGCCGATGTGAGACTGGCGCATCTCCAACGCTTGTTCGAAAGTCTGGACGCGGGACCGCACGGCAGTATTGCGTTGCGAGACATCGAACTAGGCTTGACAGTTCGTCACCCGGCGTCAGACGCCTTCCCGCTCGGCGGCAAAGCGACGTCGCCTGAGCTACGGGCCCAAATCGAGGCCGGAGAAATGGCCGGGCGCTATAAGTCAGTTCAACCGGTGGACCAGATCGAACGTCTGTTTGTTTTCACCAAGCTCAAGGGCTACCCCTACTACCTCGTTGTGGGCAGCGCACCGGTGGACTACCTGTCGCAGTGGCGCGATGATGTCGTGCAGATGGCGGTGCTGGCCGCGTTGTTCATGGGCGTGTCGATTGCCTCAGTGTGGCTGATCCTGCGCCAGCGGGCCCAACAGCAGGCCGCGCTCGATGCCTTGCGGACAAGCGAAGCCAAGCTTGCGGCCATCCTGGAAAACGCGGGCGCCAGCATTTTCGTGAAAGACAGCAACTACCATTATGTGTTCGCCAATCGCTCCGTGCTCGATTTTGCCGGCGCGGCCAGCCTGGACGACATGGTGGGCCGCAACGACGAGCAGTTCTATACCACCGAGACAGCGGACGTGCTGCGCGAGCACGACAGGCGCGTGATCGAAGACGGGGAAACCCTGCGGGTTATCGTCTACCTGGCATCACGCCGTGGTCAGACCAAACACACCATGTCCGTCAGGATGCCAATGCGCCGCCCCGATGGCAGCATTTACGCGCTGTGCGGCATTTCCACCGACGTTACCGAGCTGATCCGGGTGCAACGGCGTGAAAACGTTCGCAGCCAGGTGCTGGAGATGCTGGCCCGGCACGAGCCGCTGTTGCAAATTCTGGACAGACTGGTGCGTGGCATCGAGGCCGATGAAGACGGCCTGCGCTGCGCTATTGTGTTGATCGAAGGCCGTCCGAAACGCCTGCGCACAGCGGCAGCCCCGAGCCTGCCCGACTTCTTCAACCAGGCCATCAATGGTCAGGAAGTTAGCTATGGCGCCCGTTCATGCGGCCACGCGGCCTTCACCGGCGAGCGCATCGTGGCGGAAGACATCCAGACCCACCCCTTCTGGGCCGCTATGCGCGAGGTGGCCGCGCAAGCCGGTGTGCGCTCCTGCTGGGCCGAGCCGATTCGCCTGTCCTCAGGCGAGGTGATCGGTACTTTTGCCATCTACCATGCGCGCTCCAAGACGCCACAGGCGCATGAAATCGAGTTCATCGAGTCAGCGGCCCATCTGGCCGGCATTGCCATCGAGCGCCAACGCAACGACGCCGAACTCAAGATCGGTGCTCAGGTGTTTGAGACCAGCCAGGAAGCCATTATGGTGACCGATGCGGCCAATCGGATCATTGCGGTCAATCAGGCGTTTACACAGATCACGGGCTATTCCCGGGCCGAAGCCATCGGCGCCACGCCACATCTGCTGTCCTCAGGTCGGCAGGATGCGGCGTTCTACCAAGACATGCGGCAAGCCCTGGCACGCAGCGGCAACTGGCAGGGTGAAATCTGGAACCGGCGCAAGAATGGCGAGTTGTTCGTCGAATGGCTGACCATCCACTCAGTGCAAGATCCCGAAGGCAGCGGACTGCGGCGCATTGCCTTGTTTACCGACATCACCGACCGGAAACAGGCCGACGAACTGGCTTGGCACCATGCGAACTTCGACCTGTTGACCCAGTTGCCCAACCGGCGCCTGTTCTTTGACCGCCTGGAGCACGCCATCATGCGTGCCCAACGGGACTCGTCGCGGCTGGCGCTGCTGTTCATCGATCTGGACCACTTCAAGCAGGTCAACGACATGCAGGGCCATGCCATGGGCGACGCCCTACTGGTAGAAACCGCGCAACGCCTGAGCGCCAGCGTGAGCGAGGTCGACACCGTGGCCCGCCTGGGCGGCGACGAATTCGTCATCATCTTGAGTGAATTCGCGCACCCGCAAGACATCGAACGCGTGGCCTTGTGCCTGCTCGACGCCATGCGCCAGCCTTTTGACCTGGACGGTCAAACCACCCACATCACCGCCAGCATCGGCATTGTCGTGTACCCGGATGACGGCCTGGATGCGCACAGCCTGCTGCGCAATGCCGACCAGGCCATGCATGCAGCCAAGGGTCAGGGGCGTAACAGCTTCAGTTATTTCACTGCCGCGATGCAGCAGGATGCGCAGCAACGCCGGCACCTGCTCACAGACCTGCGCGGTGCGCTGGAGAAGGGGCAATTCGAGCTGGTTTACCAGCCCATTGTGGACCTGGCCACCGGCCGCATTTGCAAGACCGAGGCGCTGCTGCGCTGGCGGCACCCACAGCACGGACTGGTCAGCCCGGCGGTATTCATTCCGCTGGCCGAGGAAAGCGGTCTGATTCACGGCATTGGCGACTGGGTGTTCCGCGAAGCGATGCACTTCACGCAGGGCTTGATCAAGCGCACGGGCGTGCCGCTGCAGACCAGTGTCAACGTATCGCCGGTGCAGTTTGCCAATGAGGCTTTCCCGGCGCAGTGGATGGAGCACCTTCAGCAAAACGGCATCTCAGGCGCGGCGCTGGTGGTGGAGATCACCGAGGGCATCCTGATCCACCACCGGCCAGAAGTGGTGCGCAAGCTCGAAGATCTGCGCCAGGCCGGCATCACGGTTGCCATCGACGATTTCGGCACCGGCTATTCCTCGCTCTCCTACATCAAGCGCTTTGACATCGACGTGCTCAAGATCGACCAGTCCTTTGTTCGTGACATGGTCAGCGATTTCAGTAGCCAGGCACTGGTAGAGGCCATCATCGTCATGGCCCACAAGCTCGGGCTCGAGGTGGTGGCCGAAGGCATCGAGACTGCCGAGCAGCGCGACCTGCTGGTGGCGCTGGGCTGCGACTACGGCCAGGGCTATTTCCTCTCTCGCCCCGTGTCCGCGCAGGCCTTCGAACAATTGCTGCTGGCCCAGCCCTGAGCCCTCGAGGAGTAGGGCCCCCCCTACCTTTTTTTCCGATCCCCTTACCCGTAAATGCGGTCTGGCCTGATGGTCAAGTCGTCGGCAGGCTGTGATGATTGGAGCGATCTCAAATGCACCGTCACCATGCGTACCAATCTGCCCATTACCGAATGTGAATACCCGTTCCCCTCGGGCGCCATGCTGGTCTCGACCACCGACCTGAAGGGTCGCATCACGCACTGCAACGCCAGCTTCATCGAAATCAGCGGCTTCACGCGCGAGGAGTTGCTCGGCCAACCGCATAACCTGGTGCGTCACCCCGACATGCCCGAGGAAGCCTTTCGCGACTTCTGGGCCACGGTCAGCAGCGGCCAGCCCTGGACCGGGGCGGTGAAAAATCGCCGCAAGAACGGCGACCACTACTGGGTGCTGGCTAATGCCACGCCGCTGCTAGTCGATGGCCGCGTGACGGGCTACCTCTCGGTGCGCACCGAGGCCAGTCGCGCGCAGATCCAGGCTGCAGAGGCGCTGTACGCGCGCATGCAGCAGGAGGCCCGTGCCGGGGTGCAGTCGATTCGCATTGAGGGGGGCCACGTGGTGCAGCTGAACCCGATGGCGCGCCTGGGGCGGCTGCTGCGTCCGGGCTTGCAGAGCCAGGTCCTCAGCTTGTCGGTCGGCATGGGGCTGCTCGGGTTGGCCGCGGGCGCCTCGGTCGTTGGCGGTGCCGCCGCACTGGCCACTGGCGGCGTGTTGGTGGCCGCAGGCGGCATGCTACTCGCGGGCCTGGGCGCAGCCTGGCGGCTCCACGCCCTGACGCTGCAGCCGCTGCAAAGCCTGGTGAAGTTCGCCGACACGCTGGCCGCGGGCGACCTCACGGTCCAGCTCGCCAACGAACACCGCGGCCTGCTGGGTCGCCTGGAGCGTTCGCTCAACCAGGTGGTAGTGAATGTGCGCGCCATCGTGAGTGACATTCGCACGGAGATGCACCACATGCGCGGCGAAACCGATGGCCTGGTCCGTGGCAACCTGGAGCTCTCCGACCGCACCGAATCGCAGGCCAGCAATCTGGAGGAAACCGCGGCCGCCATGGAGCAAATCACCGCGACCCTGCAGCAGGGCACCGAATCGGCCCGCCGCGCCACCGATCTGGCGCACCAGGCCGCGCATGTCACCGAGCGCAGCAGCGACGCGGTACAACAAGTCAGCGCCAACATGCAGGCCATCAGCGAGTCCTCGCGCCGCATCGGCGAAATCAACCAGGTGATTGACGCCATCGCCTTCCAGACCAACATCCTGGCGCTCAATGCCGCCGTGGAAGCGGCACGCGCCGGCGAGCAGGGCCGCGGTTTTGCCGTGGTGGCCAGCGAAGTGCGGACGCTGGCGCAGCGCACCTCCAGCGCGGCGCGCGAGATCAAGGATCTGATCGAGGATTCGACCGACAAAGTGACGCACGGCACCCGCATTACCGAATCGGCCCGCGCCACGATGGACGAGTCGCTGGAGAAGGTGCGCCGCGTGAGCGCGCTGATCGAGGAAATGACCGGCGGCGCGCAGGAGCAGGCCTCCGGCATGATGCAGATCAAAGCGGCGGTGAACCAGCTGGAAGCCATCACCCAGCAAAACGCGGGCATGGTCAGGGAGCTGGCAATCTCTGCCTCGACTCTGCAGACGCAGACCGGCAGCGTGGAGGCCTCCTTGCAGGTCATCCGGCTGAGCCGCTACGAGGTTGCCAGCGCCGTCGATGCCGTGGCCCTGCGCCGGCAGATGAAAGCCCTCGCGGCCCCGGCCATGCACGACGCGCCCCGTCTGCGGCGCGCCTGAGCCGCTGCCGCCCCCTTCCAGTTTTTTAAATTTTGACTTCAACCCCAAGCGCCAACGGCCCCAACACCATGAACACGAGTACCCCAATCGCCTCCCATGCCGCCCCCCATGTTGCCCACAACGCCCAAGCAGCGAGTGAATACCTGAGCTTTCGCCTCGGCAGCGAGGAGTACGGCATCGACATCCTGCGCGTGCAGGAAATCCGCGGTTATGACAAGCCCACGCGCATGGCCAACACGCCGTCCTTCATCAAGGGGGTGGTCAACCTGCGCGGCGTGATCGTGCCCATCATCGACCTGCGCATGAAGTTCGGTCTGAGCGAAGTCAATTACGACGGCATGACCGTCACCATCGTGCTCAACATCGGCCAGCGCGTCATTGGCGTGGTGGTGGACTCTGTGTCCGACGTTATTGCGCTCCAGGGCCAGGACATCAAGCCCGCGCCCGAGTTCGGCGGCGCCCTGAGTACCGAACACATCATCGGCCTCGGCACCATCAAGAACGGTGACGAGGAGCGCATGCTGATCCTGATGGACATCGAAAAACTCATGTCCAGCGCCGACATGGGCTTGATCGCTGAAACAACATACTGATTTGGAGAAGTTAATGAACAACCTGAAAATTTCCACGCGCCTCACTCTTGGTTTTGCCGTCATCATCGCGGTCTTTCTTCTGCTGACAGGCGTTACTGCATGGCGTGTGGAAATGGCCTCCGCGGCGACGACGCGCATGGAGAATTCTGCCGAACTGCTGCAGTTGGCGGGTAACTGGCAGGGTGATGTGCGGCAAAATTCCGCACGCTCTCTGGCGGTAGGCTATTCGGAAGGCAGCACCATGCTCGACTTCTTCAAGGAGTCGATGGCCGCGACATCACGCGGGACAACCGAGATACAAAAGGCTTTTCTTGCCAAGGTGCAAGACAACGAGTCCAGAAAGCGCGCCGAAAATGTGGGGGAAGTCCGCAAGACATGGATTGCGACCCGTGACCAGGTTAACGCCCTGAAGGCCGCCGGCGACGACGCGGGTGGCCGTGCCCTGGTGCAAAACAAATTCCTGCCGGTCACAGAAGATTACATCCGTGCGACGCAGGTGATGGTTGAGGGGGAAGCGGCCAATGTCCACGCGGCGGAACAGGAAGTCAAGGAGATGTTCAGGCAGCTGTATCTGCTGGGTGGATTGCTCTTGGTGCTGGCCCTGGCTGCTGCTGTCTTCGTTAGTTGGAGTCTGTCGCGCAGCATTTCACGTGGCGTCGATACAGCCCGTGTTGCCGCGCAACGCATTGGCGAAGGCGACCTGAGTCAACCCCTGAGTGCCGCCGGCAACGATGAAATCGGCCTGCTTCTTCAGGCCCTGTCAACCATGCAGGACAACCTGACCCGGGTCGTCTCGAACGTGCGCCTGGGCTCCGAGAGCGTGGCTACAGCCTCGGCTGAAATTGCCCAGGGCAACCACGACCTCTCGGCCCGTACCGAGCAGCAGGCCAGCGCGCTGGAAGAAACTGCCGCCTCGATGGAAGAGCTAAGCTCCACCGTCAAGCAAAACGCCGACAACGCCAAACAGGCCAACCAGCTGGCCCAGAGTGCTTCCACTGTCGCTATCCGGGGTGGTGAAGTGGTGAGCCAGGTGGTGGACACCATGAAAGGCATCAACGATTCGTCCCGGAAGATCAGCGACATCATCAGCGTGATTGACGGCATTGCCTTCCAGACCAACATCCTGGCCCTGAACGCGGCGGTGGAAGCGGCGCGTGCTGGCGAACAAGGGCGCGGCTTTGCCGTGGTGGCCTCCGAGGTGCGCAGCCTGGCCGGGCGCTCGGCCGATGCAGCGAAGGAAATCAAGACCCTGATCAACGACAGCGTGGAACGTGTCGAGCAGGGCACCGCCTTGGTCGACCAGGCCGGTGCCACCATGACCGAGGTGGTGAGCAGCATCCGGCGCGTCACCGACCTCATGGGTGAGATCAGTGCGGCCAGTTCCGAGCAGAGTGCCGGGGTATCCCAGGTGGGCGAAGCCGTCACCCAGATGGACCAGGCCACACAGCAGAACGCCGCGCTGGTGGAGGAGATGGCGGCGGCGGCCTCCAGCCTGAATTCACAGTCGCAGGATCTGGTGCAGGTCGTGGCGGTGTTCAAGCTCGCGCAGGGTCAGGGGAGCTTCGCTGTGCGCAGTACGCCCATGCAGCGCCAGTACACGCCTGCCAAGACGGCCCAAGCCCCCAGAAAACTCGGCAACGCGCCCCACGCCAAGCCGATCAGCGCCAGCGCCAAGAAGCTTGCGCTGACGGCACCAGTCCTGACTGCCAAAGCGGACGGGGGCGATTGGGAAAGCTTTTAGTCAATACCTAGGCCAGAACGGTCTGCTTGTGTCCATTAAAAAAATTTCTGATTCCAGAACACCATGAACTCATTTTTTTCTCCCGCCGTAGCCCTGATGGGGCGACTGCGTTTCAGTCTCAAATTCGTGCTCTCCGGGCTGGTGGTGTTTGCCTTGCTCCTGTACATGGGCTTTCTTCAGGTCAGCTCGCTGCACCAGCGTGTGAGTATGCTGGATTCGGAGCGCGCCGCCGTGTCGCTGATGGCGCATTTGGTGGAGTGGAACAAGGTACTGATCGAGAGCCGCCGCATTGCCATCACCGCCGCAGCGGGCGACGAGACCGTGCGCCAGCGCTTCAAGCAGCAGGCGGCGGTGGTGGACCGCAAGCTCGCGGAGATCGAAGCTGAAGTTGCGCGCGTCAAGCCGTTCTTTGACCTGAGCAAGGAGGTGAACGGCCTGCGCGGCGGCTGGCTGGAGCTGCAAAAGAAAGTGGATGCGCTGCCGGTGGACGGCGATTTTGCTAAAAAGGCCTTCGCGGCCCACGGCCCCGAGTATGGACGCCTGTATGCCTTCATGCGCGACATGGGCGACCGCTCGGGCATGGCGCTCGAATCCGATCTGGACCTGTTCTACCTGGGCTACCCGCTGGCCAACAACACCCCAAGCACCGCGGGCATCACGGTGCGCATCGCGGCCTACTCCACCCTGAACATTGCACGCAGCACGATTGCGCCGAGCGACAAGGTGTTCTACGAGGTGACCGATGCGCGGCTCAACGATACCTTCGGCAACGTCGAAAACATGCTGTCGCAGTCGATGAAAGCCAACCCCGACGTCGAAAAACGGCTGAGCAAGAACTTCAGCGAGCTCAAGACCAGCTCCAAGGAGTACCTGGCTTTCATCCGCAAGAATTTCACCACCAGCGAGGCGATCACCGTGACCCAGGAGCAGGCGGACCAGGCTGCCAAAGCGACCATTGACGCAGCCTGGGCGCTGGTAGAGCAGAACCGCGTGGTGTTGGACGGGCTGCTGGCGCAGCGTTCGGCTTCTGCGGCGTTCAATCGCAATCTGATTGCGACCATGCTCGCGCTCGGCATTCTGCTATCGATCTATCTGTATGTCGGCGTGTATTTGGGCATTAAGCAGGGCATGCAGCGCGCCGGCCATGCGGTCAGTGCCATTGCGGCCGGTGAGCTGGGCAAAGTACAGCCGGCTGCCAGCCGCGATGAATTCGCCGACCTGATGGTAGACCTGGAGCGTGCGGATCGGGCACTCATCGCCATGATCGGTGCCGTGCGCCAGAACGCCGAGGGGGTGGCCACCGCCAGTGCCGAGATTGCCCAAGGCAACCACGACCTCTCGGCCCGCACTGAGCAGCAGGCCAGCGCGCTGGAAGAAACAGCCGCCTCGATGGAGCAACTCAGCTCCACCGTCAAGCAAAACGCCGACAACGCCAAACAGGCCAACCAGTTGGCCATGAGTGCATCCACCGTGGCTGTCAAGGGCGGTGAAGTCGTGGCCCAAGTCGTCGACACCATGAAAGGCATCAACGATTCGTCCAGGAAGATCTCCGACATCATCAGCGTCATCGACGGCATTGCCTTTCAGACCAACATCTTGGCGCTCAACGCGGCGGTGGAAGCGGCCCGAGCCGGCGAGCAGGGCCGCGGCTTTGCCGTGGTGGCCTCCGAGGTGCGCAGCCTGGCCGGGCGCTCAGCCGATGCGGCCAAGGAAATCAAGACCCTCATCAACGACAGCGTGGAACGGGTCGAGCAGGGAACGGCACTGGTGGGCCAGGCCGGTGCCACCATGACCGAAGTGGTGAGCAGCATCCGGCGGGTCACCGACATCATGGGCGAGATCAGTGCCGCCAGCTCTGAGCAAAGTGCCGGCGTGTCCCAGGTGGGCGAAGCCGTCACCCAGATGGACCAGGCCACACAGCAGAACGCCGCGCTGGTGGAGGAGATGGCGGCGGCGGCCTCCAGCCTGAATTCACAGTCGCAGGATCTAGTCAACGCAGTGGCGGTTTTTAAGTTGGATTCGCGCTAGTGGCACTCAGGCCATGACAGCATTCAGCAGCTCGGCTTAGGCAGGTAGCTGCCGGCCAGAGATGTGCCTTGCACGCGGTACCTGGCGCAAACGAAGGGCTGCGGAGCAGGTCCGCTTCCAGCGGCGTTGGCGCCAGAGGGCGCAGGCTTGGCGGCTGACCATGAACGAATAAATTTACTGCTCGATCCCCGCAAAAAGGGGGGGATTTCCAGCCCATTTGTAGGACTCCAGATAGACCAGTGGCGGTCTAGAATCACTGGGTTCTTATATTTGGAGCATTGACAGGACAGAAACACCTCTTCAACTTTTCCAATAACGCTACGAAAAACTTTCTGTATGTGTCGTGGATAGTTCACGCAACGTATTGCGGATGCTCACTTGAATAGTCACTTAACCTTGATTGCGGATGAATTTAGACGACTTAACCGCGATGCCGGGCCAATCACTTTCTGGGCAATACGTGCGCAAGTTCGGGCTTGCCTTTCTGGTCATTGCCCTTCTATTTCTGGCGCTAATCGCCAATCAGATGTATGTATCACACCTGACAGCGCAAGAATCTGCGACAACCAACGCAAAGAATCTGGTTCTGGTCCTTGAATCCAAGCTGAGCATCGACTTCGAAGCGGCGCATAGCGCCGTCTCAGCGATGGCGCTAGAAATTGGCCCGGACGCGATGCGACAGGAAGAGGCCAGCAAGTATCGGCCACAAATCACCCAATTGCTCAAATCCCGCATTCGAAATATTCGATCGGCGTCAGCATTGCGCTATTTCGATGCCAGCGGAGATCTGCTCTATTCCAGCCTCGATAGCGACACACCCTTCAGCATCGCAGATCGGACATTCTTTCAGCGGCTAAGGGATGATCCAGCACAGTCTGTCATTTTTTCCGAGGTGATAATCGGCCGATCCACGAACCGTGCATCGGTGATTGTGGACAAGGCAATTCACGATAAGGATGGTTCTTTCCTGGGGGTTGCAACCACCGCTATTGATGTCAAATCTCTCCACGATGACTTCAGCAACATTTCGCTTGGGAAAGATGGTACGGTTGTACTGCGTCGTCTCGAAAATGGCGCTGCGGTGGTGAGGGTTCCCGGCCCCGTCGAGGTGGACAACGCGCCATTTGCGAATATTCCCATTCGTCAGACCATCCTCAAAGATGGACCGACCGGGGCCATCGGATTTGTTTCGCCGGTTGACGGGATCCGGCGTATCTATGGGTATAGAACGGTTGGTAGCTTTCCGTTCTTTGTTGCGATCGGCATTTCGGAAAGCTCCTACCTGTCTGAATGGCGCAGGAATTTGGTCACAACGCTTTTGGCATCAGTGCTATTTCTTGCGATTTTGGCAGCGGTCCTTTTCCGGCTCGCACGTGCCAAGTCACAGCGTGACAGGAGCGAGTCGGAGCACCGTTGGAATGAAAGGCGTCTGCAGCAAATTCTATTATCCATCACTGAAGGATTGATCTTTCAGGACCAGAACGGAGTCATCATCGACGTCAATCCGGCGGCCGAACAACTATTGGGCGCCACACGGGCTGATTTATTGGGAAGGTCTAGTATGGATTCGGACTGGCAAGCAGTCACCGAAGACCACTGCCCCTTTCCGGGCCACCTGCATCCAGCGATGGCGGCGGTTCGGACCGGTCAGCCGGTGAAAAATCAAATTTTGGGAATTTCTGTTCCAGGCCGTGGCCTGCGCTGGATGAGCATTAGTACGAGTCCCATCCTTGCACAAGGAGAGGCGGCCCCTATTACCGTTGTAACAACATTTACTGATGTTACAGAGCGCAAACAAGCCAACACCGATCTTCGCATCGCAGCAGCCGCCTTCGAATCACAGGAGGGCATGATGGTCACGGATACTGATGGGGTGATTTTGCGGGTGAACCGGGCCTTTACGGAGATGACAGGCTATTCGGCTGCTGATGCTTTGGGTCAGACACCACGTCTGCTTCAGTCTGGATATCATGACTCAGATTTTTACCGCAAGATGTGGGATGCTATCGGCAGTGCGGGTTGGTGGCAGGGGGAAATCTGGGAGCGTCGCAAAAATGGTCAGGTATATCCGAAATTGCTCACCATTTCAGCAGTGAAGGACGATGCTGGCGTCATTACTCATTATGTTGGCGCTCAATACGATATTACCGAGCGGAAGAATGCTGAGGTGGCGATGCTCAATCTCAACCGCGACCTTAGCGAGTCACGCCAACGTGTGCGTGGACTGGCTGCACAAAACGAAGAGATGCGTGAAAGTGAACGAAAGCACATCGCAAGGGAAGTGCATGACGAACTAGGCCAGGTATTGACGGCATTGCGCATGGATATATCGCTGATAGACATGCGTTTCGGATCGCTTGATCCGGCCGTGACGGACAAGGTGATGGACATGAGAAAACTGGTGGATCGTGCCATACAGGGTGTGCGCAATGTAGCCATGAATCTGCGGCCGCCAGCACTTGACATGGGACTGGTTCCTGCCATTCATTGGCTATCCAATGAATTTTCCAGGAACACCACGATTAAGTGTGTGCTCAATGCCCGCAAAGGACATATTGATTTGGAAGAGGCCCGGGCAGTGGTGGTCTTTCGGATCGTTCAGGAGTCGCTCACCAATGTCACCCGTTACGCCGAGGCCAGCTTGGTGAATATCACAATCGGTCATCGTGGCAATGAGCTGTGGGTGGAAGTGCGGGACAATGGGCGAGGTTTTGATGTCGACGTGGTGACCAAGGGAAAATCCTTTGGCTTGCTAGGCATGCGCGAACGTGCACTTGCCTTAGGCGGGCAAGTGCACATTTCCAGCGTCTTGGGGCAAGGGACGGTGATTGGCCTGATGATTCCCATCGAGTTGGGTAGTGCAGAGGAAAAGCAGTGATAAGACTGATGATCGCCGATGACCATGCCATTGTGCGCAGTGGCCTGAAGCAGATTTTTGCGTTGGTGCCAGATTTTGAAGTGGTGGGCGAGGCTGGTAATGGCGCTGAGGTACTGGAAAGTCTGCGCCATGAGCCCTATGACCTGCTGCTGCTGGATCTGAACATGGCTGGTATCAGCGGGGCGGATTTGATCATGCGGGTCAAGGTGCACCAGGCGGATTTATCGATTCTCGTACTCAGTATGCAAAACGACCCTCAAGTGGCCGCGCGCATGCTCAGGGCGGGAGCGAATGGCTATATCACCAAGGACTGTAATCCAGACATTCTGCTGATGGCGATCCGCAAGGTCGCTGCCAACGGCAATTACATTGCTCCCGACCTAGCTGAAAAAATGGTGTTCGATGTGACATCTTCGGCGCGGCGTCCGCTGCACAGCCTGCTGTCCGACCGGGAGTCGGAAGTGTTTCGTCTGTTGACCACGGGAATAGGCGTAAAGGAAATCGCCGAACAACTTGCCATCAGCGGCAAAACCGTCAGCACCCACAAAACTCGGCTGATGGAAAAAATGAACCTATCGAGCATGGCGGACCTAGTACGCTACGCCGTGCAACACGACATCCAGGGCTGACGTCCCCCGCTTTGCTGTGTTAGGGGTAGGGCGCCGCCTACCCCCCCCCATCCCTCGCTGACAAAAAAATCAGCTTCGCCCGATAGCGCAAGCCGCCCTGTCAGGGCACGATCAGCCCATGACCATGAAGCTGCTGATTGTTGACGATTCGGAACTGATCCGTACCAGATTGCTTGGGCTGCTTGAAGATATTCAGGGCGTAGACGCCATCCACACCGCCGACACGCTGGCCGAGACATTGAAGAGCGTACGACGTGAAGCGCCAACGCTGGTCATTCTGGATCTTCATTTATCGGATGGCATTGCCATCCAGATCATCAACCCCATCAAGCAGCTGGCACCTGGGATCCAGATCGCCATGCTGACCAACGATGCGAGTGAGCTCAATCGTAGAGAGTGCCAGGAGGCGGGGGCGGACTGGTTTTTTGACAAATCCACCGAATTCTTGGACCTGCTTGACGTGGTGCGACAACAAGCTGGACGGAATTGAATGAACGCAATCACAGAACATCGAAGCACGGCCCCAGGTCGCGGAGGAATTGCACAAACCGGTATTGCGGTGCTCAACGAGCAGGAATTCAAGCAGTTCAGCGATCTGATCTATCGGATCGCGGGCATCAGCATGTCCCCAGCCAAGAAACCGCTGATCACCAGCCGCCTGGCAAAGCGGCTCAAGCATTACCAGTTGTCCAGTTATGGCGATTATTTTCGCTTCATTACGTCAGCGCAGGGCAAGGATGAGTTGCAGGAAGCGGTGGACTCGCTGACCACCAACGAAACACATTTTTTCCGCGAACCCAAGCATTTCGACTTCCTGCGCCAGCGCCTCATACCGGCCAGACAGGTCGGTAAGGGGCTGCGTATTTGGAGCGCAGCCTGCTCCAGCGGCGAGGAACCGTACAGCATCGCGATGGTGCTGGATGAATTGCTGGGCAAAGAACCCTGGGAAGTGCTTGCCTCCGATATCAGCACCCGCGTGTTGGACAAGGCACGCAGCGGGCTTTTCCCGATTGAGCGCTTGCCGGAAATCCCCAAACCCTATCTAACTCGCTATTGCCTCAGAGGCGTTGACGAGCACGACGGCAGCTTGTTGATCGAAAAGTCCTTGCGCGACCGAGTTCGCTTCATCGCGCATAACCTGACGCAGCCTGCGCCCAGGCTTGAACCTTTCGATGTCATCTTCTTGCGCAATGTGATGATTTATTTCGATCAGGAAACCAAGCGTCAGGTGGTGTCACGACTACTGCCGCTGTTGCGGCCCGGCGGCCATTTTCTGGTTGGTCATTCCGAAAGTCTGAATGGGGTAACGGACGAGCTGCGTTTGGTCGTGCCAGCGGTTTACCGCAAACCGAACTGATGAAAAAATTCGCCCACACCATTGAGATTTTCCTCAAGCAGGGCGAGGTCTATTTTGGCGACCGGGACACCCATATTCGCACCGTGCTTGGTTCGTGTGTGGCGATCACGATGTGGCACCCGGATTTACTTATCGGCGGCATGTGTCATTACATGCTGCCCAGCCGACATCCGCGTGGCCAGAAGTTTCACTGTCGCATCAGAAATTCGCCGATCGGTTTCCCATCGCGCCGCGCGACCGACAAAAAAGAACTTGACGGAAAGTATGCGGACGAAGCGCTGGAGTTGATGTTCTCAGAAATCCAGCGAAGCGGGACCCGCGCCGGCGAGTACCAGATCAAGCTGTTTGGCGGCGGCAACATGTTCCCTGCCACCACTCAGATGCGAGCCCAACATGTCGGCCTGAAAAACATCGAGGCAGTCAGCCAGTTGCTCGCCCGCCATGGCTTGAAGGTCCGTGCCGAACATCTGGGTGGGATTGGCCACCGGAACCTGATCTTCGATATCGGTAGCGGTCATGTCTGGATGCGGCACCAGACCCCCGCACATTCGCCGTGCGGCAACTTCGAGGCAAGGGAAATATGCCTGCACGAATAAAAGTACTGATCGTCGACGACTCTGCCGTGGTACGCCAGGTGCTGACGGCCGTGTTGGCGCAGGACCCGGGCATCGAGGTGGTTGGAGCCGCATCGGACCCTGTTTTTGCCATGGAGCGCATGCGCACGCAATGGCCCGACGTGATCGTGCTGGACGTGGAGATGCCGCGCATGGATGGCATCACCTTCCTGAAAAAAATCATGGCCGAGCGGCCGACACCGGTGGTGATCTGCTCCACGCTCACCGAGAAAGGGGCTGAGACCACCATGCAGGCACTGGCCGCCGGCGCCGCCAGCATCATCCCCAAACCCAAGATGGGGCTCAAACGATTTTTGGAGGACAGCGCGGAAGATCTGGTCAGCGCCGTCAGGGCCGCAGCCCAGGTCAACGTGCGGCGTCTGGTACCAACGGTCAACATGCCGCGCGTAGCGCCGAAACTATCCGCAGACGCCATCCTGCCCGCCTCCGCCCAAGCCATGGCCGAGACGACCGACCGGGTGATTGCCATCGGCACGTCCACCGGTGGCACGCAGGCGCTGGAAATGGTGTTGACTGCGCTGCCGCGGGTATGTCCGGGCATCGTCATCGTTCAGCACATGCCAGAAAAATTTACTGAGGCTTTTGCCAATCGGCTCAACGGCTTGTGCCGGCTCGAAGTGCGCGAAGCCAAGAGCGGCGACCGGGTCATGCCCGGTCGTGCCCTGATCGCACCCGGTGGGCGCCACATGCTGCTCAAGCGCAGCGGGGCACAGTACCACGTTGACATCGTGGATGGTCCACTGGTGAGCCGCCATCGTCCGTCAGTAGATGTGTTGTTCCGCTCCGTGGCCAAGTGCGCTGGCAAGAATGCGCTCGGCATCATCATGACCGGCATGGGCGACGATGGCGCCCATGGACTCAAGGAGTTGCACGACCTGGGCGCCCGCACCCTGGCGCAGGACGAGGCCAGCTGCGTGGTCTACGGCATGCCCAAGGAGGCGGTGAAGCTGGGCGCGGTAGATCGGGTGCTGCCCCTTGGCGAGATCCACCTGGAGATCGTCAGAACCATGCGGGGTGCAGGTCCTGGCCCCGATAAACGTTTTTCTTAATCGCCAATTTCATACCCAAATGACAACTAATCAATCTGAGCAAATGCAAGACGACCGGATGACGGCCAACAGCAAAGCGTGCAATTGGGTGGCCCTCCCGGTTCTCCTGCCGGGCGTCGCCGGGCTGCTGGCCCTGCTGGTATCGCCCGCTGTCCCCGGGCTGCCAGTCACTGCGCTGGCCGCCATGGTGGCGCTGGTTGCCGCAGGTTCGGTCTGGTGGGCCGTGCGTCAATGCACGGCATCTCAGCTTCACCTTGAAGACACCGTGCGCGCCCAGTGCATCGATGGCCTGAACCAATTGTGCCAAGGTGTCCTGCCGGTCTGGTCAGGCCAGGTCGAGATCGCCCGCAGCCAGACAGAAAGCGCCATCAACGACCTGACACTGCGCTTTGGCAACCTGTCACAGCGCCTGGAGACCGCCGTCTCAGCTTCCCAAGCCAGCAGCAGTTCAGCGGATGACGGCAACAATCAGGGTGTTGTCGCCCTGCTTAAAAACAGCGAAACCGACCTTCACTCCATCATCAGCTCGCTTCGCTCCGCCCTCAAGGAGAAAGAATCGTTGCTGCACGAGGTCCATGCACTGTCACGGTTCACTGAGGAACTCCGGGAAATGGCCCTGAACGTGGGCAGCATCGCCCACCAGACCAACCTGCTGGCGATCAATGCCGCCATTG
>DAITMI010000024.1:0-33073 GCA_036835225.1 Rhodoferax sp. | reverse complement strand
CGTGAAGGTGGCAAGACGGTCGGTGCCGGTGTGGTTGCCAAGATCATTGCGTAAGGAACTACCATGGCTACCAAACAAAAAATCCGCATCCGCCTGAAAGCGTTTGACTACAAACTCATCGACCAGTCGGCCGCTGAAATTGTGGACACCGCCAAACGCACTGGCGCCATTGTCAAGGGTCCCGTGCCCCTGCCAACCCGCATGAAGCGTTTCGACATCCTGCGTTCGCCGCACGTCAACAAGACCAGTCGCGACCAGTTTGAAATTCGCACGCACCAGCGTTTGATGGACATCGTTGACCCGACGGATAAAACCGTCGATGCATTGATGAAGTTGGACCTCCCGGCTGGTGTGGATGTCGAGATCAAGCTGCAGTAAAAATGACAAGGTCGTCGCGAAAGCGGCGACCTTGTTTGAAGTTGGGTA
Source organism: Rhodoferax sp. (assembly GCA_036835225.1). Taxonomy (GTDB): domain Bacteria; phylum Pseudomonadota; class Gammaproteobacteria; order Burkholderiales; family Burkholderiaceae_C; genus Rhodoferax. Next base: position 32,647 of record DAITMI010000024.1, on the reverse strand, counting down.
TTGAAGAGCTTGCTTCAAAAATAAGTTCGCGATATACTCGCAGGCTTCGTTGAATTTGCCTGGCATTTTCAGCGAAGTTTTATTAACAGTCTTTCATACAAAAACGTTGTAGCCAATTGCAGTTGCGACGGTGAAAGTTACGGAGAAAATAATGAGTCTTAGCAATCGCTTAGGGTTGCTGGGGCGCAAGGTGGGCATGATGCGCCTATTCACCGATGAGGGGGATGCAATCCCTGTCACGGTGGTGGATGTGTCTAACAACCGTGTGACCCAGGTCAAAACCCAAGAGAATGATGGCTATGTTGCCTTGCAGGTGACATTCGGCGCGCGTAAAGCTTCGCGCGTGACCAAGCCTGTGGCGGGTCATCTGGCAAAAGCCGGAGTCGAAGCCGGTGAAATCATTCAAGAATTCCGCCTGACCGCTGATGTGGCTGCGCAGTACAAAGCGGGTGCAACAGTGCCTGTGACGGCTGTGTTCGCTGTTGGTCAAAAGGTTGATGTGCAAGGCACGACCATTGGTAAGGGTTTCGCTGGAACGATCAAGCGTCACCATATGAGTTCGCAGCGCGCGTCGCACGGTAACAGCCGTTCGCACAACGTTCCTGGCTCCATTGGTATGGCACAGGATCCGGGTCGTGTGTTTCCTGGTAAGCGCATGACTGGCCATTTGGGTGATGACACTGTCACCACCCAAAACCTCGATGTGATTCGCGTTGACGAGGCGCGTCAGCTTCTCATGATCCGGGGTGCTATTCCTGGTTCGGCCGGCGGTTTTGTTACCGTTCGCCCAGCCGTCAAAGTCAAGGCAAAAAATGCTGATACGAAGGGAGCGAACTGATGCAGCTCGAACTCCTGAATGACCAGGGCCAGGCTACTTCAAAATATGAAGCGCCGGAAACCGTGTTTGGTCGTGCGTATAACGAAGATCTGGTGCACCAGGTTGTGGTTGCTTTTCAGGCCAATGCCCGTCAAGGCACGCGCGCCCAGAAAGACCGTGAACAGGTCAAGCACTCAACCAAGAAGCCGTTCAAGCAAAAGGGCACCGGTCGTGCTCGTGCGGGTATGACTTCTTCGCCGTTGTGGCGCGGAGGCGGTCGGATTTTTCCGAACATGCCGGATGAAAATTTCACCCAGAAAATCAACAAGAAGATGTACCGTGCCGGTATGGCCTCCATCTTGTCGCAGTTGGCCCGTGAAGGTCGCCTGGCGGTGGTTGATTCCATGAAGGTGGACTCTCCCAAGACCAAGCCTTTGGCTGCCAAGTTCAAGGCCATGAATCTGGAATCCGTATTGGTGATTGCCGATGAAGTCGACGAAAACTTGTACCTCGCTTCCCGTAATCTGGTGAATATTTTGGTGGTCGAGCCGCGCTACGCTGATCCAGTATCTCTGGTTCACTACCGCAAAGTGCTTGTCACCAAGGCGGCGATGGAAAAACTCCAGGAGATGTTCGCATGAGCCATGGTCCAAATCTAACTACATTTGACGAAGGCCGTCTGATGCAAGTGCTCGTCGCGCCCATCGTGTCTGAAAAGGCAACGATGATCGCGGAAAAGAGCAATGCGGTGACCTTCAAGGTGCTGCAAGACGCTACCAAATATGAAATCAAGGCCGCAGTGGAATTGATGTTCAAGGTTGAGGTTAAAGGCGTCTCTGTAGTGAATACTAAAGGCAAGACCAAGCGTTTTGGCAAGTCTGTTGGCCGTCGCGACAATATTCGCAAGGCTTATGTGACGCTGAAGCCCGGTCAAGAGCTTAACCTCGGTGGGGAGGCTGCGTAATCATGGCTGTCATTAAAATGAAACCAACTTCCCCAGGCCGTCGTGGCATGGTGAAGATTTCGCGTGATCATCTGTACAAGGGTGAGCCCTTTGCGCCATTGCTGGAGCCTCAGTTTCAGCATGCTGGTCGCAATAACAATGGTCACATCACCACCCGCCACAAGGGCGGTGGGCACAAGCACCATTATCGTGTGGTTGATTTCCGTCGCACGAAAGATGGCATTCCGGCCAAAGTCGAGCGTATCGAGTATGACCCTAACCGTTCGGCGCACATCGCTCTGGTGTGTTACGCGGATGGTGAGCGTCGTTACATCATTGCGCCGCGTGGCTTGGAGGTCGGTGCCTCCATCATGAGCGGGGCCGAAGCTCCGATTCGTGTTGGCAACACCTTGCCTATCCGCAATATCCCGGTGGGTTCCGTCGTGCATTGCATTGAGTTGCAAATTGGCAAAGGCGCGCAAATCGTGCGCTCTGCCGGTACCTCGGCAACCTTGCTGGCGCGTGAAGGCATCTACGCTCAGGTGCGTATGCGTTCGGGTGAGGTTCGCAAGATCCACATTGAATGCCGTGCGACGCTGGGCCAAGTGGCCAACGAAGAGCACAGCCTGCGTCGTCTCGGCAAAGCCGGTGCGAAGCGCTGGAAGGGTATTCGTCCGACCGTTCGCGGTGTGGTCATGAACCCGGTGGATCACCCCCATGGCGGTGGTGAAGGCAAGACCGGCGAAGGCCGTCATCCAGTCGATCCTTGGGGTAATCTGACCAAGGGTTACCGTACCCGTAACAACAAGCGCACGCAGGTCATGATCGTGTCGCGTCGCAAGAAGTAAGGGGCAGGTAAATGACTCGTTCTCTCAAAAAAGGTCCGTTTGTTGACCATCACTTGGTAGCAAAAGCCGACAAGGCGGTTGCCACCAAAGACAAAAAGCCGATTAAGACTTGGTCGCGCCGTTCCATGGTTTTGCCCGATTTCATCGGCCTGACCATCGCGGTGCACAACGGCAAGCAGCACGTGCCGGTCTATATCACCGATCAAATGGTTGGCCACAAGTTGGGCGAGTTTGCACTCACCCGTACTTTCAAGGGTCATCCTGCGGACAAAAAAGTCCAAAAGAAATAAGGAGTTGACCATGGAAACACGTGCAACCCTTCGTGGCGTTCGTTTGTCGGTCGATAAAGGCCGATTGGTCGCGGATTTGATTCGCGGCAAGAAAGTGGACCAAGCCCTGAACATTTTGCAGTTCACGCAGAAAAAAGCTGCGGTGATCATCAAGAAAGTTCTGGAGTCGGCCATTGCCAACGCTGAGCATAATGACGGTGCTGACATCGACGAATTGAAGATTACCTCTATCTTCGTCGAGCAAGGTGCGTCGCTCAAGCGCTTCACGGCCCGCGCTAAAGGTCGCGGCAACCAAATCAGAAAACCCACGTGCCATGTGTACGTGACGGTTGGTAACTGAAAGAGGCCAGGAAGATATGGGACAAAAAATCCACCCAACCGGCTTTCGCTTGTCGATCAGCCGCAACTGGGCATCACGCTGGTACGCCAATGACCGCGATTTCGCGGGTATGCTGGCTGAAGACATCAAGGTGCGCGAGTACCTGAAAGCCAAGCTGAAAAACGCGTCTGTGTCGCGTGTTCTGATCGAGCGTCCGGCTAAAAATGCCCGCATCACAATTTTCTCGGCACGTCCGGGTGTTGTGATTGGCAAAAAAGGCGAAGACATCGAGAACTTGAAGCGCGAACTGGCGCGTCAATTGGGCGTGCCGGTTGCAGTGAACATCGAAGAAGTGCGCAAGCCCGAAATCGATGCCAAACTGATTGCGGACAGCATTACCCAGCAGTTGGAAAAACGCATCATGTTCCGTCGGGCCATGAAGCGTGCCATGCAAAACGCCATGCGCCTGGGTGCCTTGGGCATCAAGATCATGTCGTCAGGTCGCTTGAATGGTATCGAGATTGCACGTTGTGAGTGGTATCGCGAAGGTCGCGTGCCGCTTCATACACTGCGTGCGGATATTGATTACGGTACGTCTGAAGCAAAAACAACCTACGGCATCATTGGTGTCAAGGTTTGGGTTTACAAGGGTGACACGCTGGGTCGTACTGACCTGCCGGCCGTTGTTGAGCCTCGTGCTGATGACGAGCGTCGCCCACGTGGTCCACGTCGCGATGACCGCGGTGGTGCCCGCCCTGGTGCTGACCGTCCTGCCCCGCGCGGTGCGCGTCGTCCCCCCATGGGTGGCAACGTGGCACCTGCCGATGGCAGCGACAAGCCTGCAGAGGCCATTGGTGCCGATGCAAATAAACCCGCCGTTCAGCGCGTCCGCAAGGTAGCCGCGCCAGTTGCAGCAGCTGACGGCAAAGGAGAATAATTATGTTGCAACCCGCTCGTCGCAAATATCGCAAAGAGCAAAAGGGCCGTAACACCGGTATTGCTACTCGAGGAAGCTCGGTCGCATTTGGTGATTTCGGTCTGAAATGTATCGATCGCGGCCGTTTGACTGCCCGTCAAATTGAAGCTGCACGTCGTGCAATTTCCCGCCACGTCAAACGGGGTGGTCGTATCTGGATTCGTGTGTTCCCCGATAAGCCGATTTCCCAAAAGCCTGCTGAAGTGCGGATGGGTAACGGTAAAGGCAATCCCGAGTATTACGTGGCTGAAATCCAGCCCGGTAAGATTGTGTTTGAAATCGTCGGTGTGCCGGAAGAGTTGGCTCGTGAAGCGTTTCGTTTGGCTGCCGCCAAGCTGCCTTTGCGTACCGCTTTTGTGGCCCGCATGATTGGCCAGTAATCAGGAGAACAAGATATGAAAACTACTGAACTACGCCAAAAAGACGTTGCCGGTCTGCAAGTTGAAGTCAAAGAGCTGCAAAAAGCCCACTTTGGCCTGCGCATGCAAAAAGCCACGCAACAACTCAACAACACCGCTACGCTGCGCTCGACGCGCCGCGATATTGCTCGCGCCAAGACTATTCTTGTCGAGAAGCAAAGCGCTGAAAAATCCGCCAAATAAGGAGCTATAAATGACGGAAGCTAAAAAATCCCTCAAACGTACTCTGACTGGCAAGGTAGTCAGCGACAAGCGTGCTAAGACGGTAACCGTGCTGATTGAGCGTCGTGTGAAGCACGAGCTTTACGGCAAAATCGTTGGTAAATCCAGCAAGTACCACGCCCATGATGAAATGGGTGAGTACAAGCTCGGGGACATCATCGAGATCACGGAAAGCCGGCCAATCTCCAAGACCAAGAATTGGGTTGCAACCCGCTTGGTGCAAAAGGCAGCGGTGGTTTAAGTCTTTGCAGTCTTCAGACTGCAGGTCTCGCAAAAACGGCTCACAATGTGAGCCGTTTTTATTGGTACTCAAAATCAGTGGGGGACAGCGCGAAAGGTCTGGCCTACCAAGTTTCAGTTAACTATTTCAGGAGCAGTGAATGATTAAAGTCGGCGATCACCTTCCAGCCACAACCTTGATGGAATTTTCCGAAGTGGAGGGTGGCGGGTGCAGTATCGGACCCAATCCAGTGGATGTGGCCAAGGCCAGCGCGGGTAAGACCATTGCCTTGTTTGCCTTGCCGGGGGCTTTTACACCGACTTGCTCCGCCAAACATGTGCCCGGGTATAGCGAAAAGTTCGCCGAACTGAAAGCCGCCGGGGTGGATGAAATCTGGTGCGTCAGCGTGAACGATGCGTTTGTCATGGGCGCTTGGGCGCGCGACCAAAAGTCAGACGGCAAGGTGCGCATGCTGGCCGATGGTGATGCCACTTTCACCAAGGCAACCGGTTTGACGCTGGACCTGACCGGCAAGGGCATGGGCTTGCGCAGCAGCCGTTACTCCATGCTGGTGAGGGATGGCAAAGTGGCTGCACTGAATATCGAGGCGCCGGGTAAATTTGAAGTCAGTGACGCGGCCACGCTGCTGGCGCAAGCCAAAGCCTGAATCCGCACGTTGAGTTGGGAGCATCGCCACGCAACACGGCAGGCGATGTTTACAGATTGACCTTCAGGTAGTGCGCCCCGGCAATGGGATTGTGATAATAAGGCGGAATTTCTTCGAAACCCAGGTCTTGGTAAAGGGCTCGAGCGCTTTCCATGTCGTCCAGCGTGTCCAGTAGAACGCAGTCATAGCCGACCCGACGTGCACAGTCCAGAATGGCTTCCGCCAGCTGACGTCCGACGCCGCTTTTGCGAAAGCCCGGTCGCACGTAGAGCCGTTTCATCTCGCAGGCGTTGGGGTAATCGACGGCGTCCAGTGGTCGCAAAGCGCAGCAACCGGCCAGTTCCTGGCCCACCAGCGCCATCAGCAAGGCGCCGCGCGGCGGCGCATACTCGCCGGGCAGCGCAGCCAGTTCAGCCGCGAAACCCTGAAAACACAAATCCACATCGAGACTGTCGGCATAGTCACGAAAAATGCTGCGCAGCGCGCCGAGCTCCTCGGGTGTGGTGGGTGTGACGAATTGGATGGAGGGCAGTTTCACTGTACAAAGTTATGCGGGGCAAGCGGCTAGTTTATCGGCATTCGACCTGACTCAGCCGGCACGCGTGACCATCCAAGCCACAAGCGCCGCGCAGGCCAGGAGCACCATGATCGCCAGCGCGCGTGAGTGCGCATCATCGCGGGAACTCTGCGTCGCGATCTCCGTTACTTTGTCACCCCGAATCATCGGGCGAACAAGATTCTCCCGCTTCTTGAAAAGATAGAACAGAATTGCACCGACGTGCAGCAGAACCAAAGCAATCAGGATCAGCTTGCCAACGTTCGTATGATAAAAAGTGGCGGTACTCACGAGGGAGTTGGAGACAAACTTGGCGAATGGACCGGCCGTGGCAATCTCGTCATCGCTGATGAGCCCGCTGGCCACCTGCAGCAGAAGAAAGCCCAGTAGCGCAAATACCGACACAGCCCCCAACGGGTTGTGTCCGATGGCATGTTCGGGCTGTCCCTGGCCTCTCAGGTAACGAACGACGGTCGCGGGGGAATAGACAAATGAGGCAAAGCGAGACCAGCGCCCTCCCACTACACCCCAAATTACCCGAAACAACAACAGGCTGAGCACGGTGTAGCCAAAGCGGAAATGCCAGGCCATGGCATCCCCGCCGATCTGCGCGGTGGTGACCAGGCCAATAACGCAAGCGACCAGCGCCCAATGGAAGATGCGGGTGGGCAAATCCCATACCCTAACGGTGGTGGACATCAATGGACCTCTCAATCGGTATAAAAATCAGTTGCTCAGGCTCGGCTGACTGCAGGTTCGTATTGTGCGTTGATCCCGGGCGCCCTGCAGTCGATCGGTAGTTTCCCTAGGTCGAGCGATTGGGCAGAACTTTCAAGCGGGCACTCGACTCATAATCACCGTCAGTACCCGTCAACTCAACGAAGAGAAATCCATGAAAAAAATCGCCTCGTTTCTTCTCGCCGCCACTGTCGTGGTATTTGCGGCACCCGCATCAGCCCAGTTCGCCAAACCCGAGGACGCGGTTAAGTATCGGAAAAACGCCTTGTTTGTGATGCAGCAAAATTTTTCCCGGATCGGTGCCATGGCGGCCGGCAAAGCGCCGTTCGACGCCAAAGTCGCGGCTGAAAGCGCCACGGTCGCCGAGTTCATGGCCAAGCTGCCGTGGGCCGCTTTTGGCGAGGGCTCGGACAAAGGAGACACGCGCGCTAAGCCGGAGATCTGGAAAGAGCCGGCCAAGTTCACCGAGTACGCGGACAAGATGCAGGCCGAAATGGCCAAGCTCACCGCCGCTGCAAAAACCGGCAATCTGGACAGCATCAAGACCGCAGTGACCGCCACGGGCGGCACCTGCAAGACTTGCCACGACGCCTACCGTAAAGATTGAGGCTGTTGCAAAGGGGCGGCGCCGGGCGCGGTCAGACTTGCGCCAGCAGCTGTTCAATCAAGCGGTGGAGTTCGACAAAGTCGGGCTCGCCAACGTAGCGTTTAACAATTTCACCGCGTTTGTTCACGAGGTAGCTGGTGGGCGTCAGTTGCACGTCGCCCCACGCCTTGGCCACCTCGCCGGTGTTGTCGATGGCGACACTGAAGGGCAGTTTGCGGGTCTGCGCAAAATTGACGACGTAGCTGGGCGGGTCATAACTCATGGCCACGGCGATGGTGTCAAAGCCCTGTGCCTTGAATTTGTCGTAGGTGGCGACCAACTTCGGCATCTCGGCGACGCAGGTCACACAGCTGGTGGCCCAGAAGTTCACCAGTGTCACTTTGCCCTTGAGTTGCGAGGTCTCCTTTTTGGAGCCATCCAGCATCACAAAAGACGATTGCGGCGCGGCAGATGCACCCGAGCTCAGGTAAATGCCCAAACTGATTGCCAACACGACCGCTGCTGCGGCAAGATAGATGCTTCGTTTCATTTAACAGGTGTGTCCATGGATCGTCGACAGTTTAATTCCATTCCCCTGCCGCTGCTGACCGCGGCCATCCTGTTGGCACACCAACAGGCGCAGGCGCTTTCAATTGACGATCTGAGCAATGCCGAAGCATCGCAAGGTCTTAAAGTCGCCCTGGAGAAGGGCGCACTCGCCGCGGTGAGCTTGTTGGGCAAAACTGATGGATTCCTGGGCAATGAAAAAGTTCGCATTCCTTTGCCGGGCTATCTGGACGACGCAGCCAAATTGCTCAGAGCCTTGGGCCAAGGGGGTCGCATTGAGGAACTGGTCACGGCCATGAATCGTGCGGCTGAAGCGGCGGTGCCCCTGGCCAAGGACTTGCTGGTCAGTGCGGTTCGCTCCATGAACGTCACCGACGCCAAGAAGATTCTGCTCGGTGGGAGCACCTCGGTGACTGCGTTTTTCGCAGAAAAAACGCGCGCGCCGCTCAGCATCAAGTTTTTACCGGTGGTGACGCAGGCGACCGCGAGGGTGGGTTTGGCCGAGAAGTACAACCAGGTGGCTGGCAAGGCGGCAGGCTTGGGCCTCGTCAAAAAGGAAGACGCCACCATTCAACAGTATGTCACGGGCAAGTCATTGGACGGCCTCTACTTGATGATTGGCGAAGAAGAACAGAAAATTCGCAAGGATCCGGTGGCTACCGGCAGTGCCGTGTTGAAAAAGGTGTTTGGCGCGCTGAACTAGGCCATGCCCGGTCGTCGGCGGCGCAGCCGGCGCTTTGGGCCAGCACAGATAATCGGTCCATGCGTTATTTCCTACTTGCTGCCGTGTTGTGCAGCATTCCAATATTCAATGGGTGCAGTCCAACCCTCAACTGGCGAGACGTCCGCTTTGATCAAGCACCCTTGGTCGCCCTGTTTCCCTGCAAGCCCGAGCAGGGCGTGCGCCTGGTTTCACTGGCTTCGAAAGAGGTGACCATGACCATGTTGGGCTGTGATGCGGGCGGCGCCACCTTTACCCTGGCCTACGCCGATCTACAAGACGCCACCATGACGGGCGCAGTGCTCGGTCAGTGGAAGCAGGCAACGCTGGGCAGTATGCGGGCGCAAGCGGCGAGCGAGCGACCTTTCCTGATCAAAGGCGCCAGCGTGTTGCCACAGTCGGTACACGCTGAGGCGCGTGGCTCCCGGCAGGACGGCACGGCCGTTGCCGCCCACGCCGTCTGGTTTGCAGCCGGCTCGCTGGTTTATCAGGCGGCGGTGTATGCGGACACGGTCAGCCCGACGGTGGCGGAAACCTATTTCGCCGGGCTCAGGTTGCCATGAGTATTCTGCCCAAGCGCACCGCCGTCCTGGTGTTTCTGGCCTTTGCCTTTGCCTACTTTTTTTCAGCCCTGATCCGCGCCATCACGGCCACGCTGTCACCGACGCTGAGCCAGGAGTTTGTGCTCACCGCCAGTGATCTGGGCTTGTTGGCGGGTGGCTACTTTCTGGGTTTCTCGGCCACCCAGTTGCCCTTGGGCACCTGGCTGGACCGGCATGGGCCGAAAAAAGTGATTCTCTATTTTCTGACGGTGGCGGTGCTGGGCTGCGTGGCGTTTTCGCTGGCCACCAGTTTTTCCGGGCTACTGGCGGCGCGGATTTTGTGTGGAGTGGGGGTCAGCGCCTGCCTGATGGCGCCGCTGACGGGCTACCGCCGCTGGTTTCAAGCCAGCACCCAGATGCGTGCCAATTCCTGGATGTTGATGACCGGTTCGTTCGGCATGGTGGCGTCCACCCTGCCGGTGCAGTGGCTGATGCCGCTCGTGGGCTGGCGCATGCTGTTTTGGGGTTTGGCCGCATTGGTGCTGGTCTCCATGGCGCTGATTGCCTGGCAGGTGCCGAAGTGGGAGGCGGCCTTGCCGCAGGGGCCTGACGCGGTGCGCAGCCCGGCCAGTTATACCGAGGTCTGGAAGCATCCCTATTTTCGCAAGATGGCGCCCATGGCGTTTTTTTGTTACGGTGGCCTGGTGGCCATGCAGACGCTGTGGGCCGCGCCCTGGATGATCAAGGTGGCGGGTTACAGCCCGCTGCAAGCCGCCAGCGGTTTGTTCTGGATCAATGTGGCGATGTTGTGCACTTTTTGGGCCTGGGGCATGGCCAGCCCATGGCTGGCCCGCCGTGGGTTTCATGCGGATCAGCTGATTGCGCGTGGTTTGCCCGTCAGCTTTGTGCTGCTCGCTATTATAATAATAGCTGGTGACGCTTTATCGACGGGGGCTGGCGCCCTGTGGGCCTTGTATTGCGTGAGTTGCACCTTTGTTTCACTGGCGCAACCGGCGGTCGGTATGGCCTTTCCGCCCGCACTCGCCGGTCGGGCTCTGTCGGCGTACAACCTGCTGATATTTGCCGGGGTATTTGTCGTTCAATGGGGCATCGGTCTGGCCGTGGATGGCTTCAAGGCGCTGGGGCTGACCGAGATCCAGGCCTTCCAGTCGGCAATGACTGTCTTTCTGCTGTGTTCAGTTGCGTCCTATGGCTATTTCCTGAGCGCAAAAAGCCATAATCAACCCATCTGATGTGTTGGGGGCCTGAGCGGCCCTGCGTTGCCGTCTGTAGCCCGTCCGGCAAGTTATAAATTTATGAACAATGGCATCCTCATCATCGCGCATGCGCCCCTGGCCAGTGCGCTGCGCCAGTGCGTTTTGCATGTCTTTCCCGATGGTGCGGCCGGCGTGGCGGCGTTTGATGTACAGCCCAACGTACCCGCAGAAGAAACCTTGGCGGGGGCCACGCAGGCCTTGGCCCTGCTCAATACCGCCCAGACCCTGGTATTGACCGACGTGTTTGGTGCGACGCCTTGCAACGTGGCCCAAAAACTGGTGGATGGATTGAATTCAAAATTGATAGCCGGGGTAAATCTGCCCATGCTGTTGCGTACCGTCACCTACCGACGTGAATCGCTGGATGCGCTGGTGGCGCGGGCTTTGGCCGGCGGCACGCAGGGTGTCATGCAGGTGGCGACAACGGCGCCCCAGAACCAGGTAAGAAAGAAACATGAGCAAAGCAACGACGACCATCAACAATAAGCTAGGCCTGCATGCACGGGCCTCGGCCAAACTGACCAAGCTGGCAGGCAGCTACCCGTGCGAGGTCTGGATCGCCAAGGGCGAGCGGCGCGTCAACGCCAAGAGCATCATGGGTGTCATGATGCTGGCGGCCGGCATGGGCAGCACGGTGGACATCGAGACCAGTGGCGAGCGCGAACAGGAAGCCATGGCGGCCCTGCTGGCCCTGATTGCCGACAAATTCGGCGAGGGTGAGTGACTATGGCCCCCACGCTTGTCACTGCGTGTACTGCGCTGCCCCCCGAGGGGGTGGTTTCGCCTTGGGGCGGCCCGGCGACGAAACGTGATCCCCACGCTTGTCACTGCGTTGGCTGCGGTCGCCATCGCCTCCCCCTGGCCACTTCTCCAATGACAGGGTGACATAAATGACTTTTTCCATTCACGGTCTGGCGGTTGCCCGCGGCATCGCCATCGGGCGCGCGGTGCTGGTGGCCTCCAGCCGGGTGGATGTGGCGCACTATTTCATTGAGCCCTCACAGGTTGCCGCCGAGATTGACCGGGTCCGCATTGCGCGCAATGCGGTGGTGGACGAAATTCACCGCCTGCAAGCCAGCATCACGCACATGGGCCGCAAAGAAGCGCCGCATGAGCTGACCGCCCTGCTGGACGTGCATCTGATGCTGTTGCAGGATGTTGAACTGGTGGGTGGCGTCAAGCACTGGATCACCGATCGCCTCTACAACGCAGAATGGGCGCTGACAACGCAACTGGAAGTGATTGCGCGCCAGTTCGACGAAATGGAGGACGAGTACCTGCGCGAGCGCAAGGCCGACCTCGAGCAACTGACTGAAAAAGTGTTGCGCGCCATGAAAGGCGTGGCCTCCCCCGTGGCCTTGTCAACCAACCGTGCGTTACGCAAGAAGTCGCAGCAAGACCTGTTGCTGGACGACACCGTCGATGTGCCCCTGATCCTGATTGCGCACGACCTGTCCCCAGCCGACATGCTGCAGTTCAAGCAGAGTGTGTTCGCCGGCTTCATTACCGATGTGGGCGGCAAAACCTCGCACACCGCGATCGTGGCGCGCAGCCTGGACATTCCGGCGGTGGTGGGGGCGCGCCTGAGCAGCCAGCTGGTGCGCCAGGATGATTGGGTCATCATCGACGGCGATGCCGGCGTGGTGGTGGTGGACCCGTCCCCCATCATCCTGGCCGAGTATGGTTTCAAGCAACGCCAGGGTGAACTGGAGCGGGGGCGGCTGTCGCGCTTGTTGCATACGCCGGCTGTCACCCTGGATGGCCACAAAATTGAATTGCTGGCCAACATCGAGATGCCGGAAGACGCGCTGGGCGCCCTCAAGGCCGGCGCGGTCGGTGTCGGTTTGTTCCGCAGCGAATTTCTGTTCATGGGCCGCCAGGGCAAACTGCCCAATGAAGAAGAACAGTACCAGGCCTACCGCCGTGCCATCGAAGGCATGCAGGGCTTGCCGGTGACGATCCGCACCGTCGATGTCGGGGCCGACAAACCACTGGACAGTGCGCGGCAGGACGAAGCGCACCTGAACCCGGCGCTGGGCCTGCGCGCCATTCGCTGGAGTCTGGCCGATCCGGCCATGTTCCTGACCCAGTTGCGCGCGATTCTCCGCGCCGCCGCCCATGGTCAGGCGAATCTGCTGATCCCGATGCTGGTCCATGCCAGCGAAATCCGCCACACCATGGCCCTGATTGACCGCGCCCGCGTGGAGCTGGATAACCGCGGTGTTGCTTATGGTCCGGTCAAGATCGGCGCCATGATCGAGATCCCGGCGGCGGCCCTCACGCTCAAGGTGTTTCTGAAGTATTTTGATTTCCTGTCCATCGGCACCAATGACCTGATCCAGTACACCCTGGCGATCGACCGCGCCGATGAGTCGGTGGCGCATCTGTACGACCCCCTGCATCCGGCGGTGTTGCGGCTGGTGGCGGCCACCATCGCCGAATGCCAGGCCCAGGGCAAGGGGGTGAGCGTGTGTGGTGAGATGGCGGGCGACATCAGCCTGACCCGCTTGTTGCTGGGCATGGGCTTGCGCAGTTTTTCCATGCACCCGGCGCAAATTCTGGCGGTCAAGCAGGAGGTCCTGCGCGCCGATGCGGGCAAGCTGGCCGCGTGGGCGGCGCAGGTGATGGCCGATGAGGAGCCCGGCCTGCGGATGACGCGGCACTAGCGTCAAGCCCTGCGTCAGCGCTGACTAGCGATACGCGGACTGAGCCAGCAGGCCCGCGAAGGTTGGAATTGACGTGACGCAGGTTTCATGTGTCGCCGGAGTTGGCGCGTGTGTTAAAAAGAGTAGCCTGAAGTATTGGAATCATGATTCATGAACCTAGAGCACGCCGTTTTGGTGCGCATTCGAGTTGCCGGCCTGACGCTCATTGAGCTCATGCTCGTGGTAGCACTGGTTGGCGTGCTCGCGGCGATTGCGATGCCAATGTACGCCAACTACCGCGAACGGATCAATCGATCCATCGCGATCCAGGATATCAAGATTATTCAGCTGCTGATCACCGACTATGCCGCAAGCGACGGATCGTTACCGGCATCGCTGGCGGATGTCGGCAATGGCGGCAAGCTCGATCCTTGGGGTCACGCCTACCGCTATGTGGATTTGACCAGCGTCCTTGGGTATGGGCAAGCGCGCAAGAATCGCAGCCTCAATCCGATCAATTCCGATTTTGACCTGTTCAGCATGGGCAAGGATGGTGTCTTCAAGCCGCAACTGACGCAGAAGGACAGTCTGGACGACATTGTGCGCGCGCGAGACGGCGCATTCGTTGGGCTGGCAGCGGACTTCTCGCAGTAATGACGACCACCCCTGACGTGGCGTTGCGCTGGTCATGACGATGCGCATTGAGGGGATGTTTCTGCGCAGTGCCGTTGCTCGTCGGGTGTTTTTCCTGTTCGTGCTGTCGGCCTTTGTCCCGGCAGCGATGCTGGCAGCGCTGTCCTACGGTCACGTGCGGGGCGTTGTCAGCGACTACGCCCAACGTCAATTGGCGCAGACGGGCAGTGCCTACGCCAGCGCCCTCTACGATCGCCTGCTCGGGGCTCATTTCGTCCTCAACGCGAACGCCGCACAAATCCGTAGCGGCCACGAGGCGGTCAACGCAAACCAATTCGCCTTGCAGCGGGTCATTCGGCGTACTTTTCTCGTCGCCCATGACAAGGCCGCACTGCAGTTCGGCCCGCCCTTGGCCGGAGAGCCACCCCGGATCGATCCCCGAGCGGCGTCACAGCTTGCCAAGGGTGAGGTCGCCTTGCTGCAACCGCAGCCCGGCCCTTCCATGGGCTACCCCTGGCTGGCCGTCGCGATAGATTCCACCCACGCCGCAGGCGGCGTCCTCGTGGCGGAACTCGACCCCGCTTATCTATGGGGGGACCGCGAAGAAATTTCCTTCCAAACGAACATCTGTGTCCTGTCCGAAGGCGCCGCGGTGCTGTACTGCTCGAACGACAAGGTCGGATTGACTGCAGCCACCGTCACGTTGCGGGGTGCTGATGACCCTGGTCGCACCGATGGCTCGCTGTCCGCCACCAGCGGCTTGTTCCTCAAGGTCAAATTCGGCGCTCCCGAATGGACAGTTGTGGCGTCACGTCCCGGCGGGCTGGCCATTGCCTCGCTCACCCAGTTGGCCCAGACCTATCTGGCCGTCACGCTGTTGACACTGCTGCTTGTGGCGCTGCTGAGCGTGGTGCAAATTCGTCGCACCCTGGTCCCGCTGGAGCGTTTGATTGAAGGTACCCAACGTATCGCCCGCGAGGAGTTTGACCAGCCCGTGACAGTTGAGCGCGACGACGAGTTTGGTCAGCTGGCGCGTTCGCTGAACAGCATGGCGGGCCGTCTCGGCCACCAGATCGGGGCGCTGCGCGCCCTGTCCGAGATTGACCAGGAAATCTTGTCCCACCTCGATATTGCGCACATCATTGCGCGCGTGCAGGCGCGCCTGCTGGAGATCTTTCCGAAGGCCGTGATCGGTGTGATCGTGTTCGATCATCTTGCGCAAGACTCTGGCACTGCCTATATGCGAAGGCAGGTAGAGGCGCAGACAGGACCGGTTCAGGTGCCGATCGAAACACGGCACAAGTTCAACTGCGCCCGTCACCCCGATGGTATGTGGCTTGATGTGGCGGGGCCGGACGTCCCGAGCTTTGTTTCCATGCAAGCTGGGTATGGCGCAACAAGTTGTTTTTTGATTCCCATCTTTTGGCGCAATGAAGTCCGCGGTGCGTTGGGAATCGGCGTGGTGAACCAGCAGGAGGCCAGCGATGAATTGATCGAACAGGCACGCGATCTTGGCAAACGGATCGGGGTGGCTTTTGCCGCCTACGCGCGCGAGGCGCAGCTGGTATTTCGTGCCCATCACGACGACCTCACCGGGCTGCCGAACCGGGCGCTCCTGAGCGAGCGTCTGCAGCAGGAGCTGGCGCATGCACGCCGCAACGGCGCCCAGTTGGCGCTGTTGTTCCTCGACCTTGATCGATTCAAGGGTGTCAATGACGCATTGGGACATGCTGGGGGCGACCAGCTTCTGCGTGTGGTTGCCGATCGCTTGAGCGCTTGCGTGCGGGAATGCGACACCGTGGCGCGACTCGGCGGGGATGAGTTCGTGGTGCTGCTGACCGGTCTGCAGAACCCGCCGCAGGCCGCCAAGCTGGCCGGGCAGATCCTGACCTTGTTGTCCCATCCGTTTCAGATCAGTGGCACTGAGTGCTTCATTGGAACCAGCATCGGTTTGGCCATGTATCCTGCCGATGGTACGACGGCCGAGGCGCTGCTCAAGCACGCCGATATCGCCATGTACCGGGCCAAGGCCGCCGGCCGCGGTCGCTTCGTCTTCTTTGAGGAGAGCATGAACGTCGAGCAGCGCGAACGTGCGTTGATGGAGCGTGAGTTGCATCTGGCGATCGCCCGCAACCAGCTCTCCGTCGTGTACCAGCCGCGCATCGCCCTGCACGATGGCCGCTTCCTCGGTGCCGAAGCGCTGTTGCGCTGGCACCACCCGGAGTTGGGGTGGGTGTCGCCTGCCAAGTTTATACCTCTGGCCGAGGATGTTGGACTGATCGACGAAATCGGACCCTGGGTGCTGCGCCATGTCTGCGCGCAGTTGGCCGTGTGGCAAGGCGCCGGCTACGTTGTCGGTTCGGTGTCGGTCAACGTTTCGGGTCGACAGTTCAAGTCCAACAACCTGGTTGCTCAGGTGCAGCAGGCACTCGAATCCACGGGCCTGTCACGGCACACGCTGGAGCTTGAAGTAACTGAAGGCGTCTTGATCGACGACGTCGAGTCGGTGATTGATGTGCTGGACCGGCTAAGGCAGATCAGCGTGTCGGTTGCGCTGGATGATTTTGGCACCGGCTATTCATCCATGGCCTATCTGCGACGGTTGCCAATCGACGTGCTGAAAATTGACCAGTCTTTCGTCCAGGACCTGACGCAAGATGAGGGGGCTCGCAGTATTGTGCAGGCCATCATCGCCATGGCGCATGCGCTGCATAAAACGGTCGTGGCCGAGGGTGTGGAAACGCTGGCGCAAGCGAATCTGCTGCGTGCGTGGGGCTGTGACGAGGCGCAGGGTTACTACTTCAGCCGCCCAGTCTCAGCCGCCGCACTGGAAGCGGTGATGACCAAGACGCTGCTCCCGCCAGAAGAAACGAGCGCGATCGTCAAGACATGAGGTTCGACCCGCTTGTTCAAAACAAGCGGAACGCCAGCGGTATCAGCAGCGAGGCCAGCAGCACCTGCAGGCCCAGCGCCAGCCCGGCGTAGGCGCCGGCATCGGCATTGACCTGCAGCGCCCGGGCGGCGCCAATGCCGTGTGCGGCGGTGCCCAGCGCGAAGCCACGCGCCATCCAACCAGGCGGATTGGTCGGTATCTTCAGCGCATCGAACAGGTATTTGCCACTCAACGCGCCGACCATGCCGGTGATCACGGCAAACACGGCGGCCAGCGCCGGAATGCCGCCAATCTTGTCGGCAATGCCCATCGCCACCGGCGCGGTGACCGATTTAGGCGCCAGCGACAGCACCACGTCCGCGGGCAGATCGAAGGCCCAGCCCAGCGCCAGCGCCGAGCCACTGGCGGCCACGCCACCGGCCAGGGCCGCCAGCAGCAGGGCGCGCCAACGCTGGCGCAACTCGGCGCGGCGCTGCCACAGCGGCCAGGCCAGTGCCACCACCGCCGGTCCCAGCAAGAAATGAATGAACTGGGCCCCGGCAAAGTAGGTGGGGTAACTCACCCCGGTGGCCAGCAGCACCGTGGCAATGGTGAGCACCGTCCACAACACCGGGTTGGCCCACGGCGCCTGCTGCAGCCGGGCATAGGCAGCTTGCGCCAGCACATACACCACCAGCGTGGCAGTCAGGCCAAACAGCGGCGTGGCGGAAAGATAGACCCAGAGCTCAACGAATTTCGGCATGGTCTTTTTTCCTGCAGAGCTGCAACACCAGCGCCGTGACCGCCAGGCCGATCCAGGTGGACAACACGATCACGATGAGCATGCGCCCGCCATATTGGCTGACCAGACCCAGGTGCGTCATGACACCCACACCCACTGGTACAAAGAGCAGCGACAGGTGTGATAGCAAAAAGTTGGCACACGCCGCTACCGGTTCGCGCACCGCCGGCAGCCGCAAGGCCAGTAGCAGCAACAGCATGCCGATTACCGGGCCGGGAAAGGGCAGCGCCAGGCCTCGCGCCAGCAGTTCGCCGACCGACTGCAGTGCCAACAGCCAGGCCAGACCGCGCAGTCCGTTCATGTCGGTCTGCAGCCTAGAACCGGGGCAAATCCGGGTGCTTGATCTGGCCACCGCGCACCAGCATCTTGCCGTACTCGGCACAGCGCTGCAGCGTCGGAATGACCTTGCCGGGGTTGAGCAGGCCTTTGGGGTCAAACGCGCGTTTGATGCCAAACATCTGCTCGTTTTCTTCGGCGGAAAACTGCACGCACATCGAGTTGAGTTTCTCCACCCCGACGCCGTGTTCGCCGGTGACGGTGCCGCCCATGGCGACGCTGGTCTCCAGAATATCAGCGCCAAACAGCTCGCAGCGGTGCAGCTGATCCGGGTCGTTGGCGTCGAACAAAATCAGCGGGTGCAGATTGCCGTCGCCGGCGTGGAACACATTGGCACAGCGCAACTGGTACTTTTTCTCCATCTGCTGAATCGCCAGCAGGATGTCGGCCAGGCGCTTGCGCGGAATGGTGGAATCCATGCACATGTAGTCCGGGCTGATGCGGCCGCTGGCGGGGAAGGCGTTCTTGCGGCCGCTCCAAAATTTGAGTCGCTCGGCCTCGTCTTGGCTCACCGCAATGGCGGTCGCCCCGTGCGTGCGCAGCACCGCGCTCATGCGGTCGATTTCTTCTGCCACCTCTTCCGGTGTGCCGTCGCTCTCGCACAGCAAAATCGCCGCCGCATTCAGGTCGTAGCCGGCGTGCACAAAGTCCTCCACCGCCGCGGTCATCGGTTTGTCCATCATTTCCAGCCCGGCCGGAATGATGCCGGCGGCGATGATGGCGGCGACCGCGTCGCCGGCTTTGCGGAGGTCGTCAAAGCTGGCCATGATGCAGCGCGCCAGCTGCGGTTTGGGAATCAGTTTGACGGTGACCTCGGTGGTGACGGCCAGCATGCCTTCGGAACCGATCACGATACTCAGCAAGTCAAAACCGGGCGCGTCCAGCGCCTCCGAGCCGAATTCAATCGCCTCGCCTTCCATCGTGAAGCCCTTGACCTTGAGCACGTTGTGCAGGGTCAGTCCGTACTTCAGGCAGTGCACGCCGCCCGAGTTCTCGGCCACGTTGCCGCCAATGGTGCAGGCAATCTGGCTGGAGGGATCGGGCGCGTAATAGAGCCCATGCGCGGAGGCGGCCTCGCTAATGGCCAGGTTGCGCACGCCGCATTGCACTTGCGCGGTGCGGCTCAACGGGTCAATCTGGATGATCTGGTTGAACTTGGCCAGCGACAGGGTGACGCCCAGCCGATGCGGCATGGCCCCGCCCGACAAGCCGGTGCCGGCACCGCGTGCCACCACTGGCACGTCCAAGGCGTGGCAGGTGCGCAGCACCGCCTGCACCTGGTCCAGGGTTTCCGGCAAGGCCACCACCAGCGGTCGCGCCCGGTAGGCGGTCAGCCCGTCGCATTCATAGGGCGTGGTGTCTTCCTTCTGCCAGAGCAAGGCATGCGCGGGCAAATGAGCCTCCAGCCCTCGTACGACTTGCGCCTGGCGCTCTGATCTTTGTAGTAACTCTTGCTGTTCAGGGGAAACGGGGGCATTCATGGCGGATCTCACGGAGCAAGGAAATGACGGGTCTTGACTGTAGGGTAAACCGGCACCGGGCGGTGTGACGATTTTTTCAAACACGCGTGAAAAACAAATGTCGCTCTAAAACTAATAGCTGCATACGCAATGATTACGAGGGCTGGAGGCCAATTTCATGCTTAAAACTCAGGCGACGCTCTTTTTCAGCCAATCGGCAAACGCCGCGCACTCCCAGCGGTCCATCATGCCGGTGCGCCAGCACAGGTAGTGCGCATGCGGGCTGGACACGTTGCGGCCAAAGACGGCGTTGGTGCCCAGCCGCACCAGCGAGCCATGCTCCAGCCAGGGCGCGCCCAGTTTCAGTCGCACCAGCGCCACCCCCATGCCGGCGGCCGCCGCGTCGCACATCAGGCCAACGTCATTGAACTGCGAGCCGTCCACCGGCTCCGGCCAATCGAGGCCGTTGGCGGCAAACCAGGTGCGCCACGGCTCCAGCGGGCTGCGCAGCAGGGTCTCGCCTTCCAGGTCTTCCGGCACCACAAACGGTCCGTGTTCGCGCACATAAGCCGGGGAGGCCAGCGGCGTCACTTCGTCCTTGAACAGGCACACATGCTCCACGTCGGCATAGCGGCCGCTGCCAAAACGAATCATCAGGTCGGCGTCTTCCGCCACCACGTCCAGCAACGGAATGGACACCTGCAGCGTCAGGTCAATCTCGGGATAGGCCTCGGTGAACTGGCGCAGGCGCGGGATCAGAATGGAGCGTGCAAACGTTGGCGTCACCGCCAGGCGCAGTTTGCGTTTACCGGGGGCGGTGGCCGAGCTGGGAAATTTTTGCAGCATCGCCAGACCTTCCCGCACATGGGCCAGGTACTCGCTGCCTTCGGTGGTGAGGGAAAAATCGGCGCGCCCGAACAGCTTGGTGCCAATGATTTGTTCCAGTTGCTTGACGCGGTGGCTGACGGCGCTGGGTGTCACACACAGTTCTTCCGAGGTCTGCGTCACGCTGCGCAGCCGCGCCAGCGCTTCAAACGTCAACAGGCATTGAATCGGGGGGATGCGTGCGGCCGTCATGGTGACATTGTCACACTACAATCCCGGCCATTCTCAACTCCGTTAGCCCTTCATGTCCGATCGCCTTGCAGTGCTGCCGCAATACCTGCTCCCCAAGCAGGCTTTGACGGTCCTGGCGGGCTGGATCGCCTCGGCCCGGGGCGGGCGCCTGACCACGCGCCTGATCGAATGGTTTGTGCGGCGCTACGGCGTCAACATGCGCGAGGCGGCCAACCCGGATCTGGCCAGCTACCCGACCTTCAATGAATTTTTCACCCGCGCCTTGCAAGAGGGGGCCCGACCGCTGGCGCGCGCCGACCTGATTTGCCCGGTTGACGGCGCCATCAGCCAGTTTGGCGCGATGGCGCGGGACCAGATCTTTCAGGCCAAGGGCCACCACTATTCCAGCACCGCGCTGCTGGGGGGCGATGCCGCGCTGGCGGCCCGGTTTGACGATGGCTATTTCGCCACGCTGTATTTGAGCCCCAAGGACTATCACCGCATCCACATGCCGTGTGACGGGCAGTTGACGCGCATGATTTATGTGCCGGGCGAACTGTTTTCGGTCAACCCGACCACCGCGCGCGGCGTGCCGGGGCTGTTTGCGCGCAATGAACGGGTGGTCTGTGTCTTTGAGTCCGCGCGCGGCCCGTTTGTGCTGGTGCTGGTGGGTGCCACCATTGTCGGCAGCATGGCCACCGTCTGGCACGGTGTGGTGAACCCGCCGCGTGGCAAGCAGGTGTGCGAATGGCGCTATGACGACGCGCCGGTCATGCTGCAGCAGGGCCAGGAAATGGGCCGATTTTTGTTGGGCTCCACCGTGGTGATGCTGTTCCCGCAAGGCCCGTTGCAGTTCAACCCGCTGTGGGCGCCCGGGCGGGCCGTGCAGCTGGGTGAGACCATGGCCAGCCGGCCGACGCCTATTTGAAAATCACCGTCTTGTGGCCGTTGATCAGCACGCGGTGCTCGCTGTGCCACTTGACCGCGCGAGCCAACACCTGGCTCTCGGTGTCGCGGCCCAGCGTGGTCAGATCTTCCACCGTTTTGCTGTGGTCCACGCGCGCCACGTCCTGTTCAATGATCGGGCCCTCATCCAGATCGGCCGTCACATAGTGGGCGGTCGCGCCAATCAGTTTGACCCCGCGGTCATGCGCTTGGTAGTAGGGTTTGGCCCCTTTGAAGCTGGGTAAAAATGAGTGGTGGATGTTGATGGCGCGCCCGGACAGTTTGCGGCACAAGTCATCGCTCAACACCTGCATGTAGCGCGCCAGCACCACCAGCTCCGCCTCTTCACTCTGAATGATGTCGTACTGTTTGGCTTCCACCTGCGCCTTGGTGGCGGCGGTCACTGGAAAATGATGGAACGGCACGTTGTAGCTGGCGGCGAGCTGGTAGAACTCGCGGTGGTTGGACATAATGGCGCGAATGTCCAGCCCCAGGAAGCCGCTTTTCCAGCGAAACAGCAGATCGTTCAGGCAATGGCCTTCCTTGCTGACCATGATGACCGCGCGCATCGGCTGCGCCCGCGCGTGCAGGCGCCACTGCATCGCGAAGGGCTGCGCAAAAATGGTCAGCTGGCTTTTCAGGTCTTCATGCGTCAGTTGGGCGCAGGCAAACTGCACCCGCATGAAAAACAGACCGGTGTCATGGTCGTTGTACTGGGCCGCTTCCTCAATGTTGCCGCCGCGCTCCAGCAAAAAACCGGACACCGCGTGCACCAGCCCCAGGCGGTCCGGACATGACAGGGTAAGAATGTAAACAGGGTTCATAAGGTATGAATTGTCGCAGCATGCACTTGGCTGCGGCGCCTATGCCATCCACCCAAGGATGCGCCCGAGTTGCGCGAGGCAAGGTCAGTGAACGAGCACCGGGTTTTGCGCCAGTTCGGCGTATTGCTCCAGCGTGTCTTCCACCTCTTCCTGGGTCGGGGTATTTTGCTGCCAGGCCGAAATGTGCTGTTGAAACAGCTCGGCCCAGGAGCCGTCCAGATAGACCTCCTTGTTGGCGCGCTTGTCCACAATCTCGAAGCCATGGCGCGCCAGTGTGCGTCCCGCCAGCACCTGCTTGGCGCGTTCGCTGTTCGGGTCTTCGGACGGCGCGTCTGTTGCCGCTGCATTGGCCAGCATGTGCGTCACAGAGTAGGTGTCAGAGTCGTAAAGCGTGTGCATGGTGAATTATCCCTTAATCGTCTTTGGCATGCAGGTGGCAGCGCAGCGGGCAATTTCAAGGGCCGCGCCACTTGACGGGCTGCGGTTCAGCGCCGAGGGTTAACTCTGCGGTTCGGTCGCCTGCCATTTTTGGTCAATGAAGTCACCATTGGACTCGGTGATCCGGATGCGGGCCGGCAGGTAGCCCAAGGCCGGGGCCAGCCACACCTCCACTCGCTGGTCGAACTCCTGGCGCGGGTTGCGCACCAGTTTCAGCGTGAGCTGTGGGCCACCCGGCAGGGTGAGGGTTTCCTGTTGCCCGACCGTAAAACGCCAGGTGTCGGCGTCACGCGGGCCGATGGTCTGAAGCGCGATGGTGGTGGCTTGCGGGTAATGGCCGGGGTCGCCAGCGATCATGGCGCCCAGCTGCACCAGGATGCTCAAGCGATCCTGGGCGCCGCTCAGCAGCGGCACGTCCGGGGTGTTGGCGCTGAAGGTGACTTTGCCCTTGGCGCGGTCAAAATGGGCGGCGACTTCGCTTCGGAACCTGTCGGAAAAACGCAGCGGGGCCAGACCCTGCGGGGTGATCTGGCCACGACTGGTTTGCACGCGGGCTTGTCCGAACGCGCTGAACTCCAGTCGCGCCTCGTACGTCGCGCCATTTTGTTGCCACAGCAGTTCCGAGTTGAGACTGAACGGAAATTTGTTGGCTGTCACCTGGTATTTGAGCCGCACCGAGCCGGGCAGGGTGTAGGCCGTCACCGAAGCGAGCTCGTTGCGCGATGGGCGTTGCGCTGCGGCCAATTGATCCGCCTCCGCAGGGCCTTCGTCCGGGCGGGTGACGGCTGGTGTTGTCGCCGTTTGGCTGGGGCTGGAATTGTCTTCTTGGCCAAGGCTAGTTGGCGGCGGTGGGGCGACAGCGCTGCTGCCGGCCTCCCTGTCGCGCGGCGCCGGCGTTTTTGTCTTGGCCGGGGAAGGGGTTGCCCGTTGGCGTGGGGTCGCCACTGGCGGTGGGCTGGATGGTTCTGCCGACGTTGGCCCGGCCGGGACGAGTTCAACCGCGCGGGTGGTGAAGGCGCGGGTCGGCGCGGGCTGACTCAGCCCCAGGGTCATGACACTGCCCTGCAGCACGGCCAGGTGCACCAGCAGCACGACCGCGGTCAGCGCTGCCAACACCTTGAGCGGCAACAGGCGGGGCGACTCGGGCATCAATTTTTCTGCCCCAAATCACGCGACAGTTGCGTGGCCGCCGCGCGCAGGGCGCTGGCCACCGCGCCATCCCAAGCGGAGTCGATGGTGGCGACCGAGCCCAGCGCGACGATGCCCAACACCATGTGGCCATCGAAATCGAAGACCGGCGCACAAAACCCCACGACACCGGGCAGCAAGGTGTTCTCCACCCGCGCCAGGCCGCGCTGGCGCACGTCGTCCAGCAGTTGGGTGAGCTCCCGTTGTGAGCGCGGCAAGTCGGTCCGACCCGATTTCTGCGCCTGGGCCAGTTCCTCCGCCAGCATCGGCGCCATCGCCTCCTGGGCCAGGTGGGCGGCAAAGCAGCGGCCGGTGGCCGATGACAGCAGCGGCATCACATCGCCCAGGCGCAGGTTGACCGTGACGGCCCGGGGGGACTCCTCCCAGTGCACGATGGTCGGGCCGTGATTGCCCCAGACTGCCAGCGCCAGGGTGTGACCGATCTGGCGCATGAGCGCGCCGATGCGTTCGCGTGCCAGTTTCACGGCATCCAGCCGGGACAGGGACGCCAGCCCCAGCTTCAGGGCGGCCGGTCCCAGGTCGTACAGGGTGGTGGTGGCGTCTTGCACGACCAGACCGAGCCGCTGAAAGCTGACCAGGTAGCGGTGCGCCTTGGCCGCACTCATGCCGGCGGTAGCGGCAAGATCGCGCAACATCAGGGGACCGGCGGCGCGCGCCAGTGCGTCCAGCAGGGCAAAGCCCACTTCAACGGATTGGATGCCGGCGCGTGTTTTTTCCATGACCACTAGAAGCTTGAGCGTTATGATTAGTTAAATTAGTTTAACAATACGTAATTGACCGGCGTTGCCCAACGCCCGTGTCGCTTGCCATTTTTCAGTAGCACCTATGAAACTTGCCACCTACAAAGACGGCTCGCGGGACGGCCAACTGGTCGTTGTCTCACGCGATTTGACTAGCGCGCATTATGCGACCGGCATTGCGAATCGGTTGCAGCCGGTGCTGGACGACTGGAACTTCATGTCGCCCCAGTTGCAGGATCTGTACGACTTGCTCAACAGTGGCAAAGCACGCCACGCCTTCCCGTTTGACCCCAGCCAATGCATGGCGCCCTTGCCACGGGCCTACCAGTGGGCCGATGGCTCGGCTTACATCAACCATGTGGAGTTGGTGCGCAAGGCGCGCAACGCCGAAGTGCCGGCCAGCTTTTACACCGACCCGCTGATGTACCAGGGCGGCAGTGACGATTTCCTCGGGCCGTGTGACGCGGTGGTGTGCGCCAGCGAAGCCTATGGCATCGACTTTGAGGCCGAGCTGGCCGTCATCACCGGCGACGTGCGCATGGGCGCCACCCCGGCGCAAGCGCTGGATGGCATTCGGCTGGTGATGCTGGCCAATGATGTGAGTCTGCGCAACCTGATCCCGGCTGAGTTGGCCAAGGGGTTCGGGTTTCTGCAGAGCAAGCCGGCCACGGCCTTCAGCCCGGTGGCGGTGACGCTGGACGAATTGGGCGACGCCTGGGACCAGGGGCGCTTGCACCTGACCCTGCAAAGCACCTGGAATGGCCGCAAGGTCGGTATGTGCGAAGCCGGCCCGGAGATGACGTTTCACTTTGGCCAGCTGATTGCGCACCTCTGCAAGACGCGCAACGTGCGTGCCGGCTCCATCATTGGTTCGGGCACGGTCAGCAACAAGGACTGGAGCCACGGCTACAGCTGCATTGCGGAAAAGCGCGCGATCGAGACCATTCAGGATGGCAAGCCGGCCACCGAGTTCATGAAGTACGGCGACACCATCCGGATCGACATGAAGGGCCGTGACGGCCTCAGCCTATTTGGCGCCATCGAGCAGGAAATCGTGCCGCCTGACAACGCGGCCGCGAAACGCTGAACTTCAAGCGCCCGCCAGTTGCGTGGCGAAGGTCTTGATGCCGCGCAGCATCATTTCAATCGACACCGCCACCAGCACCAGACCCATCAGGCGCTCCAGCGCCACCACAAAGCGGTCGCCCGCTACGCGCTGAATGCGCTCGGCCAGCACCAGCACGAGCGCGCTCACCGTCATGGTGACGCACAGCGCCGCAACCCATTCCAGGCGCCGCCCGGGCGCCTGCGACACCAGCAGCAACACGGTGGCCAGGGCCGAGGGCCCGGCAATGGCCGGAATCGCCAGCGGCACGATCAGGGGCTCGCGCAACTCCTCCGCTGTGTCCGCCTTGGGTGGCGGGAAAATCATGCGCAGCGCGATCAGGAACAAGATGACCCCGCCGCCAATTTGCAGCGACAGCGCGCTCAGGCCCATCACCCGCAGAAAGCCATCGCCGACAAACATGAAGGTCAGCAGCAGCACAAAGGCAATGAAGACCTCGCGCAAGATCACCCACGGCCGGCGCGCGGGGGCCACATGCTTGAGCGCGTTGGCGAAAATCGGGATGTTGCCGATCGGGTCGGTGATCAGAATCAACAGGATGGTGGCGGAGGCAAACGTGTAATTCATGACAGGGGGGCGTACCGGGGTACTGCGGCTGGCGATGCGAATCAGGTGGCGTAGAGCGTGTCCAGCGCGCGAAAGCCCTTGATCTCAATCGGATTGCCAAATGGATCACAAAAGAACATGGTCCATTGCTCGCCCGGCTCGCCTGCAAAGCGCAGCTGCGGGGCCAGCACAAAGTCAAGTTCAGCAGCTTGCAAGCGCTGCGCCAGCGCCTGCCAGTCGGGCAGCGCCAGCACCAGGCCAAAGTGCGGCATCGGCACCATCTTGTCGCCGACCTGGCCGGTGCAGGCGGTCTTGAACGGCTCGCCCAAGTGCATGGACAGCTGATGACCAAAAAAATCGAAATCGACCCAGCTGGCGGTGCTGCGGCCCTCTTGGCAACCCAGCACGCCACCGTAGAAGCGGCGGGTCTGGTCGAGATCGGTCACGTTGAAGGCGAGATGAAAAAGGCTGCGCATCCCGTCAGGATAGCAGGCCGGCTCAGTGCTCCTATTCCGCTCCTATTCCGTTTTCTCCTGGCAGGCGATGCAGCGGGCGGCTTCCGGGGCCGCATGGAGCCGGGCGGTTGGAATTTCCACACCGCAGTCGATGCACTGGCCATAGGTGCCGGCCTCAATGCGGGCGAGCGCCTCCTCCACCAGGTCGAGCTCGGCGGTTTCCCGCGCATCCAGCGCGAATTCGAGTTCGCGGGCGTTGCTCACCTCTGCAATGGGGTCTTCCGGGCGCCCGAAATGGTTGGCTGACGCCTCGGCGCGACCGACGCTGCCGCCGCGCAGGCTGGCCCGTTGCTCCAGCAGGCTGGCGCGCTGCGCGAGCAGCTGTTCTTTGAAGGGGGCGGCAAGTAGTGGAGTCATGAGGAAAGCCTTTGTGTGGACGTTGTTAGATCATGCGCTATCTGAATGATCACGTCTTTGACGAAAGTCAAGTTTCGGGCGCGACGGACCGCCCTGGACGGCGCCGTCGACAATGCGGGGAGAATCGTCCCTCACCCTCCCGTACCCACCAGAGAAAGCCGACCATGGACTACACCCGCTACCAGACCCTGAACATCACCCGCCGGGGCGTGGATGACGCGGTGCTCGACATCCAGATGCGCGCCCAGAATGGTAAGTTGCCGACCGCGGGCCATGCGGGCCACTGGGAGCTGAGCGAAATCTGGCGCGATGTGAGCGCCGACGACTCGGTGCGTTGCGCCGTGCTGCGCGGCGACGGCATCGGTTTTTCGGGTGGCGGCGATCTGGCGCTGGTGCAGGACATGGCCAGCGATTTCGCGGTGCGCGCCCGCGTCTGGAAGGAGGCGCGTGATCTGGTTTACAACGTCATCAACTGCGACAAGCCGATTGTCAGCGCCATGCACGGCCCGGCGGTGGGCGCCGGCCTGGTGGCCGGTCTGCTGGCGGATATTTCCATTGCCACCAAGACCGCCAAGATTGTGGATGGCCATACCCGCCTCGGCGTGGCGGCGGGTGACCATGCGGCCATGGTGTGGCCGCTGTTGTGCAGCATGGCCAAGGCCAAGTACTACCTGCTGCTGTGCGAGCCCATCAGCGGTGAAGAGGCCGAACGCATCGGCCTGGTGTCGCTGGCGGTGGACGAGGCCGATCTGCTGCCCAAGGCCTACGCGGTGGCGGACCGACTGGCCAGCGGCAGCCAGACCGCCATCCGCTGGACCAAGTACGCGCTCAACAACTGGTTGCGCCAGGCCGGACCGACCTTCGACACCTCGCTGGCGCTGGAGTTCATGGGCTTTGGCGGGCCGGATGTGCACGAAGGCGTGGCCTCGTTGCGCGAGAAGCGGGCGCCGCAGTTTTGAAATTTCCCAACATTTTTTGAAATGTAATAATCCGCGCCATGCACTCCCTGCGCACCGCTCACCTTCTTGCCCGCTTCGTGCTGGTGTGGTTTGCGTTGTCGATCGGGGTGGCGATTGCCTCACCCCTGGTCAAGCCGCAGGCCATGGAGCTGATCTGCTCCGGCACCGGCGTGATGAAGGTGCTGGTCAAGAGCGATGACGGCAGCAAGGCGGTCACCAGCCACACGCTGGATTGCCCGCTGTGCGCGTCGATCGGGGCGCCGCCGCCGCTGGCGCGTCTGAGCGCCGCGCCAGTGTCCCCGCTGGCCTATATGCTGCAAAGCATCCCGGCCACCCACCTTGCCGCACTCACCGCCGCGCCACCACCGGCACGCGGACCGCCCGCTTTCTCCTGAGCTATTGAATTCATAGCGCTGAACGCCCGTTCTATAAGGGCTGACGGCGTATTTGCTTGATATTTTCGGAGATTTTCCATGCGGAAAAATCACCTTGTTTTGGCCTTCCCCGCCACCTTGCTGGAAATAATTCCGTCGCAACACGTCCCGCACCCGCCTTGAACTGTATTTGAGCCGATTAACTTTTTTAGGAAAAACCATGAAACTGAAAGCACTGACCCTTATCGCCGCCCTGACTTGTGGCACCCTGTACGCCCAGACCGTCGAAGTCAAAGACGCCTGGGCCCGCACCTCGGTGCCGGGCCAACAAGCCACCGGCGCCTTCATGAAAATCACCGCCAAGGACGGCGCCAAGCTGGTGGCCGCTTCCTCGCCCGTTGCAGGCGTGACCGAGGTGCACGAGATGAAGATGGACGGCGACATCATGAAGATGCGTGCCGTGCAGGGTGGGCTGGACTTGCCCGCTGGCAAGACGGTGGAACTCAAGCCCGGTGGCTACCATGTGATGCTGATGGACCTGAAAGCGCCGCTGGCCAAGGACAGCACCGTGCCGCTGACGCTGGTGTTCAAGGATGCCAAGGGCGTGCAGAGCAAAGTCGAACTCAAAGTGCCGGTGACCACCATGGCGCCTGGCGCCAAGGCCAGTGACATGCCGGCCATGGATCACAGCAAGCACTAACCCTCAGCTGCCGCCGGTTTTTTCCCACAGTTCCCCTGTTTTTTCCGATGTCATCGAAACTGCACTTTGCCCTGCTGCGCCTTCCTCTGGCGGTGTGGCTGGCGGTGCTGATCGCGGTGTTCAGTGCCCTCGCACCCACGCTCTCGCATGCGCTGGTGCGGAGTGGCGCGTCGGCGGGAACCGAGATCTGCACCAGCACCGGGCCGCGCTGGCTGGCCACCAATGGTCCGACGGAGTCCCCTGGCGGGCAGGAATCTGTCCTTTCGCTTGATCATTGTCCATTTTGCCGACTGGCCACAGAGGGTGCAGCGCCGCCGCCAGCCGTGGCTCACCTCTTTGTCGTGCCGGGTGAGCCGCTGGCGCCGCCGCTGCGGCCGGCGGTTGTCTTCTTCACTGATGTCGCCCTGACGCCGCCGCCGCGTGGGCCGCCAACTGCTGCATTTGCTATTTAATTAGTAGCTATTCACGCAATTCCAATGCGGGCTGCTGCCTGATTTGTTTGCACTCTTGCGTTTGCACGACTGGCCTGCTCAAGCCAGCAACAGTCGCTGCTGCTGCATGGGTGCTGCGCGTCTGCTAGCGCCGGGCGATGTTCGCCTGGCCCCCTCCTTCTTTCCTGATCCCGCCTGGCCGGCAAAAAGCCATCTACTGTGAAAGTTATTCCCATGTCCTCTCTGAAAATCCGTATCCGGCCCTGGTCGATGGTGCTCGCCTTGCCGGCCGCCACCCTGCTCGGTGGCCCTGCGCTGGCCGCCGATGAGAACGTTGCCAGCCTGCCGGATGTCACCGTCAGCGCGTCCAAAGTCAATCTCAGCCCGCCGGTGGGCGCCACGCTGGTCGATGAAACCAGCTTGCTGCGCCTGCGCCCGGCCACCAGCGATACCGCCAGCCTCCTGGGTGCGGTGCCTGGCGTCAGCTTGTATGGCGCCGGTGGCGTCTCCAGCCTGCCGGCGATTCATGGCCTGGCAGATGATCGCCTGCGCATCAAGGTCGATGGCATGGACCTGATCTCCGCCTGCGCCAACCACATGAATCCACCGTTGTCCTACATGGACCCCAGCAACGTGGGCAGCATCCAGGTGTTTGCCGGCATCACGCCGGTGAGCGTCGGTGGCGACAGCATTGGTGGCGCCATCGTGGTCAATTCTGCCGCGCCCGAGTTTGCCAAGGCCGGCGAAGGCACCCGCTTGTTGGGCCAGGCCGGCGCTTTTTATCGCAGCAATGGCCATGCCAAAGGCGGCCATGTGTCGCTGACAGTGGCGAGCGAACAGTTGAGCTTGACCTACAGCGGCGCCAGCACGGAGGCCGGCAACTACGAGGCGGCCGAGGCCTTCAAGTCGGCGCTGCCGGCCAGCCAGACCGCGACGACGGTCAAGGTGCCGGGCGCCAAGGAAGTCGGCACGACCCTTTACAGGTCGGAAAACCAGTCGCTCGGCGTGGCGCTGCGCCATGAGAATCATCTGCTTGAACTGAAGCTCGGCCAGCAGAACATTCCCTACCAGGGCTTTCCGAATCAGCGCATGGACATGACCAGCAACCAGAGCGAGCAAATCAATCTGCGCTACACCGGCCGCTACCAGTGGGGCGCGCTGGAAGCCCGCGTCTATCACGAAAACACGCGCCACCAGATGAATTTTCTGGACAACAAACTGCAGACCGGCAGCCGGCTGGGCATGCCGATGGCGACCGAAGGTAAGAATAGCGGCGCTCTGGTCAAGGCCGATCTGGTTCTGTCCGAGCACGACACGCTCAGGGTCGGTGGCGACTATCAGCGCTACCGCTTGAATGACTGGTGGGATCCGGTCACCAGCACCGTCTCCGGGATGGGGCCCAGCACCTTCTGGAACATCAAGGACGGCCAGCGCGACCGCCTGGACGTCTTTGCTGAGTGGGAGGCGCGCTGGAATCCGCAATGGCTGTCGCAACTTGGCGTGCGCAGCAGCACCCTGCGCATGAACACCGGCCATGTGCAAGCCTATAACAGCGCCGTCGTCCCGCCCGGTGCGTTGAAGCCGCAAATGTATTACGCCGGGCCCGCCGGTTCCACGCCGCAATATGCCGCCTTCAATGCGCTCGATCGCAGCCGAACCGACCACAACCTGGACGTGAGTATGTTGGCCCGCTACACGCCGGACGCCGAGACAAGCTTTGAGGCCGGCCTGGCCCGCAAGACCCGTTCGCCCAATCTGTATGAGCGCTTTGCCTGGTCCAGCAACAACGCCATGGTCATGAACATGGTCAATTGGAGCGGCGACGCCAATGGTTATGTCGGCAATGTCAACCTGAGGCCGGAAACCGCCAACACCCTCAGTGCCACCGCCGATTGGCATGATGCTGCGCGCCAGCAATGGGGCCTGCAAGTCACGCCTTACTACACCTATGTCCAGGATTACATCGACGTGACTCGCTGCGCTGGCGGTGTCGGCGCGTCGCCCTGTCAGGGTGCGAACCTGAGCAAATCAACCGGGTTTGTCTATCTCCAGTTTGCCAACCAAAACGCGCGCCTCTACGGCCTGGACATTTCCGGCCGCCAGCAGCTGGCAGAAACCGGCGATTACGGCACGTTCACGGCGACCGGCCTGCTGAGTTATGTCAGGGGCAAAAACACCAGCACCGATGGCAATCTCTACAACATCATGCCGCTGAACGCGAAGCTGGCCGTGGTGCAGCGGCAGGGGCGCTGGAGCAACACGGTGGAGGCCCAGCTGGTGGCGGCCAAGACCGACGTCTCCCGAGTTCGCAACGAGCTTGAAACCGCGGGCTATGGTTTGCTCAATCTGCGCAGCAGCTATGAGTGGCATAAGGTTCGCCTGGACATCGGTATCGAAAATGCCCTGGACAAATTCTATGCCTCACCACTGGGCGGCGCCTATGTTGGCGAAGGCAGTGTCATGGGCGGCGGCGCCTGGGGTATCGCGGTTCCGGGCTCGGGGCGTTCGCTCTATGCCGGCGTCACGGTGAAGTTCTGATCCAGACCCGCACCCGCACGGGATGGGGTAACGACACTGACCGATGAGCATCGCCATCCGGTGCGCATTCGGGTAAGCTGTTGGCAGTGCAGTGTTGGCAACCCCTAAGGAGCGACTATGAGTGATTCACAAAACGCTGGTTTCGGTAAATTCGTCCCCGGTTTTGACTTTCTGCAGACCCTGGCCAAGGGCGCGTCCGAGACCCTGCCGCAGATGCCCAATCTGGCCAACTGGATTGCCCCGACGCTGAACCTGGAAGAGCTGGAAAAACGCATTACCGAACTCAAGGCGGTGCATTTCTGGCTCGATCAGAATTCCAAAGCGCTGGGCGCCACGGTGCAGGCGCTGGAGGTGCAAAAAATGACCCTGGCCACGCTGAAGGGCATGAATTTCAACATCGGCGACATGGCCAATGCGCTCAAGCCCAAGGCGG
>DAITMI010000023.1:8591-33999 GCA_036835225.1 Rhodoferax sp. | reverse complement strand
CTAGCCGTCCGTCTTCCACGTGTTGCGAAAATACTTTGAATCCATTTCGCAGCAAAGGATTGTTTGCTGTCGATTGTGCAATTAGCGCACCAAGTCGCTGTTGAATAGTTAGAACTTCAAGGTGCTTCAGGCTGTTTGCAGCCTCCACTACAGTCTTTCGTACGATGCGTCGACGCTTGAATAGTTGTGCAAGTTGCTGGCGCAAACTCATAATTGCCTTCGATTGAAAGATGATTCAGTCTTAAGTGGGGCATTACCCACGGCGATCTTCGTAGGAACTGACAATTTTCCATGCAAATTGCACTGGTGTGCTTGCCTGCGCCACCAGAACGCGACGCAAAGTGTAAAAGTCGTCGCTCGGCTGAGCCCGACCACGGCGTGTTGTGGTGGCCGTGATGTAACCTGCCTGCTGCACCATCTGGCGATGCGTGGCATCAAATCGGCCATAGGGATAGCAGAAGTGCCGTACCTCGCAAGCCAGGCGGTCTTCAAGTTCTCGCCTTGAAGTGGCAATTTCGTTGACGGCGGCCTTGGCGCTGAGTTGGGTCAAGTCCGCATGCGTGCGGGTGTGCGAACCAATTTCCATGCCCTCATTCAACCAGACACGCCAGTCGTTGGCGTTCATCAAGGGTTTTTGCGCCACGCCGATGTCCCGGTCCCAGCTGTTGACAGCACCGATCATGCCGCTGACGGCGTAGCAGGTGGCGCTAAAGCCGTGCTTGACCAGCGCCGGTAGCGCGTTCTGGAGGTTGTTGCGGTAGCCGTCGTCGAACGTGATGCCGACCACGCGCCCCTGGCGTTCGCCCCGCAGATAAGGTTCGAGCTGTCGCATCGACAAGCCCTTGTAACCCAGACATTTCAGGAGGAACATCTGGCGCGCAAACGCGCCGGGCGAGACCACCAGCCCGCGCAATGGTGTACCCCGCGGAGGCGGGGCATCGATCTGGTGGTACATGAGGATAGGGATGCTCATCCCTGCAGCCGGCTCAGGTTGGCGTAATAGCCGCCGGCACGCAGTAGCTCGGCATGGGTGCCCGTCTCAACGATGCGTCCATGGTCGAGTACCAAAATGCAGTCTGCATGTTCAATTGTGCTGAGCCGGTGGGCGATGACCAGGGTGGTTCTATTTTTCATGAGGACGGCGAGTGCGGCCTGCACCTGACGTTCGGACTCGGTGTCGAGCGCCGAAGTGGCTTCGTCGAGTATCAGAATGGGCGCGTCCTTGAGCAGGGCACGTGCGATGGCGAGGCGTTGACGTTGACCGCCGGAGAGCTTGGCGCCATTTTCACCGATGGGCGTGTCCAGACCATTGGGCAGCTGTTCGATAAAGTCCCAAGCGTTGGCAGCGCGCGCGGCCTTGATCACGTCGTCCCGGCTGCAGGTTTGCAGCGACCCGTATGCAATATTGGCTTCGACGGAATCGTTAAAAAGGATGACATCCTGGCTGACTAGCGCGATATTTTGGCGCAGGCTGACCAACGTGATGTCATTGATGTCAATGCCGTCAACCAAGACTTGGCCAGAGGTAACCGGGTAGAAGCGCGGGATCAGTGTACTGATTGTGGTCTTGCCGCCACCAGACGCGCCAACCAGGGCCACGGTTTGGCCTGCCGTAATCCGGAAATTGATGCCATCCAGGGCAAGCCGCTCCGCGCCAGGATAACGAAAGCTGACATTGGCAAAACAAATTTCCCCCTTGCTGCGAAGCAACTGCCGTTTGCCGTGGTCTTCTTCCTGCGCTGTGTCCAGTAGTTCGAAGATGCTCTCCGATGCTGCCAGACCGCGCTGGATTGTCGGGTTCACGGTCGCAAGTTGCTTGACGGGTGAAATCAGCATAAGCATAGCCGTGATGAACGAGATGAAGCTACCCGCTGATGCGCCGGCCTGACCGGTAGACTGGCTCAGAGCAAGGAAAGCAATGATTGCGACGGCGACCGAGGCAGCGATATGCGTGATGGGAGTCACCGCCGAGGCGGGGATGGCTTCACGCATCTGGGCACGGCGGAATTGTTCCGTTGCGTCAAAGAAATGTTGCTGTTGGCGGGCCTGCCCACCAAATATCTTGACTACCTGCTGGGCCGAAATAGTTTCCTCAATGGTGTGCGAGATAAAGCGCATCGCCTGCAGGCTTTTTTGGCTTGCGACCCGCATCCGTTTACTGAATGATCTAACGGTGAAGGCAATGACTGGCCCGACCGCTAAGGTGATGATCGTCAACTTCCAGTCCAGGTAGAGCAGATATCCAATCAGTGCCAGAGCTGTCAACGATTCCCGCACTAACGTGATCAGAGCGCTGGTAGCGGCCTCGGATACGTTGTTCACGTCATACACCAGCCTCGAGATCAGTTGTCCTGCCGAATGCTCGTCATAGTGATGGGTCGGCAGCGCGAGGAGTTTGGCAAACATAGTCCGTCGCAGGTCGGTGACGAGTCGGCTGGAAATCCACATCATCAAGTAGCCAGTGCAGAAGACAATCACACTTCTTACCACGAACAAAGTCACGATGCCGATGGGTATGAGCCAAACCATTCGCGCGTCTTTGGCTTGGAAACCGTTGTCCAGCAGGTACTTCATGATGGCCGGAAACACCGGTTCAGTAGCCGCAGTTCCGACCATTCCTATGACAGCCAGGACAACTGCTTTCCAGTAGGGGCGGACATAGGATAAAAGCCTGGCGTACAGGACTCGATTGCTGAGAGCAATGGGTTTTATCATTTGTATTTGTGAATAGGTACGTAATTACGAACCGCTGTCTAAGTCTAGGTGAAGGTGCTTCGTAATCAGGGCTTCACTGTCATTTGACATCCGAGTCTCTCTGCGCGATGGCCATACGCCCATGCAGCCACAACCGCAAGTACTTGTAGTAAGTGGTTTGACTGTTATAGATCGCAAGTACCAGCCCCATGCGACCGTCTCTGAAGCCTTGCTTGATGAAATAAGTTCTGATGAAAGACCAGAAGCCCTTCATCAAAGCTTTCGTCAGAGACGATGATCCTCCCCGCACCCGCAAATCGAGAGCGGCACCTCTGGAATAACGGTTGAGCTTTTCGAGCACATCATCAATGTCTCTATAGCTGTAATGAACGATGGGGGACTTCAAGTGCCCAGCTTCACCATTGACTGTCATGTGCGCGTGTAAAAAATGATCGGTGAATCCAGCCAAGTGCTTACGGACTAATCTCAAAGTGTAGTCTGGACGCCAGCCACTGTGTTCAATGAACACACCGCAAAAACTGGAATGACGAGGAAGGCGGTAGCCATCAAATTTCCCTTGCGATATGGCTTCTAGTATTTCCTGTCGCAGCTCTTCGGTGACGCGCTCATCGGCGTCAAGCGACAAAACCCATTCGGTCTTGGCCAGATCGATGCCTCTTTGCTGCTGCGGCCCGTAGCCTGGCCAGTCTGTGATGTGGACGGTAGCGCCGGCGCTTCGTGCTTGCGCGGCGGTATCATCTGTACTGCCTGAGTCCAGAACAAGAATTTCATCGGCGAAAGAAACAGAGTCGACGCATGCCCTTATTTGATGCCCCTCATTCTTGGCAGCGATAATCACTGTTAACGTAGCTTTATTCATTCATTCATTTTCCATGAAAACAGCTCTTGCCAATGTGTTCCTGAACTTTCTGCGCCCACTTGCACTATTTTGTACTTTCGCGACTTTGACGGTGCCCGTACTGGCCCAATTTCGGGTCGAAGTCTCCGGCGTGGGATTGACCCAGTTGCCGATCGCCGTTTCAGCCTTCCGTGGGCAAGATGGCACGCCGCAAAAAATCGCTGCCATTGTGCAGGCCGACCTTGAGCGCAGCGGGCAATTTCGAGGTGTTGATGCTTCGGGTGTTGCGCTCGACGAGGCGACCCGGCCTGATGTGGCGGCATGGCGGCAAAAGGGCGCTGATTCTCTCGTATCGGGCGGTGTCACCCGCTTGGCCGATGGTCGGTTTGATGTGCGATTTCGTTTATGGGATGTGGTGCGGGGTCAGGATCTGGGCGGCCAGAGCTATGCCGTTACCCAGGCAGACTTGCGCCTGGCCGCGCATCGCATTGCCGATTTCATCTACGAAAAACTGACGGGCGATAAGGGGGCTTTTTCAACCCGCATTGCCTATGTCACCAAGGCTGGGCAGCGTTATCAGCTGTGGGTGGCGGATGCAGATGGTGAGAATGCGCAGTCGGCGTTGGCAAGCCCTGAGCCCATCATTTCGCCGGCCTGGTCGCCTAATGGCAGTCAGTTGGCTTACGTCTCGTTTGAATCTCGCAAACCGGTTGTTTATACCCATGACATTGCCAGCGGCAAACGGCGCCTGATCGCCAACTTCAGGGGCTCCAATAGTGCGCCAGCCTGGTCTCCCGACGGTCGCACGCTGGCCGTGACACTTAGCCGTGACGGCGGCTCCCAGTTGTATGCCATTGACGCGGGGGGCGGGGAGCCACGCAGGCTGATCCAATCCAGCAGTATCGATACGGAACCGGTCTATACGCCGGATGGCAAAAGCATTTATTTTGTCAGTGACCGTGGCGGCGCACCTCAAATCTACAAAATGCCTTCGATGGGGGGTAATGCGGAGCGAGTGACTTTCACCGGTAATTACAACATTTCTCCTGCCCTCAGCCCTGACGGTCGCTGGCTGGCCTACATTTCCCGGGTGAGCGGTGCTTTCAAGCTGCATGTCATGGAGCTTGCGGGCGGCACCGTGAACGCAATTACAGACACGTCGGCGGATGAAAGTCCCAGCTTTGCCCCGAACAGCCGTTTGATTGTTTATGCGACCCAACAACAAGGGCGGGAGGCGCTCATGACGACGACATTGGACGGCAAACTTAAAGCACGTCTGACTGGTCAAAGTGGGAATATTCGCGAACCCGACTGGGGTCCGTTTCAGAAACAATAAATTTGACAAGGAGTTATTAAATGAAACATCTTTTGCTGGTTCTTAGTGCCGTAGTCTTGATGTCAGGATGCGGTTCGGCGGTAAAGCTGGACGATGTCCCTGTTGAGGACAAAACTGGGACGACCCTGTCGCCGCAGGGTGCTGAAGGCACCGGCACGGGGGTGGGTAAAGGGGGCGTGACATCGGTGGACATCGCGAAATCCGGACAGCAAGCGGCTATTCCCGATACGCCACGGATGGTGTATTTTGACTACGACAGTTATGTTGTCAAGCCGGAGTTTCAGTCCGTCATTGAGGCCCACGCGCGCTTTATCAAAGCGGACAAGGGGCGCAAAGTGGTGATTGAGGGACATACAGATGAACGCGGCGGCCGCGAATACAACCTTGCGCTGGGTCAAAAGCGGGCAGAAGCAGTGCGCAGTGTGCTGGGCCTTCTCGGTGTCCCTGATAGTCAGGTCGAGGCGGTTAGTTTTGGCAAGGAAAAGCCTGCAGTGCAAGGCACTGACGAGGATGCAATGTCCAAGAACCGTCGAGCCGAAATCAGCTATCGATGATCATTGTGGGAATTGACGTCGTGAGAATATTTCGCCAGACGGCTATGTCCGTATTGCTTTGTTTATGGGCAGCGACTGCTTGGGCCGGACTTTTCGAGGATGAGGAAGCACGCAGGGCAATCCTTGACCTTCGTCAGCGTGTCGAGGCTGTTCGACTCGAGTCAGAGCAAGGAGTGAGCCGTGCCAGTGAAGACCGCACTTTGCTGCGCCGGAGTTTGCTTGAACTGCAAAATCAGATTGAAACCTTGCGCTCAGAGATGGCAAAGCTCCGGGGCTTAAACGAACAATTGTCGCGTGATGTGGCGGAGATGCAGCGGCGTCAGAAAGATACGGCCCAAGGTGTGGATGATCGTCTTCGCCAGTTTGAGCCGACAAAAGTTGCCGTTGACGGGCGCGAGTTTATGGCCGAACCTGCGGAAAAACGCGACTATGAAGCGGCATTGGCCGTGTTTAGAAAAGGCGATTTTCCTGCGGCACAAACCGTTTTTCTGGATTTTCTCAAACGTTATCCTGAAAGCGGCTACGGACCATCAGCGCTGTTTTGGTTGGGTAATGCGCAATATGCAACGCGTAACTACAAGGAAGCCATGATCAACTTCCGTGCCCTGATTGCGAGGGAGCCAGATCATTTGCGAGCCCCCGAGGCGGTGTTGTCCATCGCCAACTGCCAGATTGAACTCAAGGATACCCGCGGCGCCCGAAAAACACTGGACGATCTGATCAAGGCTTATCCTCAGGCAGAGGCTGCAGTGGCCGCCAAGGAGCGACTGTCGCGTCTCAAATAGCATGTGGACAGTGCTTGTAACAAGCTATCGGAAGCGGTTTTGGAATCGTCTGTCATGACCATGGATCGACGATTTAGTGGATTGGCGCGTCTGTACGGTGTTCTGGGGGCGCAACGCATAGCTGCTGCGCATGTGGCGATCATTGGTATTGGGGGCGTGGGGTCTTGGGCGGTTGAGGCGCTGGCGCGCAGCGGGGTAGGGCGCTTGACGCTGGTTGATTTGGACCATGTGTCCGAGTCCAATATCAATCGTCAAATTCACGCGACGCAGGCTACCCTGGGGCAGGCCAAGGTGTTGGCCATGCGGGACCGCATTCTTTCATTCAATCCTGCATGTGAGGTCACGTGCATCGAGGAATTTGTCGACTCGATCAATTGGCCCACAGTTTTACGCGAGGGTGTAAGTGCCGTCATCGACGCCTGTGATCAGGTGAAGGCGAAGACGACGATGGCGGCTTGGGCGCGAAACACTCCGATCCCCTTCATTGCGGTCGGTGCGGCGGGCGGCAAGCGCCACGGTCATCTGGTTGACATTGATGACCTCGCCCAGACAACCCACGATCCCTTACTGGCTCAGGTCCGCAACCGCCTGCGCAAGGAGCACGATGCACCGCGTGAAGGACGGAAAATCGGGGTTACTTGTGTTTTTAGTCGTGAGACGGTTTCCCCTCCCGACGCGTCCTGCG
This sequence comes from Rhodoferax sp., assembly GCA_036835225.1. Taxonomy (GTDB): domain Bacteria; phylum Pseudomonadota; class Gammaproteobacteria; order Burkholderiales; family Burkholderiaceae_C; genus Rhodoferax. The sequence goes on along the minus strand of DAITMI010000023.1, from coordinate 27,086 downwards.
CCGTCGAAGGGGACGGAACGCTCAATTGTCAAGGCTACGGTTCGGTGGTTAGCGTGACCGCCACCTTCGGTCAATGCGCTGCCGGCTGGATGCTTGATCGAATTTCTGCTGGATCTTAAAAAACACAAAAAATAACGCTATAATTTGAGGCTTCGCAGGGTAATAAAAATTACTCTGTGAAGACCTGATGGGATGTTAGCTCAGTTGGTAGAGCAGCGGACTTTTAATCCGTTTGTCGTGGGTTCGACCCCCGCACATCCCACCAAATACGCCTTACGGGCATTGAAAAGCCTGCTACTGAAAAGATAGCAGGCTTTTTTGTTTGTGGTGTTGTTTGGCGCGGGCTCGCATGGCTTTTGCGTCCTGCCCTGCGGTGGGGCAGGGATCACCCTTGTAATAAAAAAATCAAAGGCCGTAAAACGTCCGAATGACATCCCATGCTGCCTCAGGATCGTCCACGTAGGCAAACAGCTCTAGGTCCTGCGCTGAGATCACGCCTTCTTCCAACATCACATCCGTGTTGAACAGGCGTTTCCAGTAGTCGGTGCCAAACAGAACAATTGGCACTGGTTTGGATTTGCGGGTCTGCACCAAGGTGATGACTTCAAACAATTCATCGAGCGTGCCAAACCCGCCAGGGAAGGCCACCAATGCTTTGGCGCGCGTCATGAAGTGCATCTTGCGCAGCGCAAAGTAGTGAAACTTGAAGCTCAGGCTGGGGGTGATGTAGGGGTTGGGTTGCTGCTCGTGAGGCAGGGCAATGTTCAGGCCCACGCTCAGGGCGCCCATTTCGTGCGCACCGCGGTTGGCGGCTTCCATGATGCCGGGGCCGCCACCGGTCGCAATGAACAGTCGTTCCTCGTGCCGCCGGTGCGCACTGTAGCCGGCCACGAGGCGGGCAAACAGGCGCGCCTGATCGTAGTAATGGGCGTTTCGCACCTGCCGCTGGGCGACCGTCAGAGCGTCTGCATTGCCGCTCAACTGGGCTTGTTGTAAGGACGTTTGCGCGTCCTCTGGGGATGGAAAACGGGCGCTGCCAAAAACGACGATGGTGCTATCGATGCCCTGTTCGGACTGATCCAGATCGGGCTTGAGCATTTCCAACTGAAAGCGGATGCCGCGGGTTTCGCGCCGCAACAAAAACTCGGGGTCGGCAAAGGCCAAGCGGTAGGCGTCGGCCTCCAGCGGGTTGCCCAAGTCGGAGTGGCTTTGCAGCTCTGCCCAGGCATCCGCCAGGCGGCGTTCGGTAAGGTGCTCGGTTTTTTTTTGCATGGACGCCATTGTGTGCGAGAAATATGACACATCCACCCACCCGCCCTGCAAGGGCAAATCAATTCAGCGTATAACCCGTTGCACCTGCAAAGTGGCCATCCACTTTCGCGCCCGTTTGAACGTATTCCATGCCCACCACAAGCGGCCACTCCAAAGAATGGCACGTCCCGGCCGCAGGACGACCAGAACCAGCAACGCAGCCAGCGGCCACTGGGGGTTGCGGTAAAGCCATTGCAAACCGCTCCGCGCCCGGTCGGCCATGGCCAGAGGTTTTTTGAAGACCTGTGCCTGATCAGCCAAAGCGAGGCGCAATTGCGCACTGCGTACCAGCAAACGCTGCTGGCGCAAGAGAAGTTCATCGTTGTTCATGTTGACCTGATACCTGGAGTCCGGTCCTATCCCGTTCCGCCTCAGCCACGCTGGCGCTGAACATGCCAGTCGGGCTGCGCAGGCGTTGCCGCGCCTCGCGCATCAATAGCACGCTGCCAACAAGAAACAGCAACGCCATCACACCCACCGCCGCCAAGCGATAACCTTCCCAAAACAACAGGGCGACGAAGCCGCAGAGCAGTACAAGGCCGACACCCAACACCAGTATGGCGACCGCACCCCAGAGCAGCCCGTCAAATACACGCCGCTTCTCAAGCTCAACTTCGGTTCCCAGAAGATCCAGCCGCACCTGAGCCATTTCAATCAACGTCGCAAGCACCCGGCGCAATGAAGCGAAAAGACCGCTCTCCTGGACAGGACCGCTCATACAATATTTGCTCTATCGGCGGCTGACCAGCAGGCCGACCACCAGCCCAATACCTGCAGCAATGCCAATTGATTTCCAGGGGTTGCCATGGACGAACTCATCGGCTGCGTGACCTGCCGCTTTGGCCTTGACAACCGCAGTTTCCTGCAGATGCACGAGATCGGCCTTGGCTTGATTCATTCTGGCCTGTACCCGGCTGCGTAAATCCGCTGCTGCTTCGCCCGCCTGGTCGGCAGTTATGCGCAGCAACTCTTCAGCATCCGCAACGCCCATCCGCAAATCGCTCATCAACTTGTCCGTGTGAACCGCAGTCATGTCAGTCATGTTAACCCTCCATTTCGTTAAGAATCCACTTAAATGCTACTCCGAGTCGTTCTTCATCTTTTGACAAAAATCACGAAAAGCTCAAAGAATTTCTCCCGTTAGATCCTGGCCATTCCGCATGCCCAGAGCTCTTTTTTTTCAATGACCGGATGATGGATGAATTGATCAACCTCAAATGCAGAATCCATGGCCGGCCTAGCATTGCCAAAATAGGTAAGGGGACATGAACATATTGGTGAAGGTAGCGCGTGACCTGATTGGTCAACTCAAACGCCAGGATGTCGCTTTGCCCAAGACCATGGCCAGCCCATGACTTCAGTTTTTGATCCACTGCGTTTGGGCGCCTTTGCGCTGGATGTGTTGGCCTGTGGGCATGCCACACCGCAGGCGCTCGTTGTACGCCAAAAAGCGCGGCTCGCCAAGCTGCTCGACGCTGCAGTGCGGGGCTCACGGATTTACCGCGAACGCCTGCATGGCACGACACCGGGCACCACGCCACTGAGCGCTCTGCCGGCAGTGTCCAAGAGTGAACTCATGGCGCGATTTGATGATTGGGTGACCGACCCACAACTCAAACTGGCCGAACTGAGCGCCTTCACCGCCGATCCCCAGCGCATAGGGGAGCCTTACTTGGATAAGTACCTGATTTGGGAGAGTTCCGGTACAAGTCATCAGCCCGGCATGTTTGTCCAGGATGCGCGAACGATGGCTGTCTATGATGCGCTGGAGGCGCTGCGGCGCAGCCCGCCGCGACCCCTGCAGCGCTGGTTTGATCCCTTGTTGCTGGCTGAGCGCATCGCTTTTGTTGGTGCGACCAGTGGCCATTTTGCCAGCATGGTGTCCATGCAACGGCTGCGCCAGCTCAACCCGTGGCTGGCGCAACGCCTGGGTTGCTTCTCCATTTTGCAGCCGACCGCGGCATTGGTTGGGCAACTCAACGCCTTCGCGCCAACCGTGATTGCCACCTACCCGACCGCTGCGGCGCTGCTCGCGGATGAAGCCGGTCGAGGGGCGCTGCACTTTGTGCCGAAGGAGGTCTGGACCGGGGGTGAAACGCTGAGTGCTGCCGTACGGCAAAGGGTAGAGTTGGCGCTGGGGTGCAGCGTGCGCAACAGCTATGGTGCCTCGGAATTCATGTCGATTGGATGGGAGTGCGGCTACGGCAAAATGCATGTGAATGCCGACTGGGTGATTCTTGAACCCGTCGATGAGCGGGGACGACCGATACCAGTTGGTCAACCTTCGTATTCCACGCTGCTGACCAACCTGGCTAATTACGTGCAGCCGCTGATCCGCTATGACCTGGGCGACCAGATGACTGTGCGCGCTGAACGCTGTGAATGCGGCTCGCCACTCCCGGTGATCGAAGTGCAGGGTCGGCGGGATGATCCGTTGGTGATGGCGGGACGGGATGGGCAACCGGTCACACTGCTGCCGCTGGCGCTGATCACGGTACTGGAGGACCAGGCGGGGGTGTTCGATTTTCAGTTGCGCCAGCGCGATGATCACACGCTGGTGTTGCGGCTTGATTTGCATGGCGCTGAGGCCGCGACCGTCGTGGCGCGCTGTCGTGCCGCGCTGCAGAATTTTGCGGCGACTCAAGGCGTGGCACCGATTCGCGTGCTCGCGGAGCTGGGGCAAGCCGTTCCCAGAGGACGCAGCGGCAAGGCGCAACGGGTGGTGGCGCAACCGAGTCCCAAGCACCGCTGACGGTTATGCCGTTGCCGATAGCCGGCTCAACGCCTCTGCGATGGCGGTGGCCATGCTGACCGAATTGCTTGAATGGGTGATGCAGTCGGTGCTCCACACGTCGCCGACGCCGGCGTCCCGAATCACCTGCAAGGCGTCGCCAGCGAAAAGCGCATGCGTCACGGCCACGTCCACTGAAGCCGCGCCAGCAGCCAGCAGCAAGCGCGCCGCCTGGGCGATGGTGTGACCGGTGCTGGCCACATCATCCAGCAAAACCACTTGACGGCCCGCAACGGCAACATCGGGCAGTGCCACCTCCACCGTCCGGTCGCCATGGCGGATTTTGTGGCAGACGGCGTGGTCGAAGCCATGGCGCGCCGCAGCCAGGGCCACCCACTGCGCCGACTCTTCATCGGGACCCACCAACATCGGCTGCTGACGGCGCGCAGCAATCAAATCAGACAGCAGCGGGGCACCGCTGAGCACAATCGCCTGGACGACCGGCACGGCTTCCTGCAGCGAGGCGACTCGATGCAGATGCGGGTCAACGGTGATCACTGCGTCAAAAAGACCGGCCAGGAAGCGCCCGACAATACGCTGGCTGATGGCTTCGCCCGGATGAAAAGCAACATCCTGGCGCATGTAGGCCAGATAGGGCGCCACCAGGGTCAGGTGCCTGGTGCCCAAGTCGCGCGTGGTTTGCGCCGCCAGCAGCAGTTCGATCAACTTTTGGTTGGGATCGTTGAGCGTGCGCAGGATGATCACGTGTTCAGGCAGGGCGGCGGGCAGGCGCAGTTTGATTTCACCATCGGGAAAGCGGTGGCGTTCGATGGTGGCGAGATCCAGATGGCCGGCCTGCGCCATGCGTGCAGCGCTTGCCTGCTCGTCCTCAAAACACAGCAACACAGGTTTTGATACGGGTTTTGATTGCATCAGAATTCCACGAACACATGGGGCACGTCATCGACTCGGCCAATCGTGTAGCCGGTCGATCTGGTGCAGGCCTGGCGGGCAAATTCGAGGTCACTCTGAAAGCCGGCATGAACGCGGTACAAAACGTCCCCGACCGCCACCCCATCCCCCAGCTTGCGGAACAGGTCAACGCCGGCACCGATGACCTTGGGCGCGCCGGCCACGCGGGCGACGCGCGCCACCTGGAAGTTGTCAATGCCGGTCACCACGCCCGACTCAGTCGCGCGAATCTCAAGTGTCAAGGCGCCGAGTTGGGGGTTATTGTGATCAAACAGTTTTTGGCCCTGCGCCGCAATGATGGCGTTCATTTTGGTCAGCGCACGACCCGAGTCCAGGATGTCCCGCGCAATCGCGAATCCGTCGCCGCCCCGTACGTCTGGATTGCACTCGATCAAGCGGCCCGCCAGCCGCAACGACTTCTGCCGCAGGTCGTTCGGGGCGCGCGGGTCGTTCTCCAGCACCCGCATCACATCGCGGGCTTCCAGCACCGGGCCAATGCCATTGCCGACCGGCTGGCGGCCATCCGTAATGACCACATCCAGGGACAGGTGCATCCGTCCGGCGACATACTCGAACAGTCTGCGCAGGCGTTGCGCCTCCGGCATGGAGCGCACCTTGGCGGTGGGGCCGATCGGGATGTCAAGCACCAGATGGGTGGAGCCGGCTGCAATTTTCTTGGAAAGAATGGAGGCCACCATTTGCCCCGGCGAATCGACGGCCAGCGGGCGCTCCACTGAAATCAACACATCGTCTGCGGGGGACAGCTTGGCCGCGCCGCCCCAGGCCAGGCAGCCGCGGTGGTCGCGCACAATGTCAGCGAGGAGCTCAAAGGGCAGCTCCACATTGGCCAGTACTTCCATGGTATCGGCGGTACCGGCCGGCGAGGTAATGGCGCGTGATGATGTTTTGGGGCAGAGCAAGCCATGCGCCGCCACAATCGGCACCACCAGCATGGAGGTGCGGTTGCCGGGGATGCCGCCAATGCAGTGCTTGTCAACCACCAGGGGCTCGTGCCAGTTGAGTTTTCGTCCACTGGCCACCATCGCCTCGGTCAGGAAATACACTTCTTCCCGGTCCAGTTCACCCCGATTGGTTGCGACCACAAAAGCGGTCAACTCAATCTTGGAATAGCGCAACTCGGCAATGTCGCGGATGATGCCCCCGAAATCCTCGCGACCCAGCCGCTCGCCGGCAATTTTTCGGTACAGCGCGCCAATCGATTCGGGCGGCTCGGCCTGTGACACCGAGGCGGTATGACCGTCCTTGATGTTCAGCTGCAAAAACGCGTCTTCTGACAGCCCGAGCTCATGGCAACCCACAATGTTCTGGTCATCGACCACGTTCAGGGTGGCCAGAATGCGCCGTCCGTTGGCACGAACCTCGACTTTGGACAGCGCCTGGAAGCCCTCGGCCCGGTACACCGCGCAATCCCGGTGCAGATAGGCCACATTTTCGCGGTAAGTATCGATCGCAACCCGACGCAGTGCCAGGTTGGACGTGGTCGACGGGTTGCCTTGCAGCGCAGCGGGTGCTGGCCGCTCATCAGGGGTATTGCTCATGGCTGTAGCCTACACCCGTTTTTGTTGGACAGGATCAAGCACAGGGAGGAATGAATGCGGTGAAAACCCCAATAAAAAAGGCTTCCTGAGAAGCCTTTTTATGACGAGCGAGGGATCTGAGTCCCGCTTACACGCGTTTGCGGTATTCGCCGGTGCGGGTGTCGATCTCGACCTTGTCGCCCTGAGCCACAAAAATTGGCACGCCAAGGTCAAACCCGGTAGAAATCTTGGCGGGCTTGAGCACCTTGCCGGAGGTGTCGCCCTTGACTGCGGGCTCGGTCCAGGTGATCTCACGCACAACGCTGGTGGGCATTTCAACCGAAATAGCTTTTTCGTCGTAGAACACCACTTCGAGTGCCATGCCGTCTTCGAGGTAGTTCAGCGAGTCGCCCATGTTTTCGGCTTCAACTTCATACTGGTTGAAATCTTCGTCCATGCAGATGTACATCGGCTCGGCAAAGTAGGAGTAGGTGCACTCTTTCTTGTCCAGAACGACCTGATCCATCTTGTCGTCGGCCTTGAACACGACTTCGGTGCCGAAGTTGGCGATCAGGCTTTTCAGCTTCATACGGACGGTGGCCGAGTTACGGCCGCCGCGGCTGTATTCAGCCTTGAGCACGACCATTGGGTCTTTGCCGTGCATGATGACGTTGCCGGCGCGAATTTCTTGAGCGGTTTTCATAGCGATTGTGTGAAGGTTGGGCCGCTTATCTAGCGGCGAGGGCGAGATGGACTGGATACAACCCCAGTCACTTTTCGCAAAGTGCTATATTTTAATGGTTTTTGACGCAAACCGTATGAGCTGGGTCACAAGATCATCGTGCTGCAGTTGTTCGTCCCGTGCCTGGGTAACAGTTTGCTGCCAATGGGCAAGTGCCAGCTCGGGAAAGACTGCTTCACTTTCGCCCTGCACACCATTCCAGACATGATGGAAAGTTCGCAGTGAGGGCGGGGCATTCAGGACGTTCAAAAATGCTTCGAGCTTGCTGTGGTGGGCATCGTCATGTTGCGGATAAATCTGCCAGATAAAGGGCTTGTTCGCCCACAAAGCGCGCACCAGCGAATCTTCCCCGCGTACAAAATTCAGGTCACAGGCCCACAGCAGGTGGTCAAAATCGTGCTGCGTGAGTGCTGGGAGATATGAAAATAATAGCGCGTTGCGCTCATTCCATAAGGGCTGGAGCCTGTTTTTACTCTCAATGCAAGCGTTGACAGCCGCCGTTGCCCGCCCGGCGGTAACCAATAGCCGGGTCGCTTGGGTGTCGGCGGCGAGCCTGTCCAGCAGCGCGCCCAGTGCTGGCGGCTCGTAACAAAACAGTGAAATCAGACGTTCACCCTGGAATTCAAGACCCAGCAGCTGCAGCCAGGCGGCTCGGTCAAACCGGGCCTGACGCGCTGCCAGATCAGGTTCGCGCAGCAGCCCTCCGGTTCCAGCGGTGAAACCGGGGTAGAAAAAATGCTTGGTCAGGCTGACACCTGGCCCCGTCATCACTGGTGAGGGCAGGCCATGGCTACGTTCTACAAAACCCTCGGCACTCAGGTACTCCAGGTTTATCCATATGGGTTTTTGGCTTCTAGCCCGCATGCTATATGCGTAAGCAGCTATAAATTCAGGAGCAATTTCGCAGCCGAAGGCTTCCAGCAAAATATCGCCCATCAGCAACTCATCGGTTTGAATGGGCTGGGTCCAGGGCCTGACCTCGACACCCTGCGCGCCCTCGGGGGCCATCCAGGCCAGGGCGCTGGCATCGTCCACCCACAGCCGCACGCGTTCACCCCGTGCAGCCAAGCCGACCGCGAGACGCCAGCCCACGCCGATGTCACCGTAGTTGTCGATGACCCTGCAAAAGATGTCCCAAAGGTTTCCTGTTTTCACGTCAGAGATTGTCCACAATACGCACCTATGCCTGTTTTGCCTGATTCCAACCCGCCTGCGCCTGCCTTGCCCAAGGAGCCATCTGTACCGTCCAGGCACCCCGAGCAGCTCCTGAGCGATGTGGCCAGTCTGCCCGCACTGCCCGGTGTGTACCGCTATTTTGACACTGAGGGGGCCGTGCTCTACGTGGGCAAGGCCATCAACCTCAAAAAACGGGTGTCCAGCTATTTCCAGCGCGACCATGGCGGCACGCGCATCGGGCACATGGTGAGCAAAATTGGGCGCATGGAAACCACGGTGGTGCGCTCGGAGGCGGAGGCGCTGCTGCTGGAAAACAACCTCATCAAGACGCTTAACCCCAAGTACAACATCCTGTTTCGGGATGACAAGAGCTATCCGTATTTGAAGATCACCGGTGCCAGTCCCTCGATAAATCCGGGTTCCAGCTTCCCCCGGGTGTCGTACTACCGCGGTGCGGTGGAAAAGAAGCACCACTATTTCGGGCCTTACCCCAGCGCGTGGGCGGTGAAAGAAGCCATTTTGCTGATGCAGAAGGTGTTTCGCCTGCGCACCTGTGAAGACCCGGTATTCAACAACCGCACGCGACCGTGCCTGCTGTACCAGATCAAACGTTGTTCAGCACCGTGCGTCGGGCATATTTCTGCGCCGGACTATGCGCAGGATGTGGCCAACGCCGAGCGGTTTTTGCGCGGCGATGCCCAGCAGGTGATGAATGCGCTGGAGGCCCGCATGATGGCGCACGCGCAAGCGCTGGAGTTCGAGCAGGCAGCCGAGCTGCGCAACCAGGTGGCGGCGCTGTCCAATGTGCTGCACCAGCAGTCGGTCGATAACGTGTCGGACCGGGATGTGGATATCCTGGCCGTGAAGGTGCAGGGCGGCCGCGCCTGCGTGAATCTGGCGATGGTGCGCGGCGGGCGACATCTTGGTGACCGGCCGTATTTTCCGGTGCATGTGGACGAGGCAGCGGGGATCTACACGGAAGATGACGACGGAGTGGCCGCGGCGCCGTCGGTGGAGGCCCAGGTGCTGGAGGCCTTCATCGCGCAGCATTACCTGAATGTGCCAATCCCGCCCTCGTTGGTGGTGAGCGAGCCGGTGAACAAAGGCCTGATCAAGGCCCTGTCGATCCAGTCCGGTGTCAAAGTGACTGCCGTGCACCAGCCGCGCGAACAGCGACGCATCTGGCTGGAAATGGCACAAACCAATGCGGGTCTACAGCTGGCCCGCCTGCTGGCGGAAGAGGGCTCGCAGCAAGCGCGCACCCGGGCACTGGCCGAGGCGCTGGATCTGGCGCTGGACAATCTGGACGAGCTGCGAGTCGAGTGCTTTGATATTTCGCATACAGCCGGCGAAGCCACGCAGGCCTCGTGTGTGGTGTTCCACCATCACAAGATGCAGAACGCCGAGTACCGCCGCTTTGGTATCGATGGCATCACCCCAGGTGACGACTACGCAGCCATGCGCCAAGTGCTGCTGCGGCGCTACGGCAAATTGGCCGAGACCCTGCGGGAAGCGCAAAAGACGGGGCAAACGCCGGCAGGCACGGGCCGCTTGCCGGATCTGGTGCTGGTCGATGGTGGCAAGGGCCAGGTCGCCATGGCGCGCGAGGTGTTTGAGCAACTGGGGCTGGACCTGTCACTGATCGTGGGGGTCGAGAAAGGGGAGGGGCGCAAGGTCGGGTTGGAGGAGTTGGTGTTTGCCGATGGCCGGGAGAAAGTCTATCTGGGCAAAGACTCGGCGGCCCTGATGCTGGTGGCCCAGATTCGCGATGAGGCGCACCGTTTTGCCATCACCGGCATGCGCGCCCAACGGGCCAAGGTGCGCGTGGATGGCGGCAAACTGGAGGAAATTCCCGGTATCGGGCCGAAGCGGCGTGCCAAACTGTTGCAGCGCTTCGGCGGTGTTCGGGGCGTGGCGCTGGCGGGCGTCGAAGATATTGCCACCGTGGAAGGTATCTCGCGGGAGTTGGCCGAAGAAATCTACCGCGCCCTGCATTGATCGAGGTCAACCGGCACACCGCCATGCCACAATAACAGCATGTTCTTTACGATCCCCACCATCATGACCTGGGCGCGCATCGCGGCGATCCCCTTGATCGTCGGGGTGTTTTACCTGCCCATTGAGCCGGCCAACCGCAATCTGGTTGCCACGCTCCTGTTTGTGGTGTCTGCAGCGACGGACTGGCTGGATGGTTATCTGGCGCGCAAGCTCAATCAGGTATCTTCCTTTGGCGCCTTCCTGGACCCGGTCGCCGACAAGATTCTGGTGTGTGCCAGCGTGCTGGTTCTGGTGCACCTCGGCCGGGCCGACGTCTTCGTCGCGCTGATCATCATTGGCCGTGAGATTGCGATTTCGGCTCTGCGGGAATGGATGGCCCAAATTGGTGCCTCCAAAAGCGTAGCGGTCCACATGGTCGGCAAGCTTAAAACGGTGGTGCAAATGGTGGCCATTCCATTTTTGTTGTTTGACGGCCTGTTGCTGGGGGTCATTGATACCCATCAGTGGGGTGTCTGGCTGATCTGGATTGCCGCCGTCATGACGGTCTGGTCCATGGTGTACTACCTGCAGAAGGCGCTGCCTGAAATTCGGGCGCGGGTGAAGTGACGGTGCGCGACGATCGCGCCCTCATCCGGGCCATGCCAGCCTTGTTTGTGCTGATCTGGAGCACGGGTTTTATTGTGGCCCGCTACGGCATGCCCTACGCGCCCCCCATGAAGTTTTTGCTCGTGCGCTACGCGTTGTCGATCGCCTGTTTTCTGCCGTGGATCGTACTGGCGCAAGTCAAATGGCCGGTCAGCCGATCGCAATGGATGCATCTGGCTGTCACCGGTATCTTCATGCACGCCGGTTATCTGGGTGGTGTCTGGGCGGCAGTGAAGGCCGGCATGGGTTCTGGGCTGTCTGCGTTGATTGTGGGTTTGCAGCCAGTGTTGACGGCCCTGTGGCTCGCGTCCACTGGCGGAAAAATTGCCTCGCGACAATGGGTTGGACTGGGCTTGGGTTTCGTTGGTTTGGTCATGGTGGTATCGCGCAAGTTCGGGCAGGGCGGTGAGGCCGACTGGTTGAATCTGTCTCTTGCGGTTGGGGCACTGTTCAGCATCACCATCGGAACCCTGTATCAAAAGCGGTTTGTGACACCGTGTGATGTGCGCACTGCCAATGCGGTGCAACTCGGCGCTGCACTTGCTGCGACGCTGCCACTGGCCTTGTTGGAGGTGGACGCGATGCACTGGAATTTCCAGCTGGCAGGCGCCATGGCATGGTCTGTGTTGGCGCTGACGCTGGGGGGGAGTTCATTGCTGTATTTGCTGATTCAGCGGGGCGCGGCGGCGTCGGTCACCAGTCTGATGTATCTGGTACCGCCCGTGACGGCATTCATCGCGTGGTTGCTTTTTGCCGAGCCGATTAGCACCCTCACCATGGCGGGCACAGCGCTCACCGCTGTGGGTGTCGCGTTGGTGGTGCGTCAGCCCAAGACTGCCTAGCGTCAGCGACTTACTCGCGTCGGATATTTTTTTCACTGATTCCAGAGGATCCATTCATGAGTAAAAAAAGAATCGCAGTCATCGCGGGCGATGGCATTGGCAAGGAAGTAATGCCGGAAGGCATCCGCGTGATGGAAGCGGCGGCGGGCAAGTTTGGAATCGCGCTGCAGTTCGACCACTTTGATTTCTCCAGCTGGGACTACTTCGAGCAGCACGGCAAGATGTTGCCCGACAACTGGAAGGACCAGATTGGCGACCATGACGCCATTTACTTTGGCGCGGTGGGCTGGCCCGAGAAAATCCTGGACCATGTCTCGCTCTGGGGGTCGCTGCTGTTGTTTCGTCGCGAGTTCGACCAATACGTGAACCTGCGCCCCGCGCGCCTGATGCCGGGCATCATTGCACCGGTGGTGCGGCGCGACGGCAGTCGGCGCGAGCCGGGTGAAATCGACATGTACATCGTGCGCGAAAACACGGAAGGTGAGTACTCCAGTATCGGCGGGCGTATGTACCCGGGCACCGAACGCGAAATCGTGATGCAGGAAACGGTGATGTCCCGCATTGGCGTCGATCGTGTTTTGAAGTTTGCCTTTGAGTTGGCGCAGTCGCGGCCTAAAAAGCATTTGACGAGTGCCACCAAATCCAACGGCATTGCCATCACGATGCCCTATTGGGACGAACGGGTGGTCGAAATGGCGAAAAACTACCCTGACATAACGCTTGATAAATTTCATATCGACATCCTGACGGCACACTTTGTGCAGCGTCCTGATTTTTTCGATGTGGTGGTGGCCAGCAATCTCTTTGGCGACATCTTGAGTGACCTGGGGCCGGCCTGCACCGGCACAATTGGCATTGCGCCCAGTGCGAATCTGAATCCCGAGCGGAAATATCCATCGCTGTTCGAGCCCGTACACGGCTCTGCCCCCGACATTGCCGGCAAAGGCATCGCTAACCCGATCGGCCAGATCTGGTGCGGCGCCATGATGCTGGATTTTCTGGGGCATAGGCAAGCGCATGATGCGGTGTTGGCGGCGATTGAAAAAGTGCTGGATCCCCAAAGCGGTGCGCCGCGCACACCGGATCTGGGGGGGCGGGCGAGTACCCAGGACGTCGGGCGTGCCATTGCCGACGCGCTTTGACCTGCGTCAGATTGGTGATGCCGTGTTTTTATCGGTCTATCGAAAAAATCAACCTGCAATGGGCATGCAGCGGACCGGTATGCACATGAAAACCGACTAGAATTTGCGTCCTCACTGTTGTAAAGCTGCATGTCGTGTTGACACGGTAAGAGTCCGTGGCTCTAATCACATGCAGCAGGACAGCTGCAAGATTTTTTGAAGAGACAACTCGACTAACTCTGTTTCCATACTAGGGGTTCTTTGTGAATAAAACCGAATTGATTGAGCACATTGCGTTGCACGCAGACATTTCCAAGGCTGCGGCGGCAAGAGCGCTGGAGTCCACCATTGGCGCCGTCAAGACCACACTGAAAAAAGGCGGCTCTGTTTCGCTGGTTGGTTTTGGTACATTTGCCGTTGGCAAACGTGCTGCACGCGTCGGCCGCAACCCCCGTACAGGCGATGCGATTAAAATCAAGGCGGCCAAGGTGCCAAAATTCCGTCCGGGCAAAGCGTTGAAGGATGCTTTGAACTGAGAGCCAGTTAAGGTGGGGTGATTAGCTCAGTTGGTAGAGCGGCGCCTTTACACGGCGTAGGTCGGCGGTTCGAGCCCGTCATCACTCACCACCCACCCAAGTAAAGGCGAACACAATGTTCGCCTTTTTTGTTTTCTTATTGGAGAGTTAGCGCATGTTTGATTTTGTCCGCAAGCACACGAAGATCATGATGTTCGTGATGTTTTTGCTGATCATCCCGTCATTTGTGCTGTTTGGTATTGATGGCTACAACCGCTCCCGCGAAGGCGGCGCCGCCGTTGCCCGCGTGGGCGGCCATGACATTACCCAGGGTGAATGGGATGCGGCACACAAATCAGAATCAGATCGTCTGCGTGCATCCATGCCCAACCTGGATGTCAAGCTGCTGGATTCGCCCGAGGCCCGCTATGCCACGCTGGAGCGACTGGTGCGCGAGCGGGTGCTGGCCCAGGCGGCGGACAAATTCAAACTGACGACCAGCGATGCACGGCTCGCGCGCGACCTGCAGGAGGACCCGACCATCGCTTCCTTGCGCCTGCCGGATGGCAAGCTGGACATGGACCGCTATCGCCAGTTGGCCGCCAGCCAGGGCCTGACGCCTGAAGGGTTTGAAGCCCGCGTTCGCCGCGACCTGTCGGTTCGACAGGTGGAGGCCGGCGTGACCGGTACCGGCTTTGCCGCCGCGGCCGCCGCCGACGTGGCATTGAATGCATTTTTCGAAAAACGTGAAGTACAGATCGCCAGCTTCGCCACGGCTGATTTCGCTTCTCAGGTTCGTCCGACCGACGCCGAGCTGGAGGCCTTTTACAAGGCAAATCAGGCCTTGTTTCAGGCGCCCGAGCAGGCCAGTATTGAGTATGTGGTGCTGGACCTGGATACGGTCAAAAAAAGCATTTCCATCAGGGAGTCAGACCTCAAGTCGTACTACGAGCAGAACGCGGCGCGTCTCAGTGGCAATGAGGAGCGACGAGCAAGCCACATACTGATCAATGCCGCCAAGGATGCCCCCGCGGCCGATCGCCAGAAGGCCCGGGCGCGCGCTGACGCGTTGTTGCAGGCGGTGCGTCAAGCCCCGGATAGTTTTGCGGATGTCGCCAAAAAGAACTCGCAAGATACCGGGTCTGCCGCCAACGGGGGTGATCTTGACTTCTTCGCCCGGGGTGCCATGGTTAAATCGTTTGAAGATGCCGCTTTCACCATGAAGAAAGGCGATATCAGTGAGGTGGTGGAGTCGGATTTTGGTTATCACATCATCAAGCTCACCGATATCAAGAAACCTGTACAGCGCAGTTTTGAAGAGTTGCGTGCTGGCATCGAGGCCGATCTGAAGACGCAGCAAGCCCAAACCAAGTTTGCCGAGACGGCTGAGGCCTTTACCAATGGCGCCTACGAGCAGTCCGACAGTCTCAAGCCGGTTGCCGACAAGCTCAAGCTTGAGATCAAGACGGCCACCAATGTGATGCGCAAGCCGGCTTCCGGCGTGACGGGCGTATTGGCGAATGCCAAGTTTCTGGCGGCGATTTTCGGGCCTGACGCAATCGAGAAAAAGCGCAATACCGAAGCAGTTGAAACAGCGTCCAACCAGTTGACGGTAGGACGTATCACGCAATACACCCCGGCCCGGACCCTGCCGTTTGCCGATGTGCGTAGTGTCGTGCATGACCGTGTCGTTGCTGCCCGTGCGGCTGAGCTTGCCAAGAAAGAGGGCGCGGAGAAGTTGGCCACCTGGAAGGCTGCACCTGCCTCGGCGGGCATGCCCGCGGCGGTGGTCGTGTCGCGCGACCAGTCGCAAAATATTCCGCCCCAAGTGCTGGGTGCAGCCTTGCGCGCTGACGCGTCAATTTTGCCGGTTTTTGTCGGTGTTGATTTGGGTGCCCAGGGCTATGCCGTTGTTCGGGTCAACAAGACCGTGCCACGCCCGGTGCCTACGGAGGCAGTCGCCAAGCAGGACCGTGCCCAATACGCCCAGTGGTGGACAGGGGCAGAGAACCAGGCTTATTACGGCCTTCTCAAAGAGCGTTTCAAGGTTGAGATCATGGCCGCAAGTCCGGCGCGAACTTCAACAGATTTACCTGTGACCGCTGCAAGGTGAGCGACAGCGGTTATAATAAAAAGCTTCGGTGGCTGTAGCTCAGTTGGTAGAGTCCAGGATTGTGATTCCTGTTGTCGTGGGTTCGAGCCCCATCAGCCACCCCAAACTCTAAAAAATGCCCGCATCAAGTGGGCATTTTTTTGTCTGCAGATCTGATGACGACCCGATCAGTTCACCATCACCAGTTTGCCCTTGACGCCTCTGGAACCCATGTGGGCATAGGCGGCCTTGAGTTCCGCCATGGGCAGGGTGCGGTCAATCACCGGTTTGATCTTGCCCTGCCCATACCATTGGGCCAGCGCCATCATCATGGCTGCGTTGGCTTTGGGTTCACGCTTGGCAAAGTCGCCCCAGAACACGCCGACGATGGAGGCGCCTTTGAGCAGTGCCAGGTTGAGAGGCAATGCCGGTATGGGGCCTGACGCAAAACCCACCACCAGATAGCGCCCGCGCCAGGCGAGGGAGCGAAAGGCGGGCTCGGTGAAGTCGCCGCCCACCGGGTCATAGATGACGTCCGGGCCTTTACCCTCGGTGAGGGCCTTGACGGTCTCGCGCAGGTTTTCGGTGCTGTAGTTGATGGTGGCGTCGGCCCCGATTGATGTGCACAGCTCGCATTTTTCATCGGTCGAGGCCGCCGCAATCACTCTGGCACCACAAGCTTTGGCGATTTGGATGGCTGCAGTACCCACGCCGCCCGCCGCGCCGAGTACCAGCACGGTTTCACCTGGCTTGAGCTGCGCCCGGTCCAGCAGCGCGTGGTAGGAGGTGGCATAGATCATGATGAAGGCGGCAGCATCCACAAACGGAAAGCCGGACGGCAGCGGCATGCACAGTGCCGCCGGGGCCAGCGTGTGGGTGCCAAAGCCCCCCGTGCCAGATAGACAGGCCACGTGCTGGCCCGCTTTCAGATGGGTGACGCCGTCGCCCACAGTCTCCACGATGCCCGCATATTCTGAGCCTGGCACAAAAGGCAGGGCTGGCTTCATCTGGTACTTGTTCTGCACGATCAGCAGATCAGGAAAATTCAGGCTGGCCGCCTTGATCTCAATCAGCACTTCGCCGGCCTTCGGCTGCGGCGTTGGCATCTCTTTCCAGGTCAGGGCATCAACGCCCACGGGGTTTTCACAAAGCCAGGCATGCATGGGGGAGTCTCCAAAGAAGTTGCGCGAATGATAGAGGCAAGCCGCTTCAAAAAATGTCTCACGCGTGACCGGCCCGGCCAGCGCGAACAGCCACCTACAATTCAGGCCAACTCTGTTTGAATATGAAGATTCTTATTTGCAATGACGACGGCTATCAGGCACCGGGCATCGTGGCGCTCTATGACGCCCTGAAAGACGTGGCCGAGGTCGAGGTGATCGCGCCGGAACAAAATAACAGCGCCAAATCGAACGCCTTGACCCTGCATTCCCCGCTGTATGTCACCGGTGCCAGCAATGGTTTTCGCTACGTCAATGGCACGCCTGCCGATTGTGTGCATATTGCGTTGACCGGATTGCTGGGGTATCGGCCTGATCTGGTGGTCTCGGGCATCAACAACGGCGCCAATATGGGCGACGACACGATTTACTCCGGCACTGTCGGCGCCGCAATGGAAGGCTTTTTGTTTGGCATCCCGGCCATTGCGTTTTCCCAGGTTGAGAGAAATTGGGGGCATCTGGAGTCGGCTGCGCGCAAGGCGCGTGACCTGGTGCTGCAGATGTCGCGTCAGAACCTGATTGGGACCAGCCCCTGGCTGCTCAATGTCAACATTCCCAATTTGCCCTTTGACGAAATGGGGCATGTGAAGCTGTGTCGGCTTGGGCGGCGTCATGCGGCCGAGGCCGTGATTACCCAGGTCAGTCCGCGTGGCGACACGATGTACTGGATAGGCGCGGCGGGGCCGGTCATGGACGAGGCCGAAGGCACCGACTTTCACGCCACCGCGCAGGGGCACATCTCGATCACCCCGTTGAAGGTGGATTTAACCGACCATGACCGGCTGGGTTATTGGGCCCAGACTGCCGCCCGGCTGGCGGGCGTTGCTCATCCGACCGAGCATCCGCCTGAGCAGACAGCCCCGACATGAGGCACGCATGAAGGAGCGTCCGCCTTTTCCCGCCAGGCTGGATTTTTCGACTGGCAAACCCAAGGGTAAGCAGCCCGCACCAGCGCACATCGCACTGCGCCAGGGCGTCCAGCCGCCGGGCAGAGTACCGCCGTTGGGGGGCGGGCTGGACTCCAGTGCATTGCGTAAGAACATGGCGCACAAGCTGGCGGGACAAGGTATTACCGACCCGCTGATCTTGGCGGCCATGGGGGCCATTGAGCGGCACCGGTTTGTGGATGGCGCCCTGGTCAATCAGGCGTACGAGGACACGAGTCTGCCCATTGGCTTGGGTCAGACCATCTCCAAACCCGGTGTGGTGGCCCGCATGGCGGAACTCCTGCGCCATGGTGTTGCCGGTCGCTTGGGGCGCGTGCTGGAGATCGGGACCGGCTGCGGCTATCAGGCCGCCGTGCTGAGTCTGCTGGCGGATGAGGTCTATAGCATCGAACGCCTGCGCGGCTTGCATGACAAGGCCCGTGACAATCTGCGGCATTTGCGTCTGGCCAACCTGCATCTGCTGTTTGGGGACGGCATGGCAGGCTATGCCAAGGGCGCACCCTATGCCGCCATCATCGCGGCCGCCGGTGGTGATGCCGTGCCCCAGGCGTGGGTCGATCAACTGGCCGTTGGCGGGCGACTGGTGGCGCCGGTGTCTGCGGGTTCAAGCTCTGCGGGGCAGCAGGCCCTGTTGGTGATCGATAA
>DAITMI010000023.1:0-8491 GCA_036835225.1 Rhodoferax sp. | reverse complement strand
GGCAAGCCCGGCTATTACACGGTCAAACCGGGTGACACCCTGCTTCGGATTGGTCTGGACCACGGGCAGAACTCGAAGGATATTGCACGCTGGAGTGGCGTTGACAACCCCAACCGTATTGAAGTGGGGCAAGTGCTGCGGGTGGTGCCACCTGTTGCCAGTGCGGCCAGCGGTGTGGTCGCGAAGCCGGTGACCTTGGCCAGCGCCACGCCGGTTGCCGCCGCGCCTGTTCCAGCCGCCAGTGCGGACAAACAAATGGCACAGGGGCCAGCCGCCGCCAGTTCAACGCCAGCATCCCCTGCATCCGCCCCTGCTGCGACAGCGGAAGATGAGATCGCCTGGATCTGGCCGACCAACGGCGTCGTGCTGGCCGGGTTTGATGAGGTCAAGAACAAGGGCCTGGATATCGGCGGCACGGCCGGCGACCCGGTGC
Organism: Rhodoferax sp.; assembly: GCA_036835225.1. Taxonomy (GTDB): domain Bacteria; phylum Pseudomonadota; class Gammaproteobacteria; order Burkholderiales; family Burkholderiaceae_C; genus Rhodoferax. The sequence continues at coordinate 8,058 of DAITMI010000023.1, read as the reverse complement.
TGGCGGCGGCCGATGGCCGCGTGGTTTACGTTGGGGCTGGTCTGCGCGGCTATGGCAATTTGATCATCCTGAAGCACAACAACACGTACCTGACCGCCTATGCCCACAATCAGACCTTGCTGATCAAAGAGGATCAGTCGGTGCGCAAGGGCCAGAAGATTGCCGAAATGGGCAGCAGCGACGCGGATCGCGTCAAGCTGCATTTTGAAGTTCGCCGTCAAGGCAAGCCGGTTGACCCGGCCAAGTACCTGCCAGCCAGGTGATGGGAATAGGCCGTGAAGAAGCGTCCCGTGACTGGCGATGGTCTATCGGCTAGACCCCAGACGCATGCGGTCCCATTTTATCAGTCAATTACGCCTGTAGCCCCCGTCGATATTGAGTCAATAGCTACTGATTTTGTAGCGGATCAAGCATTTTCCGAGCTGGCACTGTCTGCCGACGTGACGGGTGAGTCGGGTGACGGGCTGACCGTTTACCTGCGCAACGTGCGCCGTACCGAACTGTTCACCGCACAAGAAGAGTTCGAGTTCGCCACCAAGGCTCGCGCCGGCGACTTTGCGGCGCGCCAAAGCATGATTGAGCACAATCTGCGTCTGGTGGTGAGTATCGCCAAGGCGTATCTGGGGCGCGGCGTACCTTTGGCTGACCTGATCGAGGAGGGCAACCTGGGTCTGATGCATGCCATTGACAAGTTCGAGCCCGAGCGCGGCTTTCGCTTTTCCACCTATGCCACCTGGTGGATTCGTCAATCGGTCGATCGCGCCTTGATGTACCAGGGGCGGGCGGTGCGCCTGCCCGTGAACGTGGTCAGAGAGTTGCAGCAGGTGCTGCGGGCGCGCCGGGCGCTGGAGAACGATGCGCTGTTCGTCGCGAATCGACCCGATGGCATACGCGTGGAGGATATTGCGGCCCTGTTGGGCCGCGATGCGGCAGACATTGCCGATTTGCTGGTTCTGGCCGAGGTGCCCAAGTCGCTCGACGCCAGCTTGGACCGCTCTGGTGAGGATCAAACCCTGGGTGATTCGCTGGTGGATGAACTCACGCTGGATCCGTTGGGCGTGACACAGGCCCATGAGGTGGCGCGTTTGCTGGAGGACTGGATTGGCACCCTGTCGGCGCGCGAAAAAGAGGTTCTGGAAGGGCGGTTTGGTTTGCATGACCGCGAACCCGAGACGCTGGAGGTGCTCAGCATGCGCCTGGGGTTGACCCGTGAGCGCGTGCGACAAGTGCAGAACGAGGCGCTGTCCAAGCTCAAACGCTATCTGGCGCGGCGCGGCATCACGCGGCAAGCCCTGCTCTGAGGACCGGCCGATGAGTTGGCCTGTGCTGGTCTTCGACATCGAAACCATTCCGGATGTGGCGGGCTTGCGCGCCCTGCGGGGTGGGTCCGCAACTGAGAGTGACGCCGAAATCTATGCTGCGTGGCTGGAAGAGCGCAAGGCCAAAGGGCAGAGTGACTTCATGCCCTTGCACCTGCAGCGCATCGTGGTCATCAGCGCAGTCTTTCGCAACGCCGAGGGCTTGCGCATTCATTCGTTTGTGGACAAAGACGGTCACAGCGAGGGCAAGGTGATCCAGACTTTCTTCAACACGCTGGATAAGCACACGCCGCAACTGGTGAGCTGGAACGGCGGTGGTTTTGACTTGCCGGTGCTGCACTACCGCGGTCTGCAACACGGCGTGGTGGCGGACAAGTATTGGGACTTGGGTGAGGACGATCGTGAGTTCAAGTGGAACAATTACATCAGCCGCTACCACCTGCGCCATCTGGACTTGATGGATTTGCTGGCACGCTACCAGCCCAAAAATTACGCGCCGATGGACGCCCTGGCCAAGCTCTGCGGCTTCCCCGGCAAGCTGGGGATGGATGGTTCGGCCGTCTATCCCGCCTATCTGGCGGGCCAGTTGGACGATATTCGCCGTTACTGCGAAACCGACGTTATGAACACTTATTTGCTGTACTGCCGTTTCCAGAAAATGCGCGGCGGCCTGCTGGAGGCGGAATACGAGCAGGAGATGGCGCTGGTCAAGCAGACGCTGGGCCAGTTGGCACCGATGGAGGCGCATTGGGATGAGTATCTGACGGCATGGGCCTGAGACAATAGCGGCATGACTGACGAAATCAAAACAACTGACAATTTCCCGCCCGACTGGCTTTTGGTCGAGTCGCTGGACCTGGAAGCTCAGGGTGTGGCCCACCGCGCCGATGGCAAGGTGGTGTTCATCAAGGGTGCCTTGCCGTTCGAGCTGGTGAGCGCCAATGTGCACCGCAAGAAAAACAACTGGGAACAGGGCGTCGTGATGGCGATCCACCGCGAGTCCTCGCAACGCGTCCAGCCGGCTTGCCCACATTTTGGGCTGCATGAAGGCGCTTGTGGCGGCTGCAAGATGCAGCATCTGCACATCGGGGCCCAGGTGGCGGTCAAGCAGCGGGTGCTGGAGGACAACCTGTGGCATCTGGGCAAGGTCAAGGCCGATAATATTTTGCGCCCGATTGAAGGCCCGGCCTGGGGCTACCGCTACCGGGCCCGACTGTCGGTACGGCATGTGCGCAAGAAGGGCGCGGTGCTGGTGGGTTTTCATGAGCGCAAAAGCGGCTACGTGGCCGACATGAAGGAGTGCCGCGTGTTGCCACCGCATGTGAGTGCTTTGTTGTTGCCATTGCGGGCGCTCATTACGTCAATGGATGCGATTGAAACCTGTCCGCAGATTGAACTGGCGTGTGGCGACACGGTGATCGCACTGGTATTGCGGCATATGGAACCCTTGAGCGAGGGGGATCTGGCCAAGCTGCGTGCCTTTGCTACCCGCCATGCCGGCGTGCAGTGGTGGTTGCAGCCCAAGGGTCTGGAGACGGTGCATCTGCTGGACGAGGGCGGCGAGGAGCTGAGTTATGACCTGCCGGAGTTCGGCATCCACATGCCGTTCAAACCGACCGATTTCACGCAGGTCAACCCGCACATCAACCGGGTCCTGGTGTCACGGTCCTTGCGCCTGCTGGATGTTCAAAAAGAGGAACGGGTGATCGACTGGTTCTGCGGCCTGGGCAATTTCACGCTGCCGATTGCGACGCAGGCGCGCGAGGTGTTGGGCGTTGAGGGCAGCGAGGCGCTGGTAGCGCGGTCACGCGAAAATTACATAATAAATAAGTCTCTAGCCCACGCCAATAAAGCGTTATCAGCTACTAATTTTGTAGCAAGAAACTTGTTTGAAATGACACCGGCCTTGCTGATTCAAGACGGGGTGGCCGACAAATGGCTGATTGACCCGCCGCGGGATGGCGCTTTTGCCTTGGTCCAGGCGCTGGTGGACTTGCATCAACAAAAGCTCGACCCTGTTGCCCATCCCCCCACGGCTGGCGCCGAGGGCTGGACGCCACCCAAACGGATTATCTATGTGAGTTGCAACCCGTCAACCCTGGCGCGCGATGCTGACTTGTTGGTCCATCAGGCGGGTTACCGGTGTTCCGCTGCCGGCATGGTGAACATGTTTCCGCACACGGCCCATGTCGAGAGCCTGGCGGTGTTTGACTTGGCGGTTTGACCGTGCCACGGTGGCCATGGCCGCGCCGGAGCAATTCAGTGCGCGGCGGCCTTGTCCTTGGTAACTGCTTTTGATGGCTTGTCTTCGACGACCTCTTCTACCGGTTCGGCCTTGGCCACCGTGGCGCGAACACCCTCAATCTTGTTCTCGCGCATGTATTGGTCCATGTCTTTCCAGCCTGTGAAGATGTCGGCCTTCGAGGCGGCCGCGTTGAGGCTGTAGCAGTCCTCAATGCTGCGCAAGCCGTGTCTGCAGGCACTGCCAATGGCTTTGGCATCGGCCTCGCGTTTGGCAATTCGCGGATCCGGCCCCATGCCGGGGATTTCGCAGCCTGCTAGCAGCAGGACGATCGCAGAGATGAGCAGGCGCGAGGTCATAGGATAGGAGGATGAGGAATAAGGTCTATAGTGTTTTTATCGACAAATTGTGCGCCGCATTAAGCCTTGTCCGCTTGCGGCAGACAAAAAAAGAGACCCCGCAGGGTCTCTTTTTAGCTGGCGTATGGCAAAACTCAGTCGCGCTCGCCGCCAGCAATGCCCAGCAGGGCCAGTAGCGCCTGGAACACATTGATGATGTCCAGATACAAAGCCAGTGTGGCGCTGATGTAGTTGGTTTCACCGCCATCCACGATGCGCTTCAGGTCATAGAGCATGTAGGCGCTGAAAATACCAATCACTGCGACCGAGATCGCCATCATGGCCGCTGTTGAACCGACAAACACGTTGATGATGCCACCTACCATCACCGCCATGGCGCCCACAAACAGCCACTTGCCCATGCCGGAGAGGTCGCGCTTGATCACGCTGGAAAGGCTCGCCATCACAAAAAACACACCGGCGGTGCCACCAAACGCGGTCATGATCAGATCGGGGCCGTTTTTGAAACCCAGCACCATGGCAATCATGCGCGACAGCATCAAGCCCATGAAAAACGTGAAACCCAGCAGCACAGGCACACCCATGGCTGAATTTTTGGTTTTCTCAATGGCGTACATAAAGCCGAAAGCACCACCCAGAAACACAATCAGGCCCAAGCCACCACCCATAGAACGGGTGATGCCGGTCGCCACGCCCAGCCACGCACCCAACACGGTCGGCACCAAGCTCAGCGCCAACAACCAGTAGGTATTGCGCAGCACTTTGTTGCGCTGCTCGGCCGATGCCACGTAGCCATAGCCGCGATCAATTGATTGAACGTTGTCAGTCATAGTCAAACTCCTTAATCAGTTGAGGACAGCGCTTGCCGCCACCCGGCTGCGGACTGTCCCACAAAGTCTCATCACCTGCATGATGCAGATGGGGTGGATTCTAGGGTGAATCAAGGTCTTTCGCGAAAAGCCGTCGCGCCGGGCTCCTACTTTTTGTAAGGATACTTTCACCCGCCATGGGGCCAAAGCAGAGCCAGACAACCGTTATGCTCAATTCTTATTCAAAACAAGGGCTTACCCCATGCAAAACAAATTTACCCTCGAACTGTCGGATGTCAAAGCCATGGCAGCCGCAGCCGAAGCCGATGCCCTGAAAAACAACTGGGCTGTCACCATCGCCATCGTTGACGATGGGGGCCATTTGCTGTGGTTGCAGCGTCTGGACGGTGCGCCCGCGATTTCTGCCCATATTGCGCCCGCCAAGGCCCATACGGCAGCGTTGGGCCGCCGCGAGAGCAAGGTGTACGAAGATGTGATCAATGGTGGGCGCACCTCGTTCTTGAGCGCGCCTGAGGTCAAGGGCTTGCTGGAGGGCGGTGTTCCGATCCTGAAAGACGGCCAGTGCCTGGGCGCTGTCGGCGTCAGCGGCGTCAAGTCCAATGAAGATGCCCAGATTGCCAAGGCGGGCATTGCCGCCATTGGTCTGTGAAAAGTAGCCGCTTTGCCTGAAAGCGGCTGCGTCCCTCAAGCCGCCGCTGGCACCGGGGTGCGAATCAGGTAGTCGAACGCACTCAGCGCCGCCTTGGCCCCATCCCCTGCCGCAATGACGATTTGCTTGTAAGGCACGGTGGTGCAGTCGCCCGCGCCAAACACGCCGGGCAGGTTGGTATGGCCTTTGGCGTCCACCACAATCTCGCCATGTTTGCTCAACTCCAGCGTGCCCTTGAGCCATTCGGTGTTGGGCACCAGGCCAATTTGCACAAACACGCCTTCCAGCGCCACGGCATGGATTTCGTCGGTAGCGCGGTCTTTGAAGCGCAGGCCATTCACCTTCTGCCCGTCGCCGCTGATCTCGGTGGTCTGGGCGTTGGTATGGATGCTGATGTTGGACAGGCTTTTCAGCTTGGTCACCAGCACGGCGTCAGCTTTCAACTGGTCGGCAAATTCAATCAAAGTGACGTGCGCCACGATGCCGGCCAGGTCAATCGCGGCTTCCACGCCTGAGTTGCCGCCACCAATCACCGCGACGCGCTTGCCCTTGAACAAGGGGCCGTCGCAGTGCGGGCAGTAGGCCACGCCTTTGTTGCGGTATTGGTCTTCACCGGGCACGTTGACATTGCGCCAGCGCGCGCCGGTGGACAGGATGACGCTGCGGCTTTTGAGCGAGCCACCATTGGCCAGTTGCACTTCAATCAAGCCACCTGGCTCGCTGGCGGGGATGAGTTTGTCGGCCCGCTGCAGGTTCATGATCTCCACGCCGTAGTGCCTGACTTGGGCTTCCAGCCCGGCCGCGAACTTGGGGCCATCGGTTTCCAGCACCGAGATGTAGTTTTCAATCGCCAGCGTGTCGTTCACCTGGCCGCCAAAGCGCTCGGCCACCACGCCGGTGCGAATGCCTTTGCGCGCCGCGTACACAGCGGCGGCCGCGCCAGCCGGGCCACCGCCCACAATCAGCACTTCATACGGGGCCTTGGCGCTGAGCTTGGCGGCATCGCGGGCAGCCGCGCCGGTGTCGAGCTTGGCCAGGATTTCTTCGGTGCTCATGCGGCCGGAGCCAAACATCGTGCCATTCAGAAACACCATCGGCACAGCCATCACCTGGCGCTGGTTGACTTCGTCCTGGTAGAGGCCACCGTCAATCACCACCGTCTTGACCTTGGGGTTGAGCACCGACATCAGGCTCAGGGCCTGCACCACGTCGGGGCAGTTGTGGCAGCTGAGCGACATGTACACCTCAAAATTGAAGTCGCCGTCGAGCGCCTTGATCTGCTCGATCACTTCGGGCTCTACCTTGGGCGGATGGCCGCCGGTCCACAGCAAGGCCAATACCAGCGAGGTGAATTCATAGCCCAGCGGAATGGCGGCAAAGCGCAGGCTCATGTCGGTGCCCGGGCGCTGCATGGCAAACGAGGGCTTGCGTGCGTCGGTACCGTCGGTGCGCACGGTGATCTTGTCAGACAGCGCGGCAATGTCTTGCAGCAGCTTGTGCATCTGGCCGGAGCTTTCCGAGTCGCTTAAAGAGGCCACCAGTTCAAACGGCTGCGTCACGCGCTCCAGGTACGCCTTGAGTTGAGCCTTGAGGTCGTTGTCCAACATGGTGTGATTCCTTTTCAATTTAAGCAACTTGGGAAGCCGGCCTCCTGTTCTTGTTTCTACAGGAGGCCGAGGTTGCCCCGCAGCCAGCCGGGTAGGCCGGTTGCCGGGCAGAGTTCACCAGAACAGGAAGGGCCAAGCCCGTCATGGTTCAGTGAAGTCGGGACTTAGATTTTGCCAACGAGATCCAGCGATGGCTTCAGGGTGGCGGCGCCTTCCGTCCACTTGGCGGGGCACACTTCACCGGGGTGGCTGGCCACGTACTGCGCAGCCTTGACCTTGCGCATCAGTTCGCTGGCGTCACGGCCAATGCCGTTGTCATGGATTTCGCACAGTTTGATCTGGCCTTCGGGGTTGATCAGGAAGGTGCCGCGCAGTGCCAAGCCTTCTTCTTCGATCATCACGTCGAAGTTGCGGGTCAGCGCGCCGGTGGGGTCGCCGATCAGGGCGTAGTTCACCTTCTTGATGGCCTCCGATGTGTCGTGCCAGGCCTTGTGCGCAAAGTGGGTGTCGGTAGAAGCGCCATAAACTTCCACGCCCATTTTCTGGAACTCAGCATGGAATGCCGCCAAGTCCTCCAGTTCGGTCGGGCACACAAAAGTGAAGTCGGCTGGGTAGAACATCAGCACAGACCATTTGCCCTTGAAGGTGGCTTCGGTCACGTCAAAGAACTTGCCGCCCTGGAACGCGGTGGCTTTGAATGGTTTGACCTGGGTATTGATAAGGGACATGAAAAATCTCCGTTGGGGTTGATGAAAAAACTAAGAGAAAACGATTAATTTTCGAACACAAACAAATTATAGAGAAGAGCTATTGAATTTCCTTATCGTTATTTCTAAGCTATCGATTGGAGAAAGCTATGGCATCGCAGCATCGAGCCGCCGGGAAACAGGAAACGCCCGAGCCGGCGGCAGATTTTCGGCCCCGATAGATGGACCAAGCGCCAGCCCTAGCGCCGGTTGGCCCTGGCTCTCGTGTTTGTGCCGTAAGCGTGTGTAGCTATAACAATAGTAGCTACTTGCCTATATAGGGAAAGGGCTGGCGGCCTATTTTGT
>DAITMI010000022.1:25673-34377 GCA_036835225.1 Rhodoferax sp. | reverse complement strand
TTGAAAACGACGCCGCTTAAACTACCTACTGATGCACTTTGTGGTTGAATCTGCGGTGTTATTGGCCTCTAGCCCCCGTTCCATATGCGCAAGCAGCTATTAAAACAATAGCGAATCGCCATCTACGGGGCATTCAGCTGATCACGCGTCTTCAACTGCACCTGCTCCTGCGCCTTCAACTGCTCATGGGTCAGCGCATGGACCTGCTCCTGCGCCTGAAGCTGTTCGCGCGTCTGCGTCCTGGTCTGGTCCTGTGACTTCAGTTGATCACGAACCTGGTTCTGGAGCTGCTCCTGCGTTTTCAACTGGTCGCGGGTTCGCGTCTGGGCCTGCTCCTGGGTCTTCAGTTGGTCTCGGGTCCGCGTCAGCACTTGATTCTGCGTCTTCACCTGATCACGGATCTGCGTTCGCGCCTGCTGCTGAGTCTGCGCCTGATCCTTGCTTTGGGTCATGGCACCGCTGCCGCCTGCACCGCCCCCCCAGCTGCACCGCCACTTCCACCGCCACTTCCACCGCCACTGCCCCCTCCACCACCGCCTGCGGCATAAGCAACGCCACCCAACGCCATGATGGCGGCTGCGCCCAAGGTCATCAGATCAATCGATTTTCTTTTCATTTTGTACCTTCTTGTTGCGTGTAAAAACAATGAAACCAACCGGCCGCCGTCACAGCCCGCCATGCGAGCCTTTGCGGCCGTGCAAATACCGAATATCCGGCTGAAATTTAAGGTTTTTCGGGGTGCGCGCTGTTGACAAAAGTCAAGTGCCGGACGGCGCCGGCCAGCGCTTTGGCCAAGTGCAAACGCCGCGCTGCGACGTGGCGTCGTCACATGCAGCGCGAGGCATGTTTGTGCCAGCGACTCAGCGCTGCTGGGTGTGCCTGGTTAGCTGGCGCTGAAGCGCCGTCAGTAATGCGGCGGCATTTCTTCGCGCACGTTGCGCGACACGCCGCCGCCGTCATCCGCGCTCGACTGGCGAAGGTTCCCGATCTCGCGAATCAGACTATCGATTTGCTGCTGCTGGCGGACGATGACCTGGTTCAGTTGATCCAGCAGGTCTTCGGTGAAGCTGGCCTTGATCTCCAGATCGGTCAGGCGCTTGTGCGTGTCGTGTGCGTGTTCCATGCCCCTATTGGACCTGAAGTCAAGGCGTGTCGATGATTTTCACCAGCTGCCCCGGCTTGGGCTCGCCGCCGCCGTAAAAGCCATTGATCAGGCGCAACTGTTGCTCGGCACTGCTCAGCGGCGAGGTGCGCGCCAGCTCGGCAAAGCCGCCGCGTGGATAAGGCATCGTCTTGATGACCCAGGGCCGCGCTGCGGCACGGTCGGCCGCCGTCAAGGCGCGAAAGGAGGCTTCCGCTTCCTGCAACTGGCGGCGCGCCCGCTGCAAGGCGGTGCCGTCTCTGGCCACATAGGCCAGCAGGTACAGGGTGTTGGCCGGGCCACTGACCACGGTGGCCTCAATCGCCTGCGCCTGGCCTTGCGCGTTGGTGCGAGCACCGACAAAACGCGTCGCCGGCAAGCCATTGATCACCCTCCGCTCCGCCCGGCCCTGGTCCGGCTGGAGCAGGTTGCGAATGACTTCGTCATGGGTGTTACCGGCTTGTGACGGTGCCGTTTTCATCACCAGGGCAGCATCGTGCGCGGCATTCACGATGGTGAGTCGATCCGCGTCGTTTTGAATCTTCCAGTCCTGCGGCGCCGTCATCGCAATGCCCAGCGGCACATGGTAAAACTGGCGCCCACGCGTCACGCCCTGCGCTGCGCCTTCGCCAAAGGCCATGCCGTTGATGGCTTGCAGATAGCGGGTACGGCCTTCGTCCTGATACGTGCCGGTGCGGTGTACCGGGTACTGGGCGGCCAGTTGGGCCATGGTTTGCAGACGCTGCTCGTTGCTGGGATGCGAAGCCAGCCAGCTGTGTTGACCTGGGGCCGCACGACCCTCCGCGCGGGCCTGATCGGCCGCAAAGCGCTCCTGGTTCTTCAACACGGTAATCACGTTGATCATATTGCGCGGGTCATAGCTGCTGCGCGCCAAGTACTCCGCCCCCAGCCGATCGGCCTGCAACTCCTGCTCCCGCCCATAGGAGGCGATATAGCCGGAGGCCGCGGTTTGCGATACCTGGCTGGCCATTTGCCCAGCGCCGGACAGGCCCTGACTCTCCAGCACCGCCCCCAGCACGGTGGCGGCAAACACGCCCAGACCGGCATCCTGCTCACGGGTGGCCCGCTGCGCCCCATGGCGCGCCGTCACGTGGCCAATTTCATGGCCAATCACGCCGGCCAGATCGGCCTCGTTGCCCATATACGCCAGCAAGCCGCGCGTAACGTAAACGTAGCCGCCGGGCAGCGCAAAGGCATTGATCTCGGGGCTGTCGAGCAGCGTAAAGTGCCACGGCAGCTGGCTGCGGTGCGACAGCTTGGCCAACCGTTGCCCCAGGTCGTTCACATAGGCTTGCAGCCGGGCGTTGTTGACGACGCCATACTCTTGCCGCACCTGGCTGTGCGCCTTCTGTCCCTCTGCAAGTTCGTTCGCCTCACTCATGACCGAGCGTTCGCTTTGCCCGGTGACCGGGTTGAGCACCGGGCTGCCGCAGCCGCTCAACAAAAGCGGGGCCAGCAGCAGGGACAGCAGGGTACGGCGCATAGGATTCTCCAAGTGGGCGCGGCCGGTCCGCGCAAGGAATCATTTTGCCCAAGAAGGCGGTGGCCGGGAATAGGACAAGGCCGCGTCGGGTTGACGCGCACCGCCTGCGACGCACTGGTTATATAAGAAAATAGCCTGCAGCCCTCGTCCAACAAGCGCAGCAAGCTATAGATATAGTAGCAATTTGGCGTCTGCACAGCGGCTTGCCGGCGCCGCTGACCGATCAATCCGGCCAACTGCGGATAATCGAACCATGAGCACTACCGAACCCAAGGCGGCTACCGCCGCTGTCACCCCGTCTTCCAGCACCAGCTTCGCGACGCTGCCGCTGAATCCCGCCACGCTGGCCAACCTGCAGCAACTGGGCTACCTGGAGATGACACCAATCCAGGCCGCCAGCCTGCCGATCGCCCTGGCCGGCAAAGACCTGATTGCGCAGGCCAAAACCGGCAGCGGCAAAACCGCCGCCTTCGCCCTGGCCCTGCTCACCAACCTGAACCCGCGCCGCTTTGCCGTGCAAGCGTTGGTGCTATGCCCCACGCGCGAGCTGGCGGACCAGGTCACCACCGAGATTCGCCGGCTGGCGCGGGCGGAAGAAAACATCAAGGTCGTCACGCTGTGTGGCGGCGTCGCGCTGCGCGGCCAGCGCGCCTCGCTGGAGCATGGCGCGCACATCGTGGTCGGCACACCGGGCCGCATCATGGACCATCTGCAGCGTGAATATTTGAACCTGGAAGCGCTCAACACGCTGGTGCTGGATGAAGCCGACCGCATGCTGGACATGGGCTTTTTCGACGACATCGCCACCGTCACCAAACAATGTCCGAAAGAGCGGCAAACCTTGCTGTTTTCAGCCACCTACCCGGAAGGCATCGAGAAGCTGGCCAAACAATTCATGCGCGAGCCGCAGCAGATCAAGGTCGAGGCGCAACATGCCGAGAGCCTGATCGAGCAACGCTTTTATGAGGTGACCCGCCACAATCGGCTGGCTACCGTGGCGCAGCTGCTGAATCACTTTCGCCCGATCAGCACGCTGGCCTTTTGCAACACCAAACAGCAATGCAAAGACCTGGTCACCTACCTGCAAGAGCAGGGCTTTAGCGCCTTGGCCTTGTATGGCGAGCTGGAGCAGCGCGAGCGCGACCAGGTGCTGGCGCAGTTTTCCAACCGCAGCTGCTCGGTGCTGGTGGCGACTGACGTGGCCTCGCGCGGGCTGGATATTACGCAGTTGGAGGCCGTGATCAATGTCGATATCACGCCCGATCCGGAAGTGCATGTGCACCGCATCGGCCGCACCGGCCGCGCCGGTGAATCAGGCCTGGCGCTGAGCCTGGCCAGCATGAACGAGATGGGTTTTGTCGGCAAGATCGAGCAGTATCAAAACCGCCCCTCGGTCTGGCACAAACTGGACGAACTCACCCCCACCGGCGACGGCCCGCTGCTGCCGCCGATGGTGACGCTGCAGATTCTGGGCGGCCGCAAGGAAAAAATTCGCCCTGGCGACGTGCTGGGCGCCTTGACGGCGGACGCCGGCTACAGCCGCGAGCAGATCGGCAAAATCAACGTGACCGAATTCACCACCTTTGTGGCGGTGCAGCGGGATATCGCGCTGCAGGCCATGCAAAAACTCAACGCCGGCAAGATCAAAGGCAAAAGCGTGAAAGTACGGCTCTTGTAACCGGTTTGTTGCCGTCCGCCCTGTCAGGCAAACACCTACAGGGTTTACAGCCGTTTACTGACTTCAGTTATTTGGGCTGGCGGATAAAGTTCTCTCAAGCGCCAAAGTGTCCCTCTGGCGCCTTGATCCCACCGGAGAACCCTGATGAATAACACCGCGCTTGCCCTCAATCCCTTCAGCCTGATGATGGAGCCCGAACTGGTGTTGCAAACCATGGAGCGCTCCCAGCAACTGCGCGGTCTGCGCCGCCACAAACTGCGTCCGCTCGACAAACCGCTGATCCCCTACACCCAGGAAGCCCTCGACAGCCGCGCCGCCTTTGACGCCGCCATTGATGCGAAAGACCGGGAAGACCAGGCTCGCGCGTTTCGGCTGAACTGATTTTCTTGCGCACCATGTGCGTTGACGTGTCGGCACTCGACCTAAGCGCCGACACGTCGTTCAAGCGATGCCAAAATCGCATTTCAGATGCTGACTGACGGGCTGGAGGGTTGCCAATCAACGGTAACATGCCCTCCCAATCTGAAAACGCAACGCGATGACACATTTCCCCTGGCTTAGCCGCTTTCCCGTCGGCTTGTTTGCCATACCCGTAGGTCTTTTGGCGCTGGCCGGCGCCTGGCGCCGCGCCCAGGGCTTCGGCTGGGCACTGGCACGGCCCGTCGCCCAAACGCTCGCTTGGACCGCGGTCGCCCTATTGGCCGTTTTGGTGCTGCTTTACGCGGCCAAGTGCCTGCGCCATCCCCGCACCCTGGCGACCGATTTCACCCATCCGCTGATCAGCTCCCTGATGGCGCTGGTGCCGCTGTCCTTGCTGCTGTGCACGGTTTACTTCGGGCAAGCCGGCCAGGACGGCTGGTTGCTGTTTGCGCTGCTGGTGTTGGCACTGCAGGGGGTGATTGCCATACGCACGGTTGGCATGCTCACCACCACCTCGCTGCCGGTGGCGGCGATCACGCCCGCGCTGTATGTGCCACCCGTGGCGGGAGGTTTCGTGGGGGGGATGGCGCTGAGCACCTTGGGCTACCCGGGATGGGCGGCCCTGCTGTTCGGCATGGGCCTGGTCAGTTGGGCCTTGCTGGAGGTTCGTGTCCTCAACCGGCTGTTCGAGGGAACCATGCCGGAGGGCTTGCGACCTACGGTTGGGCTGGAACTGGCGCCGGCATCGGTCGGAACACTGGCAGCGGCGACGATCTGGCCGCTGTTGCCGGGGGATGTCCTGATCGTTGGTTTGGGCATCGCGGCAGGGCCCATTGTGGCCGTCATGGCGCGCTACAAGTGGTGGGGGCGTGTGCCGTTTTCTATCGGGTTCTGGTCGTTTTCCTTCCCGCTGGCGGCCCTCGCCGGAGCCGTCATTGAAGTCGTCCGTCGCGGCAGCTGGCCGCCGGTGGTCGGCGGCATCGCCCTGAGCATTGCCTCAGCTACGATCGCCTTCCTTGGCCTCAAAACGATCGTGCTGATCCTTCAAAACAAACTTCTGCCATCGCCAGTGGCAAGCAACTGAGCTTCGCACCGAGTCGATACCGACGGATAAGCGGGGTGGGGCCGGGGCGGCGCAAGTCAAGTGCTGAGATAATGGCGGGTTTCGACAATTAACTGGAGTTATTTCTCATGGCAAAGATCATCCGCACCGAAGCCGACCGCATCGCAACCCCCCGCCCTGCGGCACCCAAGGGCGTGTGCTACACCGCTGGCAAAGGCCAACTGCGCAGCCTGGAGCGTGGCGCAGCTACCAACAACAAGAAAAACCCCGGCAAGCGCTGCAAACAAGGCGGCTAAACGCCCCGCCAGTCCGGCGCTTGGTTGAGGATTTGCGGGACAGCCCTTCAGCGCAGTCCCCAACATTTTGTAACTACATATTGCGCCGGTACTGGCCGCCCACCTCAAACAGGGCATGGGTGATCTGGCCCAGTGAGCACACGCGCACGGCGTCCATCAGCACCGCAAACACATTCTTGTTTTCAATCACCGCTTGCTGCAGGCATTTCAGCATGGCGGGGGATTCGTTCGCGTGCAGCGCCTGAAAGTCGGCCAGCCGCTTGAGTTGGCTCTGCTTTTCCTCGTCGGTTGAACGCGCCAGTTCCAGTTTGTCCAGCACCGCGTCGCCATGCGGATTGCGGAAGGTATTGACGCCGATGATGGGCAGCTCGCCGGTGTGCTTGAGCATCTCGTAGTGCATCGATTCGTCCTGAATCCGGCCGCGCTGGTAGCCGGTTTCCATCGCCCCCAGCACGCCGCCGCGCTCGGCAATGCGCTCAAACTCCAGCAACACCGCTTCTTCCAGCAGTTCGGTCAGCTCTTCGATGATGAAGGCGCCCTGCGACGGGTTTTCGTTCTTCGCCAGGCCCCATTCCCGGTTGATGATGAGCTGGATCGCCATGGCGCGGCGCACCGAGTCTTCGGTCGGCGTGGTGATGGCCTCGTCAAAGGCGTTGGTATGCAGGCTGTTGCAGTTGTCGTAGATGGCAATCAGCGCCTGCAGTGTGGTCCGGATGTCGTTGAACTGGATTTCCTGCGCGTGCAGGCTGCGCCCTGATGTCTGGATGTGGTATTTGAGTTTTTGGCTGCGTTCATTGGCGCCGTATTTTTCTTTCATGGCCACCGCCCAGATGCGTCGCGCCACGCGGCCCATCACGGTGTATTCAGGGTCCATGCCGTTGGAGAAGAAGAAGCTCAGATTCGGCGCGAAATCATCAATGTGCATGCCCCGGGCCAAGTAGGCTTCGACAAAGGTGAAGCCGTTGGACAGGGTGAACGCCAGCTGGCTGATCGGATTGGCGCCGGCTTCGGCGATGTGGTAGCCACTGATGCTCACCGAGTAGAAATTGCGCACGCGGTTGTGCACGAAGTATTCGGCAATGTCGCCCATCACCTTCAGGCTGAATTCGGTGGAAAAAATGCAGGTGTTCTGGCCCTGGTCTTCCTTCAGGATGTCGGCCTGCACCGTGCCGCGCACGTTTTCCTGCACCCACTCCCGGATTTTTTCCAGTTCGGTGTCGGTCGGCTCGCGGCCGTTCTCAAGCTTGAATTTGTCAATGTTCTGGTCAATCGCGGTGTTCATGAACATGGCCAGAATGCTCGGCGCCGGGCCGTTGATGGTCATGCTGACGCTGGTTGACGGGCTGCACAGGTCAAAGCCAGCGTACAGCACCTTCATGTCATCGAGTGTGGCAATGGAGACGCCGCTGTTGCCGACCTTGCCGTAGATGTCAGGCCGCGGATCGGGGTCGTTGCCGTACAGCGTGACCGAATCAAAGGCGGTGGACAGACGCTTCGCCGCCATGCCCGAGCTCAGCAATTTGAAGCGCGTGTTGGTGCGAAACGCATCACCCTCGCCGGCGAACATGCGGGTCGGGTCTTCGCCTTCGCGCTTGAAGGCAAAGGTGCCGGCGGTATACGGGTAGCTGCCGGGCACGTTGTCGAGCAGCAGCCACTTCAGGATTTCGCCATGGTCTTCGAATTGGGGCAGCGCCACCTTGCGGATGGTGGTGCCGCTCAAGCTCTTGCTGGTGAGCGCCGTGCGGATTTCCTTGTCGCGGATTTTGACGACGTATTCGTCACCCGCGTAGGCAGCCTGCATGGTAGGCCATTGCGCCAGCAGTTTCTTTTCCGCGGCACCCAGATGCGCTTCGCGTTGCCCGGCCAGATCGAGCACGGCCTGGTAGGCATTGATCTTGTTCGGGTCGTCCAGCTTGAGCATGCGGCCGGATTCCCGCAACTGCTGGATTTCACGCGCCAACTGAGCCTGGCTGCGGGCGCGCTTCTTGTAACTGCGCACGGTGTCGCTGATTTCGGCCAGGTAGCGGGTGCGCGCCGCCGGCACCACCGGCGTCTGGTTGGTGCTGTGACGCACTGACACGGTCGGCAGCTGGGATGAGGACGCCAGCGTCAGGCCCAGCGCTGCCAGACGCGGCTTCAGGGATTGGTACAAGGCGGTGACACCGTCGTCATTGAAACGCGCCGCCATGGTGCCGAACACCGGCATTTGCTCTGCGGGCGTGGTCCAGGCCTCCTTGTTGCGCTGCACTTGCTTGGCGACGTCGCGCAGGGCATCGAGTGAGCCCTTGCGATCAAACTTATTGATGGCCACAAACTCGGCAAAGTCCAGCATGTCGATTTTTTCCAGCTGGCTGGCCGCGCCAAACTCAGGCGTCATCACGTACAGCGGCACGTCCACATGCGGCACGATGGCCGCGTCACCCTGCCCGATACCGGAGGTTTCCACCACAATCAGATCGAAGCCAGCCACCTTGCAGGCCGCAATCACATCGGGCAGCGCCGCGCTGATTTCCGAGCCAAAGTCACGCGTCGCCAGGCTGCGCATGAAGACGCGCGAACCTTGCCGCCATGGCGAAATCGCGTTCATCCGAATGCGGTCCCC
>DAITMI010000022.1:0-25573 GCA_036835225.1 Rhodoferax sp. | reverse complement strand
GCTTTTTCGTTCTCCAGCGCGGTGATGAGTTGCGCCAGCGCGCGCCAGCTCATTTCGCTGTGGCCCTGAATGGCGGCCATATCTTTCGGTGCGTAGGCGGACAAATCCTGGTCGCAGCGCATCACCATCTCGCCAATCATCCCGGCCAGGCCCATGCGCTGGCCGTCTTCCGGGCTGAAGATGCGGGCCACGCCATAGGCCTGCAGCTCACGGATTTCCGGCGGAACAATGACGCCACCGCCACCACCAAACACCTGAATGTGGGCGCCGCCGCGCGCTTTCAGCAGGTCCACCATGTACTTGAAATACTCGACGTGCCCCCCTTGGTAAGAACTGATGGCGATGCCCTGCGCATCCTCCTGCAGCGCCGCCGTCACGACTTCATCCACGCTGCGGTTGTGACCCAGGTGAATCACCTCGGCGCCCATGCCCTGCAGAATGCGGCGCATGATGTTGATCGCCGCATCATGGCCGTCAAACAGGCTGGCGGCCGTGACAAAGCGCACCTTGTTCACGGGTCGATACTGGCTAAGCGCCTTGAATTCAGCGGACAGGTCGGTCATGGTGTGGTCTCCGGGGGCCAATGGGGTAACGAATCAGCATCAGAATCGCATTGGCTGACTTGACGTTTACGTAAACGTCAATCTTACCGTTATTCCAAAAAAGAGGGCGCTTGCGCGCCCCTTTCTTGGAAAACAGATCGTACTGGCAGTTACTTGTACAGCAACTGCGGCAACCACAAACCAATCGCCGGGAACTGGTACAGCAAAATAATGGCCAGCACCTGGATCGCCATGAAAGGCAGCATGCCGGAGAAGATCTGGTTCAGCGTCACGTGCGGCGGGCTCACGCCCTTCAGGTAGAACGCCGCCATCGCCACCGGGGGACTCAGGAAGGCCGTTTGCAGATTCAGTGCCACCAGCAAGCCGAAGAACAGCGGATCAACACCGAAGTGCGGCAGCAGCGGGATGAAAATCGGCATGAAAATCACGATGATCTCGGTCCACTCCAGCGGCCAGCCCAGCAGAAAGATCACGACCTGCGCCATGATCATGAACTGCACCGGCGTCATGTCGAGCGACAGCACCCACTGGTTGATGATCTCCTGTCCGCCGAGCAAGGCGAACGCGGCCGAGAAGATGCTCGAACCGACAAACAGCCAGCACACCATGGCGCTGGTCTTGGCGGTGAGGTAGACCGATTCCTTTAGCACCCCCATGTTGAGTCGCCGGTAGGCAGCCGCCAGCACCAAGCCGCCCAGCGAGCCCATCGCCGCCGCCTCGGTCGGTGTCGCCAGGCCGAACACGATGCTGCCCAGCACCGCCAGAATCATGACCGCCAGCGGAAAGAACGATCCCAGCAGCATCTTGAAGATCTCCAGCCGGGCGAAACTGAAAAACGCATAGAAGAGGACCAGGGCAACGGCACAGCTGGCCAGCGCGACCCAGAAACTCGCGGGTGCCGGCACGCGCTCAGACGAGACCGCTGGCTCGGCCGCGATCGGCGCGCTCGGCTTCGCGGTCTCTGCGGGGACGCTGAGCGCGGGCGCCTGCGCGGCGCCCTCGGCGGGGGGCTCCGCCAAGCCGCCTTCCTGCTCAGGCTCCTGCAGACCTCCGGCTTCGGCCTGAACTTCCCCGGCCGTGCCCATGGCTGCGCTGCCCATCGCAACCACCCCCTCCATCGCCTCCTGCTGGACCGGGGCCGTCACCTTCAGGAAGACAGTTCCCATGATCAGCACGACCGCCAGCGCTGGCAACAAGGCGATGAACAGGTGACTGAGGAGCTCACGCATCGGGACCGCGGCATTGCGCTTGCCCTTGATCGCACCCATCAGCCCGGGCAGAACTTTATCGTTGATGCTGGTTGAGACGATTTCTGCGAACGCGGGCAGCGGCACGCGTCGGTCTTCGGCCGACATGGGCGGCGCCAGATGGGGCTTGAACTTGGCCAGCACAACCACATAGACGATGTACAAGCCCGCCAGCATGAGGCCGGGAAAGAAGGCGCCCGCGTAGAGCTTGACCACCGACACGCCCGCGGTGGCGCCGTACACGATCAGCATGACCGAGGGCGGGATCAGAATACCCAGACAGCCGCCTGCCGTGATGGCACCCGCCGAGAGCTGCACGCTGTAGCCGGCGCGCAGCATGGCGGGCAAGGCCAGCAGACCCATCAGCGTGACCACAGCACCCACAATGCCGGTCGCAGTGGCAAAAATCGCGCAGGTGACGATGGTGGCCACCGCCAGTGAGCCCGGAACGCGCGCGGTGGCGAGGTGCATGCTCTTGAACAGCTTCTCGATCAGGTTGGCGCGCTCGATCAGATAGCCCATGAACACGAACAGCGGAATGGAAATCAGCACGTCATTCGACATGACCGAATAGGTACGCTGCACCATCAGGTCCAGCGTCTGCTGCACCGCCAGCCCCGGATTCTGACTTCGGTAAGCGATCCAGGCAAACACCATGCCCATGCCCATCAGGGTGAACGCGGTGGGAAAACCCAGCATGATGGCGACAACGACCAGCGCCAGCATCAACAGACCCAGATGGCCGTTGGTCATCATGGACGGCGATGGCAACAGGACAAAGGCGGCCAGCACGACCATGGCCATGATCGTCAGTCCAAACCAGACTTCTTTTCTCATGGGTGGCTCCCATTGGCTTTCACCACAAACGCATCGAGTTTGGCGATATCTTCGTCCTTGACGTGTACCATTTCCTTCAATTTTTCAACGTCCACTTCCTCGACGTCATGCGCGCGTGCCGGCCATGCACCCTGCTGCAAACAGACAATGCAACGCACGATTTCGACCAGCCCCTGTAACAGTAGAAAAGCCCCAGCCAGAGGAATGATGGTCTTGAACGGATACACCGGCGGGCCGTTGGCGGTGATGTTCGAATGCTCGTTGATGGCCCAGGAGTCAGCGGCATAGTTGTAGCCGGCCCAGGCGAGCGCAACGACACCGGGAATGAAAAACAGAAAATACAGTGCCAGATCCAGACCCGCCTGCAAGCGCGGTGGAAAAAATCCGTAGAGCACATCGCCACGCACATGGCCGTTCTTGGACAAGGTGTAGGCACCCGCCATCATGAACAGGCTGCCGTACATCATGCTCATGACATCAAAGGCCCAGGGGTGCGGGTTGTCCAGCGCATAGCGCGAGAACACCTCCCAAGAGATCATGAACGTCAGCGCGACAATGAGCCACGAAAACGCCTGACCTACAAAAGTGCTGATCTGGTCGATCGCGAGTAGCAATTTCTGCATAGTCTGGTCTACTTAAAAAAAACAGCCATCCGGACTAGGCCCGAATGGCCGATGGATGCTGCAAAGATTGCTTACGCTTTCTTGGCAGGGAAGAAATGGCCTACGGCCATGCGCCGGCTGACGTAGGTATCCTGGTCCCACTTCACCGCGCGCTCGGCAAACGCCTTCTGCGATGTGATGATTTCCTTGAACAAGGGATTTTCCGCCGATTTCTTTTCAATGATGGCATCCCACAGCTTGAGTTGCGCCTGCAGAATTGAATCCGGGGTCTTGTAGAACTTGACCTTGTCCTTGGTTTGCAGCTCGACATAGTCCTTGGAATAACGGTCAATTGCTTTCCAGGACATATCGGCGGACGCGGCTTCTGTAGCACCCGCGATGATCGCCTTCATTTTCGGCGGCAAGGCGTCGTACTTGGTCTTGTTGAACATGATCTCGAAGGTCTCGGCGCTCTGGTGGTAGCTCTGCAGCATGCAGACCTTGGACACGTCAGGGAAACCGAGCAGGCGGTCCGAGGAGGCATTGTTGAACTCGGCCCCATCAAGCAGGCCACGGTCCATGGCCGGCACGATCTCGCCACCGGGGAGCGCGTTCACCGCAGCGCCCATCGCCGTGAACAAATCGATCGCCAGGCCATTGGTGCGGAACTTGAGGCCCTTGAAATCCTCTACCTTGGTAATGGGTTTCTTGAACCAGCCCAGCGGCTGCGTTGCCATCGGGCCGTACAGGAATGACTGCACATTGCCGCCGATCGAGGCGTACAGTTTCGCCAGCAGTTCGGCACCGCCGCCGTACTTGTGCCAGGCCAACATCATGTTCGCGTCCATGCCAAAGGCTGGACCGGAGTTCCACAGCGCCAGCGCATTCTGTTTGCCGTAGTGGTAACCCAGCACACCATGTCCACCATCCAGCGTGCCCTTGGACACCGCTTCCAGCAGCCCGAACGCCGGCACCACGGCGCCCGCTGGCAGCACTTCGATCTTGAGATCGCCGCCGGTCATGTCGTTCACTTTTTTAGCGTAGTCGAGCGCGTACTCATGAAAAATGTCTTTCGCCGGCCAGGTGCTCTGCCAGCGCATCGAAATCGGCCCGGTTTGCGCCTTGGCGATCATGGGGGCGGACATGGCACCAGCGGCCAAGGCAACGCCCTTGAGCAGGCTGCGACGACGAGGGGTTTTACTATCGGTCATGACGGGTCTCCTGTTGTTAAATCACAGTAGCCCATATCATTCTCCAATAACATGGCATCGCATATAGGGTTTTCACCAACGATCAGCCACACTCGCCAGCATTCATGCAAATATCACAAATCCCAAGAACGAAGGGGCGCCTGAGCGCCCCTTCACATCCAACTCGCAAGCCCTAACCGCCCAGATAGGCAGCCTTTACTGCGGGGTCATCCTTGAGCTTGTCCGCCGGCCCATGCACTGAAATGCGACCGTTTTCCAGCACGTAGCCGTAGTCCGCCACCTTGAGGGCGGCCGCCGCAAACTGCTCAACCAGCAACATGGTGACGCCCTGCGCTTTCAGGCGGGAGATGATGTTGAACACCTCCTCCACCAGAATCGGCGCCAGGCCCATGGACGGCTCATCCAGCAGGAATACCTCCGGGTTGAGCATGACGGCGCGTGCCATGGCCAGCATTTGCTGCTCGCCGCCCGACAGCGTGCCCGCCAACTGGTGCGTGCGTTCTTTGAGACGCGGGAACATCTCCAGGGCTTTTTGCAGATCAGACTCGACGTCGCCTCTGGCGCGCGCGCTGGTGTAGCGCACAAATGCCCCCAGACGGATGTTGTCGAGCACGCTCAGGGTGGGGAAGACACGTCGGCCTTCGGGCGAATGGGCCAGGCCGCGTTTGGCGATCTGGTGCGACTCCAGACCGGTAATGTCCTGGCTAGCGAGAGTGATCTTGCCGGACACCGGCTTGATCATGCCCGATATCGCCCGCATGGTGGTGGTTTTGCCTGCGCCGTTGGAGCCAATCAGTGTGACGATTTTGCCCTTGGGCACCTGGATTGAAACACCGTGCAGTACTTCAACCTTGCCGTAACCGGCGTGTAAATTTTCAATGGTGAGCATGTTGAATCTTCTCCGCTATCAATGCGCTTCGGCGCTGCTGCCCAGATAGGCCTCAATCACTGCGGGATTGCTTTGCACGTCAGCGGGTTTGCCTTCTGCAATTTTTTGGCCAAAGTCGAGCACCGACACCGTGTCTGAAATCCCCATCACCACATCCATGTGGTGCTCAATCAAGATCACCGTGATGCCGTGGTCGCGAATTTTCTGGATCATCTTCATCAACTCGGGCAAGTCGGCCGGCGGCAAGCCCGCCGCGGGTTCATCCAGCAGCAACAGGCTGGGGTTCAAGCCTAGCGCGCGTGCAATCTCCAGCATCCGTTGCTTGCCATAGGGCAAGTTTCGCGCCTGTTCTTCGCTCAAGTCCGTCAAGCCGACGAAGGCCAGCAAGCTGGCGGCCTGCTCGCGCGCTGCCGCATCTTCGCGCTTGTAGCGGGGGGTGCGCAGCATCACATCCAGGATGTTGCTCTTGTAGGTGTGATGCAGGCCCACCAGCACGTTGTCGGTAGCGGTCATCTCGCCAAAGAGCTGCACGTTCTGAAAAGTTCGGGCGATGCCGGACAAAGCAATGCTGGCGGGCGTCTCACCCGTCACCGTACGCCCGTTGAAGACCACCTGACCGGCGGTGGGCTGATAAATACCCGTGAGCACGTTCATCATGGTGCTCTTGCCCGAACCGTTGGGGCCGATGAGACCATGAATCGATCCGCGCCCAATGCTTAAGTCCACCTGATTCAGTGCCTTTAGTCCACCGAACTGCATCAGCACCTGCTGTGCTTCGAGCAGCGGGCCTGAGCCCGCGGCGGCCGCCTTGTGAGGGGTGGTCCAGGCGCGCGCCTTGATACCTGACGTTTTGACGCGGGCGTCTGCGGTGGTCTTGGTAAAGCGCGCGAAAAGATCACGCGCAAAACCGACAATGCCATCTTGCAGGTAATAGACCACAAACAGGGTCATCAGGCCAAAAATGGTCAACCGCCAGTCGGTGATGTTTTCCAGCTGAAAGGAAAATCCTGCCATGGCCACCGTCGCCACCACGGGCACGGCTAACTCGCGCACGGTTTTGACTTTTTTCACGAGGTTGTAAGCGGCCATGCCGCACACCGCGACCGCCAGCACCGTGGCGATCTTGCGAAAGAGTTCAATGTCCGACAGCAGGCTCGGCAACATCACCACAATCACGGCACCAATCAAGGCGCCGGACCGGGTTTTGCGCCCGCCCATGATGACCGCCAGCAGGAACATGATGGTCAACTCGAAGTTGTAGGTGTTGGGCGAAATGTATTCTTCGGAATAGGTGTACAGCGCACCCGCCAAGCCAGCCAGACCGGCACTGATCACAAACGCATAGACCTTGTAGCGATAGACCGAAACACCCATGCAGTCGCACGCCACCGGGCTGTCGCGCAAGGCTTCAAAGGCGCGGCCCAGATGGGATTTCAAAATGCGGTGCACCACCACCAGCGCCAGCACCATCAGGACGGCGACCAAGTAGTAGTACTCCACTTCGTTCAGCTTGTGGCCGAAGAAAACAGGCTTGGTGACCTTGAGGCCAATCGGGCCTTCGGTCAAAAACGTCATCTCGTTAATGAGAATCTGGATGATGGTGCCAAAGGCCAGCGTCACCATGGCCAGGTACGGGCCGGTTACCCGCAAAGCCGGCAGCGCCAGCACCGCACCAAACACGGCGGTGACGCCAATGGCGGCAGGAACGGCCAGGAAAAAAGGCACGCCCAGCTTGAAGAACAACGCCCCGGCGGTGTAGGAGCCGACGCCGAACAGCCCCGCATGACCGAGCGACACCTGGCCGGTGTAGCCGACCACAATGTCCAGCCCGAACAGCAGAATGGCGTAGATCAGGATGGTCTCAACCAGGTGGATGTAATAGGGGTTGGGCACCAGCACCGGGAACAAGCCCAGCGCTACCAGGCCCACCGCCATCAGAAAGAAAGATTTACTATTAATTTTCATGGTTACCTGTATCCGTCAAACCTTCTTGATGGCCATCTTGCCAAACAGCCCGGCGGGCTTGACCGCCAACACCAACAACAGCAACACCAGTCCCGGCACATCCTTGTAACCGGTGGAGATGTAGTAGCCGGTGGTGGTTTCTGCAATGCCCAGAATCAGGCCACCCACAATCACACCGACCCCGGAGGTCAGGCCGCCGATGATGGCCACGGCAAAGGCCTTGAGGCCCAGGACCGAGCCCATCGTTGCGCCGGTCAGCGTCAGCGGCGCCACCAGCACACCGGCCACCGCCGCCGTCACCGACGACAGGGCAAAGGAGAACGTGATCACGGCACCGGTGTTAATGCCCATGAGCGACGCCGCATCCCGGTCATTGGAGGTGGCGACCACGGCTTTGCCGTAAATCGATTTACGGTTGAAAATCTCAACCATTGCCATCATGGCCAGCGCCCCCACCACCACCACGATTTCCATCGGCAACACATTGGCGCCCAAAAATTTAATGGGCGCCTCCGGCAAAGGGGACGGAAACTTCAGATCGTCCTTGCCCCAGATGTTTTCTGCGACGTTCTTGAAAATAATGGCCAGCGCGATAGTGGACATGATCCAGCCAAACTCGCTCTTGATCTTGATCGCGGGACGCACGCCAATCCACTCCACCAACGCGCCTTGCGCGGCGCCAAAAATCACGACCACCGGAATCATCATCCAGTAGCTGAGGTAAGGACCGCCGTGAATCGTGCCGACCAATGACAGGCCGACCAGCGCCCCCAGCATCAGTGACTCGCCCTGGCCGAAATTCAGGGTGCCTGAAGTCGCGAACGTCAGCTGGTAGCCAAACGCAATCACGCCGTAAATCATGCCCAGCGCGATACCGCTGTAGATGAGTTGTAAGAAAATTTCCATGCCTAACCTCAAATAAAAACAGGTGAACCCCGTGTAACAGACCCCAGAACGCCAAAAAAGCCGGGGCTCCCCGGCTTTTTTTCAGGCGCGCCTCAAGGCTGCGCTAACTCTGAACTTATTTCTTCACAGCCTTGGTGCGAACTTCGCCACCCTTTTTCTTATCCTCTTCATAGGCGTAGACCACTTTTCCGTCCTGCACCTTGCCGATCACCGCCATGTTGATGGTGATGGCCTCGTGGTCCGTTTTCGTGAACGGATGGTTGTAGGTGGTCACGACGCCTTCAACCGGATCCTTCAGGTCTTCCAGTGCCGCGAGCACTTTGGGGCCTTCGGTCGTGCCGGCTTGCTTGATGGCGGCGGCCAGCAAATAAATCGAATCGTAGCCCTGCGCCGCGGAGACCGGTGAAGGAATGCGGGTGACCTTGTAGGCCTTCTGGTAGGCGTCAATGAAGCTCTTGCGCTTGGGCGTATTGGGCTCCTGAATGAAGGTTTGTGGCATCAGGGCACCGTCGGCATTTTTGCCGGCGTTGTCAATGAAGTTGCCCATGGACAGGGTCCAGGAACCCATCATCGGGACCTTCCAGCCCAGCTTGATCATGCCGTTGGCAATCTGCGCCAGCTCCGGGCCAATGCCGTAGGTAATAACCACCTCTGCGCCGGCTTCTTTGGCCTTGAGCAGCTGGGGCGTCATGTCCACGTCCTTGATGTTGTACTTCTCGGTGGCAACGGCGGTAATGCCCTTGTCCTTGAGCGCTTTTTCCAGGTCGGCACGACCGAGCTGACCGTAGTTGGTGGAGTCCGCCAGAATGGCGACCTTGGTGTATTTGCGACGGCCGATGACTTCTTCCACAATCAATGTGGACTGGATGGTGTCGTTAGCAGAATTGCGAAACACGTAGTTCTCGGGCTGATCCGCAAACTGCTTCGTAATGGTGGTCGCGGTGGCCACGTTGTTCATCACCGGAATTTTGGCTTCCTGGTAAAAACGCTGTGAAGCCAGCGACACGCCGGAATTGATGTAGCCGACGGTGGCCACCACTTTTTCCTTGTTGATCAATTCTTGTGCAATTTGAACACCACGCTCATTTTTCGCCTCATCGTCGCGCTCGATCATTTCAATCTTGCGCCCCAACAAACCACCCTTGGCGTTGATCTCGGTGACGGCCAGCTTGGCACCGTCGCGCATCGACACGCCCATCGGGCTGGAGCCACCGGTCAGTGGACCTTGCAAGCCGATTTTGATGTTGTCAGCCGCAAAGCTCATGGCCGCGACGGCAAGGGCAACGGAACTAAAAGCAATATTTCGCACAAATTTCATGCAAGTCTCCATATGGTTATGCTGAGGGAAGAACGGTGGACGACCGTTGGCTCAATGATTATCCGGCGATCACGCCGCGCACTTCTAAGTAAAAACCACGAGGACAACGTCGTCTATGTCATAAGAGCTTTGAGTTTTTTTCAACTAATACGGTGTCCAACACCGCAAATTTTGATGTTGAAGCTACCCGCCGATGCCAGCGAAATCGGTTTGAACGCATGATACCCGGCCATCGCGGCGCCCCCGATCAGCCCACGCAGGAAAGCCCAGTGCCTGCAAATAGCCCATTTTCCAAAATCCTTTAGAGTGTTATTCCTGCTTCACACCCTCCCCCATGTGCACACCATGAAACCGATACAGCTTTTTGACCGCGCGTCCAGCACCTACACCTACGTGCTGTTTGACGAAACAACACGCGATGCCCTCATCATCGATCCGGTGGATGAGCAGATTGAGCGCGATCTGGCCACGCTGCGTCAGTTTGGACTCAAGCTGCTCTGGACCGTGGAAACCCATGCCCACGCCGATCACATCACCAGCGCCGGACAGCTGGCCGAGCTGGCGGGCGCCAAAACCGCCGCACCCGCGGGATGCGGCATCAGCACGGCGGCGATCCAACTCAAGGACGGCGACCTGCTGCATTTCGGCAACGAGCAGATCGTGGCGTTGCACACGCCCGGCCACACCGCCGGCAGCATGAGCTTTCTCTGGCGCGATCACGTTTTTACCGGTGACACCCTGCTGATCAACGGCTGTGGCCGCACCGACTTTCAGTCCGGCAGTGCCGAGGCGCTGTACCACAGCCTGACCCAGGTGCTGTTTGCCCTGCCCGAGGCCACCACGGTCTGGCCAGGCCATGACTACCAGGACCGCACCCACTCCACCATCGGCATCGAGAAGGCCGGCAACGCACGGGTGGCCGGCAAGACGCTGGCCGAGTTCAGCGCCATCATGGCAGCGCTGCAGCTGCCCAAACCCAAACGCATTGACGAAGCGGTGCCGGCCAACCTCAGCTCGGGCCTGCGCCATGATGCCGGCGGCGAAGCCCTGCTGATCGCCCGTCCGGCGCAGGGCTATGCCGGCGATGTGTCGCCGCAACTGGCTTGCCAATGGTGGCAGGCCGGGGACGCGGTGCTGGTGGATGTGCGAACCGACGCCGAACGGGAGTGGGTCGGTTTTGTGCCGGGCGCCGTGCCGCTGGCTTGGAAACAGTGGCCAGGCATGGTCATGAATGCCAGCTTTGACGAGGGTCTCCAGGCGGCGGTGCCCGAGGGGAAAAAGGTGGTGTTGTTATGCCGCAGCGGCGTGCGCTCCATCGCGGCCGCCCGGCGCGCCACCGAGCTGGGGCTGGAGGCCTACAACATTCTCGAAGGTTTCGAAGGCGACCCGGATCAACAGGCACAACGCGGGCGCAAAGGTGGCTGGCGCTTTCACGGCCTGCCCTGGCGGCAGGGCTGAACCAGCATCCTGGCGCAGCCGGGCCCAGCAAGTTTGATGATAATGACAGCATGACATTTCTGGCAATTGACGTTGGCAACACCCGCCTGAAATGGGCGTTTTACCAAACTCCCCACCGGCAAGCACCGCTGCTGGCGCAAGGCGCCGAGTTTCTGGAAAACATTGACAAGCTGGCGGACGGTGCCTGGGCCACCCTGGCGCCGCCCGCGCGCATGCTGGGCTGCATCGTGGCGGGCGATGCCGTCAAGCGCCGGGTTCAGGAGCAAATGGAAATTTGGGAGGTGGCACCCCAATGGGTCGTGTCCAGTGCGGCCGAAGCCGGGCTGACCAACGGCTACGACCATCCCACGCGCCTGGGCGCGGACCGCTGGGTGGCCATGATCGGGGCCTGGCACCGCGCGCTGGCCCAAGGCCCGGCGCGACCGATGGTCGTCGTCATGGTGGGCACCGCCGTAACGGTCGATGCCATTGATGGCGACGGCAAATTTTTGGGCGGTCTGATCCTGCCCGGCCACGGCATCATGCTGCGCGCGCTGGAATCCGGCACTGCCGGGCTGCACGTCCCGACCGGCGACGTGCGCGAGTTCCCCACCAACACCAGTGATGCCCTCACCAGCGGCGGCACCTACGCCATTGCGGGCGCCGTGGAGCGCATGGTGCAGCACGTTCGCATCCACTGCGGCGCCGAGCCCACCTGCGTCATGACCGGCGGCGCCGGCTGGAAGATGGCCCCCAGCATGTCAGTGCCGTTCGAACTGGTGGACAACCTGATTTTTGACGGCTTGCTGGAGATGGCGGCACGCCGCTTTGTGGATTGAATCAGACGCTGAGGCCGTCCACCGCCTGAAACAGGGCTTGGCGGGCCTGGCTGATGATCTGGCCTTTCCAGGCATCGGTGTCGGTGTAGAACGCATCCATCATTTGCTGCTTGATCTGCTTCGCCAAAGCCGCGGGTACCGCTGGGTGATTGTTGAGCCAGTGCTCCCCGCGTAGCGCCTGCATGACTTCAGCCATGGGCTGGGTGCCGTACTCCATGGCAATACCGGTGTACTCGGCCTGCGGGCACTCCTCGTACAGGGCGATCCACATCAGTCCGGTCAGGAACGCCGAAGTGGACGAGCCGTCATAGATCGAGGTCACCGGCGTCGCGCCTTGTCCGCCCCACCATTGGCGGGCGCGGGCCAGCGCGGCCTTGTCATCCTTGCAGGAAAAAATGCGCTCACCCACGCCGTTGGGCCCCAGGCCCGTGTGCAAATCAATCCAGGCAATGCGTCGTGCCTGGCGCGCATGGTCGCGCAGCACCTGACGAATCGTCTGATTGCTCCAAGTCGGTGCCGTGCCGCCGAAAAACAGGCCGTCGGGAAACTCATGCTGGCCGCGTGTGACCGCCGCCTGAAACGCGGCCATCCCATGGGTCTCAAGGAAGCGGGCCACCGCTTGCGTGTTGTCCGCGTCGGGCGGCCAGTGTTCGGGCAGCAGCAAGGGCCGCAAGGCGCCATAGGCTTCGTTCACTGGCAGCGGCTGGGAGAAGTCCTGGAAATTCCGGTTCAAGTCCACGTTTTCGTGGGTGGTGCGGCGCACATGCGAAAAGCCGTACGGATTGAGCGCATGCACATACAGCACCGCCACGCCCTGGGCGCGGACCTTCTCGCGCCACTCGGCATCATGCAGCGCAAACACCTGCACGCCGCTGCCGCAATAGCCCTCGACGCCGTGGCAGGCACTGGTCACGATCAGCAGCTCCTGCGCGTCCGGCGACCCCTCCAGCACCACGTCCATGGCCAAGGCCTCGCCATCCCGCCCAGTCAGAGGGTGGGCATGAGAGGTGACGGGCAAACCAGCGGTGGCAGCGGCCTCCAGAAACTTGACACGCGCCTGCGCGTAGCTGGCGGAGAAAGATTCGACGACGTTCATCATGTTGCCGCCTCTCAAGCGGGCGTCTTGAACCATTCCTCGGCCAGGCGTACCCAATAGGTGGCACCCAAGGGAATCAAGTCGTCGTTGAAGTCATAACTGGGGTTGTGCAGCATGCAGGGGCCGCCGCCGTGCCCCATGTCCCGATGCGCCCCGTCGCCGTTCGCGATGAAGCTGTAGCACCCGGGTTTGGCCTGCAGCATGTAGGAGAAATCTTCCGCCCCCATGGTCGGTTCCTGCACATCCACATTGTCTTCGCCGACGATACTGGCCATCACCTTGCGCGCAAAGCCGGCCTCTTTCGCGCTGTTGATGGTGGGCGGGTAGTTGCGGACAAATTCAAACTCACAGGTCATGTCAAACGCGGCGCAGGTGTGCGCGGCAATCTGTTTCATGCGCTGCTCGATCAGGTCCAGCACATCCAGCGTGAAGGTGCGCACCGTGCCCTGCAGCTCACAGCTGTCCGGGATGACGTTGGTGGCTTCGCCGGCGTGGATCATGGTGACGGAAATCACGCCGGCATCGATCGGTTTCTTGTTGCGGCTGATGATGGTCTGAAAGGCCTGCACCATCTGGCAGGCCAGCGGCACCGGGTCGAGGCCGTTGTGCGGCAGGGCCGCATGGCCGCCCTTGCCATGAATCGTGATCTTGAACTCGTTGCTGGAGGCCATCACCGGCCCCGGGCTGACGGCAAATTTACCCACTTCAGAACCGGGCCAGTTGTGCATGCCAAACACCGCCTCCATCGGGAACTTGTCAAACAAACCGTCCTTGATCATCTCGCGCGCACCGCCGCCGCCCTCCTCGGCCGGCTGAAAAATCAGGTACACCGTGCCGTCAAAATTGCGATTTTGGGCCAAGTGCTGGGCGGCGGCCAGCAGCATGGCGGTATGCCCATCATGACCACAGGCGTGCATCTTGCCGGGGTGCTGGCTGGTGTGGCTGAAGGTGTTGAACTCCTGCATCGGCAGGGCATCCATGTCGGCGCGCAAGCCAATGGCACGCTCGGAAGTACCGCTCTTGACGATACCCACCACGCCGGTGGTGCCCATGCCACGGTGAATCGGAATACCCCACGCGGTCAGCTGTTGCGCCACCACATCGGCGGTACGTGCCTCCTCAAAACACAACTCGGGGTGGGCGTGAATATCCCGCCGAAGGGTGGCAATCGCCGCGGACTGGGTCACGATGGAATCAATAAGTTTCATGGTTGCTCCTATGCCGCTAGTCTATAACCAGGCAGAACATCGCGTCCGTGTGCCCTATACCTGCCCATATCAGGCCTATAGTAATACGCCAAAATGCGGAAACACCCGAGTCCAAACCCATGCGCATGCCCATGAACGAAACCTCCCCTCCCCTACCGGACGCCGCCCCCACCCAGGTGCTGGGTGCCTGCCCGCACGACTGTCCGGATACCTGCTCCATGCTGACCACCGTTGCCGGCGGCATCGCCATCAAGGTGCAAGGCAATCCGGCCCATCCGCACACCGATGGCGCCCTGTGCACCAAGGTTTCGCGCTATACCGAGCGCAGCTACCACCCGGAACGCCTGCTGCATCCGCTCAAGCGCGTTGGACCCAAAGGCGCTGGCCAGTTCGAGCGCGTGAGCTGGGATAGCGCGCTGCAAGATATTGCCGCCCGACTGAGCGCCATCGTCAGTCGCGGCCCGGAGGCGGCGCAAGCCATCCTGCCCTACAGCTACGCCGGCACCATGGGGCTGGTGCAGGGCGACAGCATGTCAGCCCGCTTCTTTCACCGCCTGGGCGCCTCCTTGCTGGACCGCACCATCTGCGCCTCGGCCGGCGGCGAGGGTCTGACCCACACCCTGGGCGGCAAGGTCGGCATGCGGGTGGAATTTTTTGCCGAATCCAAACTGATCCTGATCTGGGGCAGCAACTCGATCGCCAGCAACCTGCACTTCTGGCGCTACGCCCAGGTGGCCAAGCGCAACGGCGCCAAGCTGGTCTGCATTGATCCGCGCCGCAGCGAAACGGCGGACAAGTGCCATGCGCACATTGCCTTGCTGCCCGGCACCGACGGTGCCCTGGCGCTGGCCCTGATGCATGAACTCATCGTCAACGACTGGCTCGACCAGGACTACCTGGCGCACTACACGCTGGGCTGGGACCTGCTGCGGGCGCGGGCTCTGCAATGGAGCCCCGAACGGGCCGCGCTGCTGTGCGGCATCTTGCCCGAGCAGATTCGGGCACTGGCGGCGGACTATGGCGCCTGTGTCGCGCGCCAGCAGCCGGCGGCGATCCGGATGAACTACGGCTTGCAGCGCGTGCATGGCGGCGGCAACGCGGTGCGCCTGATTGCCGCCCTGCCGGCGCTCATTGGCGCCTGGCGCCATCGCGCTGGCGGGGTGCTGCTGTCCAGTTCAGGCCAGTTTCCGGTCCAGCGCAGCGCGCTGCAACGACCGGACCTGCTGGGCGCTCAATCGCCGCGCACCGTCAACATGAGCACGATTGGCGACGATCTGCTGCGCCCGGCCAGCGCCGCGTTCGGCCCGGCGATCGAAGCGTTGATCGTGTACAACAGCAACCCGGTGGCAGTCGCGCCCGAGTCGGCCAAGGTGGTGCAGGGCTTTGCGCGGGAAGACCTCTTTACCGTGGTGCTGGAACATTTTCAGACCGATACCGCCGATTTTGCTGACTACCTGCTGCCCGCCACCACGCAGCTGGAGCATTGGGATGTGCATGCCAGTTATGGGCACACCGATGCGCTGCTGAATCGCCCGGCTATTTGCCCGCTGGGCGAAACCAAACCCAATACGCAAATCTTTCGCGAGTTGGCGGGACACCTGGGGTTCACGGACCCCTGCTTTGCCGATGACGACCTGGCGCTGTGCCGCCAGGCGTATGGCGACGCGGTGGATTTTGACGCGCTGCTGGACAAGGGCTTTGCCACTCTGGACACCGCCCAGGCCCCGTTTGCCCACGGCAACTTTCCGACGCCGTCGGGCAAATGCGAGTTTTTCAGCGAGCGGCTGGCGGCGCGCGGTCTGGACGGCCTGCCCGACCATGTGCCGAACCATGAAGCGTTCAACTCATCCCCCCTGTACCCGCTGGCCATGATCTCGCCGCCAGCCCGGAATTTTCTGAACTCCAGCTTCGTCAACGTCAAGAGCCTGCGCGACATCGAAGGGGAGCCTTTGCTGGAAATGCACGCCACTGATGCTGCAGAGCGCGGCCTGCAAAGCGGCGACATCGTGCGCGTCTTCAACCAGCGCGGCACCTACCGCTGCCGCGTCGACATTTCCAAGCGCGCCCGCGCCGGCGTGGTCAACGGGCTGGGCATCTGGTGGCGCAAGCTCGGCCTGGACGGCACCAACGTGAACCAGGTGACCAGTCAAAACCTGACCGACCTGGGCCGCGCCCCCACGTTTTACGATTGCCTGGTGCAGGTCGCGGCGGACTGAGTATGGTCCGCGCCCGCCTCAAGCAACGCGGGGACGGCGGCCCTAGGCCTGAGCTTGGTGGCGCTTATTCAAAGGTTGGCAATGCCGGCTTCACGACCGGCTTGCCGGCGTTAGCCCAGGCATCAAAGCCGCCGACGATGGACTTGACCTGCAGGTAGCCCATGTCATGCAGCGCGCAAGCCGCCAAGGCGGCGCGTCCGCTGGTTTTGCAGTACAGCACGATCTTCAGGTCGCGCGAGCTGAGTTCCGGGCTGTTGCTGAGCTTGAACTCGAGCATGCCGCGGGAGGCATGAATGGCGCCGGGCAGGTGACCCGCGGCGTATTCATCCTGCTCGCGGACATCGAGCAAAACGTCGGCTTCGCGGATGGCTTGCTCGGCCTCCGCCAGCGTGACTTCCTGAATGCGGCTCTTGGCGGCGGTGACGAGATCATGTGCGGTTTTCATTGGAATCCTTGGTTAAGTGATGTGACCGGTGAGATAGCCCGATATGTTAATGGCTCAACGCGGGTTCCTGCCCGTGGCTTGGCAAGTAAATGACCGGGAAACCAGCGCGGCCAGCAGGGCACGACGCAGTCGCGAATGAAGGGATGACTTCATGTTCGTTTTCCTTTGTAATACATGGATTTTCAATGTCACATCGGCGCCAGCGACGACAGGTCGGCGCGCCGGCGCGTTGCCAGGGAGTACCGGCCAGTGGATATGAATGCTTGGTTATCGATCGAAATCGCCACCCTTGAAACCCGACTGCAAGGCAGCGGCCCGACCTGCCAGCTGGACCGCCAACATGCCAGTCCACCCAGTCTGAAGGAGACTGAGGGCCGGTACTTCATCTTGCGCCGCGCTGCGCGCTTGCTTGAGCGCGGCGAGTCCTTCGCCGTGCTGGTGGCCGAAGCCGATAAGGCGCGCGCCTTGCTCGCCGCTGGCGAAGGGGTGGCGAAAGACCCGACGTGGGCGGCCTACTTCAATGGCGTGCTCCGGGCGGTGGAGGATCTACAGCAACAGCTTGGCGGGACGCTGGTTGACCCGGTGTAGCCCTGTTCACCGCTTGCCTCTGCGTGCAGCAGCAGACTGGCGGCCAGCAGGGCAGTTGGGTGGGGCAGCGTCCGTGCGCCGTAAGCGATCAGATCGCCAATGCGCATCAATGACCATCCGTTGCGGCCATTGACCCCGACCCTGCAAGCTGCGTGGCCGTCTGTGACGGAAAGAATCATCACCATTGACAAAAGTCATTGGCGATATGGAAATAATTTTTACACTGAATTGAGAGCATTGATGTCGGCGGCGTCCTGAGGAGAAGCAAGATGCGAAGAATTTATTTCCTGGTTCCGTCGGTTGCATCGGCGCAGTCGATCGTGGACGAACTGTTACTGGCCCGGATCGAGGAACGCCACATCCACGTCGTCGCCCGGGAAAACACGCCGCTGGAGGATTTGCCGCAGGCGAGTGTGGCGCAAAGCTCCGATCTCGTGCCGGCCCTGCAGCGGGGTGTTGCGGCCGGTGGTCTGGCCGGCTTGCTCGCGGGCCTGCTCGCCATCGCCGTCCCGCCCGCAGGGTTTGTGTTCGGCGGTGGTGCGTTGCTCGGCATGACGGCATTCGGCGCCAGCTTTGGGGCCTGGATGTCGAGCATGGTTGGCGTCGGGCTGCCGAGCAGCCGCATCGCGCAGTTTCAGAAGGCCATCGCTGACGGTGCGTTGCTGATGATGATTGACGTGCCGTCCCTGCGCATCGAGGAGATCGAGGCCCGTGTCACCCGCCATCATGCCGAAGTCGAACTTGAGGGCGTGGATCCCAACATCCCCATTTTCCCCTGACGTATCGGGGCGCGCGCGTGCCGGCACGGCATCGGCACTATCGGCTGGGCACCGTGATGCTGCGGCAACCCGACTGCTTGCTGTAGCGCGTCAACCAGTCGAGGACTTCATCCCTGGCTTGAGCGCGACGGCGATCCTCAGCAACCGGCAGCTGGCCTATTCACGGCATTTTTCGGGTCACTATTTCTGGTCACGCAATATATTCGCAACTGCTTATATGATCGGGCGTGAACATTGGAGACCTCATGAAAAAAGCAACTTCACGCTGGGCCCGGGGCCTGGCTTTGGGCCTGCTGCCGTCTGCGCCGGCATCGGCAGACGACCAGGCCGCGGCCTTGGACGAGATGGCGGGCACAGCGCCCAGGCACGGATGAAAAACCCGCTGTTGAACTTGCGCTTGCTGCGTTGGGCATCTCTCGCCGAAGGCGCGACCTTGATTTTGCTGGTGTGCCTTGCCGTGCCTTTGAAGCGCATGGCTGGCATGCCTGAATTCGTCACCGTGATGGGCCCGCTGCATGGCGCCGCCTTTGTGATTTACGTAACCATGGTGGTGCGGGCGGGCTCGGTCGGTCTGCTGACGGCCGCGGAGACGGCGCGGCTGATGGGGGTGGCGCTCATCCCCTTTGGCGCGTTTTTCATGGCCGGGCTGTTCCAGCGCAAAGCCGCCACGCTGGCGCTGGCCCGGGCCGGGACGGGTTGTCCTGAGCGCCAATAGATCGGCTTGTTGCAGCGCAGCCGCGGGACAATTGTTTCGGCTTGTGCCCGGATGAAGCTGGCCCGGCTGAAGCCGGCGGGTCGCTGACGCGGTCGGCGTTCATGTTGCTATTATTTTAGTAGCTGCTTACCCAGCACCATCAAGGGCTATAGCCTTATTTGGCTTATAAATCGGCGCCATCAATGGTCGGCGTGCAGTTTGGCGTGAATACGCCGCGTGGTACGCCAGACGGCCCACAGCACCACCGGCACCAGCGCCCCGGCCGCCATTTCCGGATTCACCGGCAGCCCCACCGCCTTGAGCGCCTTGCCGCCGTACAGCAGCAGGCTGATCACGTAATAGGAGATGGCCGCAATCGACAGCCCCTCCACCGTGCTTTGTAAGCGCAGTTGCAGTTCCTGCCCGCGCGTGAGCTTTTCCAGCAGCTGCCGGTTTTGCAATTCGGTCGCAATGTCCACCCGCGTGCGCAACAGCGCGCTGGTGCGCGACACGCGCTCGGACAGCGAGGCCAGGCGCTGCGCCGTGGCCGCCACCGTGGCCATGGCCGGCGACAGGCGCCGCTGCATGAACTCGCCAATGGTCTGGGTGCCGGGAATGGCCCGCTCCCGCAGCTCGGTGATGCGCTGGCCCACCAGCGTGTCATAGGCCCGGGTGGCCGAGAAACGGTAAATATGCTCGGCCGTGGCGCGCTCCACGCGCGCCGCCAGTGACACCAGGGTGTCCAGCAAGTCCTGGTCGGAGGCCGACTTGTTCTCCAGCCGCGCCGTGATGGTGGCCAGCGCGTCGTCGGCCTCGGCCAGCTTCGGCCCCAGCTGCTTGGCCACCGGCAGGCCGCGCAGCGCCATCAGGCGGTAGGTTTCCAGCTCCAGCAGCCGCTGCGCGGTGCGACCGGCGCGCGTTTCGCTGATGCCGGGCGGCGCGATCACCAGCATGCGCTCGAAGCCGTCGGCGCCAATGCGAAATTCGGTCAGCGCCCACGAGTGCCCCATCGGCTGGCCGGGCAGCACCGGCTGGTCTGGAACATAACCCAGCTGCGACGCCACCACGGTGCGCCCGCCGAACCAGGTTTGCGCCTGCCCCATCAGCGCCCGCTCGTCCGACAGATCGCCAGGGACCAACGCCAGCTGAATGGCGGCCACGGTGCGCCCGGGAATGCTGCGCAGCCAGTCGGGCGCCACCACCGGCGCCGACAACAGATCCGGCTCCGTGGCCCCCAGCAGCGCGTCAACCGGCAGCGGCTGCACGATGGAGTAGCGCGTGAACTCGGTGTGCCGCTCCCACTTGACGGTGTAACCCTCAAAGCGCAGGCGCAGAAAGTTGCCCTGCAGGCTGTCCAGCGACAGGTCCTGCTGGCCGGGCAGGCGGCGCAGATGGGCGCACTCCTGCTCGCGCGTGACGCCGGCGTTGAGCACCGCCACGTAGATGATGAGCGCCGGCAGCCGCACGCGCGCGGACGGCCGGGCATGCACCTCGTTGTGCAGCGTGGCGCGCAGCGGGTCGTCGGGCGGCAACAAGCTGGCAGGATCGAGATCGGGGGCGGCGGGCGCGGGGGTGGCGGACAGGTTCATGGACGCTATTGTGCGTGCACTCAGGCCGCCGGGCTGGCGCGGCCAATCCAGCGCGTGACATGGGCCAGCCCCTGGTGGCCGGGGCCTTCGTCCAGCAGGACCTCGCCTTCCCAGGCCAGCGTCTCGCTCAGCCGGCCGGCAAAGTCGTCGCGCAACATTGCCACGGTGTAGAGCATGTCGGGCGTCTTGGGGCCGCCGCTGCGGTGGCCCAGCTGCAGCGGGTGAAACGCCTCCAGCATGAGCCAGCCGCCCGGGCGCAGCGCGCTGGCCAGACGCCGGTGCGCACTGGCGCGGATGGCCGATGGCAGGTGCACAAAGGTCAGCACCACCGCATCCACGCTGGCCGGTGGCGGCGTCCAGTCGGCCAGATCAGCCAACTCGGTGGTCAGCGACACGCCGCGCGCAGCCGCCAGCGCCTGCGCCTTTTGCAGGCCCACGGCCGAACTGTCCACCGAAGTCACCCGGTGCCCCTGCTGCGCCAGCCAGACGCCGTTGCGGCCCTCGCCGTCGCCCGGCACCAGCACGTCGGCAGCGGCCGGCAACAGATGGGCGTGCGCGGTCAGAAAGGCGTTGGCGGCAGTGCCGTACTTGTAGCCGGCAATGGCGTAGTTTTGATCCCAGAAGTTCATGCGTTGTCGTTCACTCGCTAGGTTGAAGGCGCCGGGTGGCAACTCCGCATGGTAAGCGGCCAGGCCCTCAATTTCGCGGCGCGTTCATGTCCTTTACGCTTTTTTGTGCCACAGGCCGGGCAACCCTCAAAGGCTGCTGACAAACGTGGTGATTTCGGGACGCAAACGTGGCATTTTTCGCTTTGACACCGTACCGACATTGACAAAACAAACCGGCTCTTCCCCAGCATCCAGCTGAAAGAGCGCACGCATACGTTTCGATTGCATGGCCTGCCCGCTGGTCAGGCTGCTGCCAAATCCCAGGCCGTGCGCGCTCAGCAGCAGGTTCTGTATGGCGGCGCCCACAGACACCATGCGCTCCAGTACGGGAATATCCGGTTCACACCGGCCCAGTCGTGCGACGGCCAGCAACAAAAACGGAGCGCGATGCGCCTTCTCGCGCGCGGCTTCGATCTGGGCCAGAGTGGCACCCGCATCGCGGTCGATCAGCGCCAACGCAAAGACCTCAGCCAGGTCGGCACGTTTGTGGACTGGAACAATGACAAAGCGCCATGGCCTCAACAAACCATGATCCGGCGCCGCAGCCGCTGCCCTGAATAGCTGCTCGTGCTGTTCAGGGCTGGGACCCGGCGCCACCAGACGCTTGGGCGAGATGTTTTGTCGGGAGCTGATCAAGGTGTCGGCAAAGCTGGCCTCTTGATCCAGTTGACTGCGTGCGGCGAGGTGGCTGCCCGACGCGCTATCGCCCACCGATGCGTGCATCACACCGTTCATGGCGTGTCTCCCACTTGATATTTGCAAAAAGGGGCGACCCGAAGGTCACCCCCTAGCCGCTTGGTCACGCGTAGCGTCGATCTTTGAACGAGATGGTGGCCTTGTAGTCATCCACACTGCCCACCCGTTTGATGCTGGCCCAGGTGCCCTTGTAGTAAGGCACCACGTTGCGATCCACCCAGTTGGTCACGACGTCGCCATGCACGCCCTTGATATAGCCAAACAGCATGAAGGTGTGTCCGGGCTTGAGCGACTTTAACGGGTAAGCCATGGCATAGGTACTGCCGAAGTCGTTGAACACCTCCACCACGTCCCCGCCACTGACGCCCAACTGGCGCGCATCTTCGTGGTTCATTTCGATAAAGGCCATCGGGATGCGGTCGCGCACAAAACTGTTGTACTGGTCGTGGTAGGCGGTTTGCCAGACTTCGTTGGCGCGGCCACTGTTGATCCAGTATCTATGCTTGGCTTTCTGGTCGGCCACCGTCTTGGGCAAGCCGTTCCACGGTGCCGGCTTGAACTCGGCCTTGCCGTCCTTGGTGTCGAACTTGCCATCGTCATAATGGATTTCGGTGCCAATCAGTTTGTCACCGTCAACCCGCTTGATGGGCAACTGCACGCCGTTGTTACCGGCCTTACGCAGCAAAGCGTAAGTGGCTAGATAACCGGTATCGCCACCCTGGCTGTCGATCGGCCCGACACCCGGACGACCGGCACGGCGGAAGCCATCGTTGAAGGCATCCTCTTCCGTTTTCCAGTCAAAACCCTCAAACCGCTTGGCCATGTCAGCTTTGCCGTCGCGCAGGTACATGGCCTTGAGCGTGTTGGCAATCTCGGCTGCAATCAGGCAATCCGCCTTGGCGGTACCCGGCGCGTCCATGAATTTTTCGGACAGGCGCAGTCGGCGCTCGCCATTCATGGACGTCAGGTTGATTTCACCTGGTTGCGCCGCAGGGAACATTAAATGGCAGTCTTCTGAGATGGTGGTTGGATAGAGGTTCATGGCTGCCACAAACAAGCCGCCCTTGTTTTTACAAGCGTCGTAGATCACATCAATCAACTGCTCCGTCGTTGCACCTTTGGCGTTGGCTACCGCATCGTTCACGATGCGAACCCGCCGACGAAGAGCCAGCCGATGTTGCTCGGCATTGAGGGTTGTCTGAAAAGGGTTTGTACCCCACAAGGTGTACATCAGGCCCTTACCGTTGATGACTTCCTGATCGATGTAAATTTTCTTGTCGCCAGGGTATGGGGGGCGGGTGTAACCTTCCTGGTGTCCGCCCAGACGGCACACGCCGGTACCACGACGACCGACATTCTGGGTAGCCAAGACCAGACTAACCAACGCGCTTTGGATCACATAGTTGTCATTACCCCAGATGATGCCCTTCTCATAGGCATGAAAGGTGCGCGGACGGTGGCCAGAAGCCTTGGGTTTGTAAGCCCATTCGGCAGCTTGCTTCAATTTATCTACGGAAATACCGGTCGCTTTGGATCCATCTTCCAAAGACATCTTGTTGGTATTGACTGCGTCGTCAAAGCCCTTGGTGTGCTTGGCAATGAAATCCTTGTCGTGCCAACCTTGTGCCACGACATAGGTAAACAGCGTGTTGAAAAGCGCAGTATCTGAACCCGGTTCAATGTCGAGATGCAGCACGTTTTCCTTGCCGGCCACCTGTTCGCTGATTGCGACCGTCGCGGTCCGGCGCGGGTCCACGATGATGACCTTGGCGGCCGCGGCACTCTCACCCGGGAAGCGTTTCTTTTTCTTGTCAACCGTACCACCATTCAGGTTTGAAACCCAATGGTTCAGAAAGTAGTTGGACTGTGTCTCATAGGGGTTGGCACCGATGCAGATGATGGTGTCTGCCAACTGCGCATCTTCGTAGCTGTTGTTGAGCTCTCCCACCCCCATGTCACGCGTGGCGTGGCATTCCGAGTTGTAGGCGGGCCGGTTGTGGATGCGCACCATAGGTGTTTGCAAGGCGCTAAACATGAGTTTTCCGGTACCCCAGGTGTTCTCAAACCCACCACCTGCGCCGCCATGGTCAAAGCAGTCGAAAAACAGCCCGGATGGGCCATCGTTGTCGAGGATTTTTTTGGTCAGACCGGCATACAAGGCCATGGCGTTGTCCCAGCCGGTGTCAAACCACTGGTCGCCACGGTAAATGCGGGGCGTTTTCAGGCGCTCTTTGGCGATACCATCATGCGCATACATGTAGGAGGCCATCTTGCCGCCACGGGTAGACGACAGGCCGCTGTTTACCACGCACTCCTTGTCCGGCACGATCATGATATTCCAGCGTTTACCGGCTTTGTCGGTGATCGTGTTGGTCATCGCCCTGGTCATGGTGATGGCCATGGGCGGCACCTGCCGGGTGAAATCGACGCCCAATG
This sequence comes from Rhodoferax sp., assembly GCA_036835225.1. Lineage (GTDB taxonomy): Bacteria > Pseudomonadota > Gammaproteobacteria > Burkholderiales > Burkholderiaceae_C > Rhodoferax. Next base: position 1,344 of record DAITMI010000022.1, on the reverse strand, counting down.
CGTTTTGGCTGGCGGGACGACCACCTTCCTTGTTGGCATCCCACTTGTACACGTTGTAACCACAGCCGACGATGCAGAAGTGGCAGGTCATGTTGGACTTTTGCGCGTCTTTAGGGGGCAGCGCAATGCGGTCATTGATGTTGGTTGACATGGTGCGCTCCTCAGAGAATGTTGGACTGGCGGCCGTAGATCAAGCCATCAACACCAGAGGCATGGATGGAGTCGGTTTTCGCGTCGTATTCGAGCTTGATCTGGGGCAGGTTTTCGGTGGCTTGTCCGCACACCATTTGCCCGTTGTTTTCCGGGTCAAAGATCGAGAAATGGCAGCCACACTTGAACGTCCGGCTTCCGCCGTCATAGGCCACCGGGCAGCCCATGTGGGTGCACAGAGAACTGTAAGCCACGATGTCGCCGTTCGGGCCCACGCCACCAGGTACAGCGGTGCCCATACGGATGGCGTAGCAAGGAGAGCTTGTATCCGGGTAACTAAAGCTGACCGCTTGATTGATCGGCATCTTGTTGGCAATACCGACAGCCTTTTTCGGATAAGGCAGTGCGGTGCTTCCAATGGCTGCAGCAGGCGTTGCTGCATCTGCGTTGTGGATCGGAATAACTACAGCACCGACTGCTGCAGCGGCGGTTCCGCTCGACTTCAAAAAAAATCGGCGGCCAACTTTCACGTCTTCCATGGTGTCTCCTCATTATTGGAAAAATGACGCTCATGTACCGCAAACTGCGTGCCAGACTGGTTTTCCAACAAAATCAAGGGCTTACGCGGCTTGGCAAATTTGATTGGGTTGTTTTGGTAACATCCCGAAAAAATATCGTTACGCTTTCGTAACAATCAGGAGACAAGCCCATGAATCGCAGAGACTGTGTGCGCGCGCTGGCCGCTACCGGTGTTGCCACCCTCGCTGGCCCAGCGGCGGCGTCGGATGAACGATTACGCATTGGTCTGACCCCGGTGATATTGGCCGATCAAGTGGCGTTTCTGTCGCGCTGGGGACGTTATCTGTCGGCGCGGGTGGGATGCGAGGTGAGTTTCATGGCCCGGGAGTCTTACCAGGCCATTCTGGATCTGCTTTTTTCTGGCCAAATCGATGCCGCATGGATCTGTGGCTACCCCTACGTCCGCTACGAGTCAGACCTGTCCTTGCTGGCAGTTCCGCTTTATCAGGAACAGCCGCTCTACCAAGCCTACTTGATACGTTTACGCAATCCGTCTGTCTCTATCAACGGCTGGGCCGACTTGCGCGGAAAAGTCCTGGCTTACTCGGACCCCTTGTCGAACTCCGGCTGGCTCGTCGCCCAGGCACAACTGGCCAAGGCAGGTCTGGGACCACG
>DAITMI010000021.1:0-35425 GCA_036835225.1 Rhodoferax sp. | reverse complement strand
ACCAGTCGCGGCAGGTGACGCGGTTGCCGGTCCAGTTATGGAAGTACTCGTGGCCCACGACCGATTCAATGTTGGCATAGTCCGCATCGGTGGCGGTGGCCTGGTTCGCCAGCACGTACTTGGTGTTGAAGATGTTCAGGCCCTTGTTCTCCATGGCGCCCATGTTGAAGTCGCTGGTGGCGACGATCATGAAGCGTTCCAGATCGAGCGGCAGGCCAAAGCGGGCTTCGTCCCACACCACCGAGGCCATCAGCGAGTTCATGGCGTGTTCGGTCTTGTCCATGTCGCCGGGGCGCACATAGACCTGCAGCAAATGCTCCTTGCCGGCGCGCGAGGTGATGCGCTGCTCGCGGCACACCAGCTGGCCGGCCACCAGCGCGAACAGGTAGGACGGCTTCTTGTGCGGATCGACCCAGGTGGCAAAGTGGCGGCCCTCATTGCCGGCCCCTTCCAGTGGGCCCTGGGCGATCAGGTTGCCGTTGGAAAGCAGCACCGGGTATTTCTGCTTGTCGGCGCGCAGCGTCACGGTATAGCTGGCCATCACATCGGGACGGTCCAGGAAATAGGTGATGCGGCGAAAGCCCTCGGCTTCACATTGGGTGAAGAAGGACTCGTTGCTGACGTACAGGCCGGTCAGACTGGTGTTCTTGAGCGGGGCGCAGGTGGTGAAGATTTCCAGCTCGAAATCACCCTCGACCGGCAGGTTGTCCAGCACCAGCTGCTGGCCGTCCATCTTGAACGAGGCGCCCTGGCCGTTCACCAGCACGCGCGCCAAGTTGAGCTCTTCGCCGTCCAGCTTCAGCGGTTGCGCTGGCACGGCTGGGTTACGGCGCAGCGTCATCTTGTTGAGCACGCGGGTCTTGGCCGGGTCCAGGTCGAAGGTCAGGTTGACGCTGTCAATCCAGAACGCGGGAGGCGAGTACTCTTCACGGCGGATCACCGTGGTTTGTCCTTCACGCAGCATGTCTCTATACCCCTTGTTTCAGTGAAGCTTCAATAAACGGATCGAGGTCACCGTCCAGCACCTTCTGGGTGGCGGAGGTCTCGTAATTGGTGCGCAAGTCCTTGATGCGGCTCTGGTCCAGCACGTACGAGCGGATCTGGTGGCCCCAGCCGACATCGGTCTTGGAGTCTTCCAGCTTTTGCTGCTCGGCCTGGCGCTTGCGCATCTCGAAGTCGTACAGGCGCGAACGCAGCCGCTTCCAGGCGACGTCGCGGTTGCCGTGCTGGCTGCGGCCGTCCTGGCACTGCACCACGATGCCGGTCGGCAGGTGGGTCAGGCGCACCGCCGAGTCGGTCTTGTTGATGTGCTGGCCACCGGCGCCACTGGCGCGGAAGGTGTCGGTGCGCACGTCGGACGGGTTGATGTCGATCTCGATCGAGTCGTCCACCTCGGGGTACACAAACACCGAGGCAAACGAGGTATGGCGCCCGCCGGAGGAGTCAAACGGCGACTTGCGCACCAGCCGGTGCACGCCGGTCTCGGTGCGCAGCAGGCCGAAGGCATATTCGCCTTCCACCTTGATGGTGGCGCCCTTGATGCCGGCGGTGTCGCCCGCGGTCTCGTCTTCGATCGTGACGGTGAAGCCCTTGCGCTCGGCGTAACGCAGGTACTGGCGCAGCAGCATGCTGGCCCAGTCGCAGGCTTCGGTGCCGCCGGCGCCGGCCTGAATGTCCACAAAGGCATTCATCGGATCGGCCGGGTTATTGAACATGCGGCGGAACTCCAGCCCCTGGATGATTTCGTTCAGCTTGGCGGTTTCAGCTTCGATGGTCAGCAGGCCGGCTTCGTCGCCTTCCTCTTTCGACATCTCAAACAGCTCGCTGTTGTCCGCCAGCTCGGTTGCGAGTTTGTCCAGGGTGAGCACCACACCGTCCAGCGCTTTTTTCTCGCGGCCCAGCTCCTGGGCGCGTTTCGGGTCATTCCAGACCGCCGGATCTTCCAGCGAGGCGTTGACGGTTCTCAGTCGTTCTGCTTTGGCAGGGTAGTCAAAGATACCCCCGTAAATCGAGGGTGCGGGCGCTCAAATCGGAGAGTTGAGTACCGATGAGGTTGATGCGTTCTGCTTCCATGATGCGGGTCCTGACGGTGTGGGTTTCAAATAACCCGCTATTTTAGTTCCGACCTAACTTGGGGCATACAAGTTAGTCTTCACTGCAAACTGCGTTTGCTCACGCCGGACCCGCCATGCCCCTGCGCGCGCACCATGCCGCTGATGCTCAGGCAATAAAGCGCTCGATCAGCCCCGCCAGAATCTCCGGCTGGTCGTGGTGCATCATGTGGCCGGCGTTCTCGATCCGGGCGATTTCCACCTGCGGCACGGCCTTCAGGCGCTCGTGGTACTGCGCCATGGTGTACTGGCCTTTCCACCACAGCTCAAGGCTGTTGTCCGCGGCCTCGACCGCCAGCACCGGCATGCTGATGCGTGCATATATTTCCAGCACCTCGTCCAGCCGGTAGAGCTGGGCGTTGGAAATTTTGTGCGCCGGGTCACCCAGAATGCACCACTTGTTCTGCGCGTTTTCATGCGCCCAGTGCTGCGCCAGCCAGTTGGCCTTGTCGGCGCCCAGGCGCGGGTTGGTCTTCATCAGGCGGCGCGCCACGCCGGCCGCCGTGTCATAGGCCTTGAGGTCCATCTCGCCACGGTGCAGTTTTTTGAGTTCGTCCATCCACTTGGCGAAGCGGCCCGGCGCCTCGTCGGGCGTGGTGGCAGGCATGCCGAAGCCTTCCAGATTGACCAGCCGGCGGATGCGCTCGGGGCGCACCCCGGCGTATAGCATCGCCACATTGCCGCCCATGCTGTGGCCGACCAGATTGACCTGGCCCTGTGGCGCATAGTGGTCCAGCAAAAAATCCAGATCGGCCAGGTAGTCGGGGAACCAGAAGTTGTCCACCTCGCCTGAGTTCGTGTCGCCGTAGCCGCGCCAGTCCGGGGCAATCACGTAATGGTCGTGGCTGAGGGCGTCCACCACGAACTGGTAGCTGGCGGCCACGTCCATCCAGCCGTGCACCATCACCAGCGGTGTCTTGAGGGGCGACGGCTCACCCCAGAGGCGAACGTGGTAGCTGAGATTGCGGATCGGGACATACTCGCTGCGGGAAATGCGTTGGACTTGGTACATTTGCACAATCATAAGGAGGCACGCCATGCGCGTCAGTCAACACAGCGACAACCGGGCCGGGCCGCAGCGGCCAGTGCCGGACAACTATGCTCAACTGCACGGCAATTTCCAGTGGCTGGTACCGGAGAAATTCAACATTGCCCAGGCCTGCTGTGGGCGCTGGGCAGAATTGCCGGATGCTACAAAAAGAGTAGCTATTAAGGCAATGAATACGAGGTCTAAGGCCACTTTTTATACTTATTTTGAGCTGCAACAGCAGGCCAACCGCCTGTCCCGCGTGCTGGCGGTGCTGGGGGTCGGGCGCGGCGACCGCGTCGCCATCGTGATGCCGCAGCGTTTTGAGACCGCCGTGGCCTACATGGCGGTGCTGCAAATGGGCGCGGTGGCCATGCCCTTGTCGATGCTGTTTGGCCCGGAGGCACTCGAATACCGGCTGCATGACAGCGAGGCGGTGCTGGCCATCTGCGATGAAAGCTCGATTGCCAGCGTCGGGGCCATTCGCGCAAACTGCCCGCTGCTGCGCAGTGTGCTGGGGGTCGGTGCCGCCAGCGCGCAGGCGGACGTGGACTACGCCGATGCGCTGGCCCGGGTCACGCCCGAGTTCGCGCCGGTGGTGACCGATGCCAATGAGGCCGCGGTGCTGATCTACACCAGCGGCACCACCGGCAACCCCAAGGGCGCCCTGATCCCGCACCGGGCGCTGATCGGCAACCTGACCGGCTTCGTCTGCAGCCAGAACTGGTTTGGTTTTGATGGGCAGGACAACGCGACAACCGAAGCCGTGTTCTGGTCGCCGGCCGACTGGGCCTGGACCGGTGGCCTGATGGACGCGCTTTTGCCCACGCTGTACTTTGGTCGCCCGATCGTGGCCTTCAATGGTCGTTTCAGCCCGCAGGCGGCGCTGGAGCTGATGGGCCAGTGCGGGGTGACGCACACTTTTTTGTTTCCGACCGCGCTCAAGGCCATGATGAAGGCCTATCCGGGGCAGCCCGGACGCACGGTACGCCAGCAGTTCCAGCTGAAGCTGCAAGCCATCATGAGCGCCGGCGAAGCGGTGGGTGACGCCGTGTTTGACTATTGCCAGAAGCAGCTCGGCATCACCGTCAACGAGATGTTCGGCCAGACCGAGGTGAATTACATCGTCGGCAACTGCGCCATGAACGGCAACACCCAGGGTGGCCGGGGTTGGCCGGCCAAGCCCGGCAGCATGGGCAAGGGCTACCCCGGCCACCGCGTGGCGGTGATCGATGACGCGGGTAACAAATGCGCCGTGGGCGTGCCTGGCGATGTGGCGCTGCACCGTTTTGACGTGCACGGCCAGCCCGACCCGATTTTCTTTCTGGGCTACTGGAAGAACGAAGCCGCCACGCGCGACAAATTCAGCGGCGACTGGTGTCGCACCGGCGACCTGGCCACCCGCGACGCCGACGGCTATCTCTGGTACCAGGGCCGTGCCGACGACGTGTTCAAGGCCGCCGGTTACCGCATTGGCCCCGGCGAAATCGAGAACTGCCTGGTCAAGCACCCGGCCGTGGCCAACGCCGCGGTGGTGCCCAAACCGGACCGGGAGCGCGGCGCGCTGGTCAAGGCCTATGTGGTGCTTGCTCCTGATTTCATAGCTGCCCGCGCAGGAAATATGGGGGCTGAGGCTCAGTTTGATGCGGCACTGGTGGCGGAACTGCAAGCCCACGTCAAAGGCAAGCTGGCACCCTACGAATACCCGAAGGAGATCGAGTTTGTCGAGGCCCTGCCGATGACCACCACCGGCAAAGTGCAGCGGCGCGTGCTGCGCCTGCAGGAAGAAGAGCGGGCCAAAGTGCGCGGCTAGCGGGCGCCGGCGCACCAGCAGCAGAACCCGTAAACTCGTGGCTCCTCAAAAAAAACCGCACATTCCCATGACCATGAACACCATTCAGCTCGGCCAGAGCGATTTGCATGTCACCCCCATCTGCCTGGGCACCATGACCTTTGGCGAGCAGGTGGATGAGCCCACCGCCCACGCCATTCTGGATCGCTCGCTGGCGCGCGGCGTCAACTTCATCGACACGGCCGAGATGTATGCCGTGCCGCCGCGGGCCGAGACCTTCAACGCCACCGAAAAAATCATGGGCAACTGGCTGGCCAAGAACCCCACGGCACGCCAGAAGCTGGTGCTGGCCACCAAGGTGGCCGGCCCCTCGCGTGCGATGCCGTGGATTCGCGGCGGCAGCCCGGATTTGACCGGTGCCGACATCATCGCCGCCTGCGAGGGCAGCCTCAAACGCCTGCAGACCGATGTGATTGACCTGTACCAGATCCACTGGCCGGTGCGTAATGTGCCGATGTTTGGCGGGGTGTACTTCGACCCGGCGAAAGACAGCAACGGCACGTCCATCCACGCCCAGCTGGAGGCGCTGCAAACATTGGTCAAGGCCGGCAAGGTGCGTGCCGTGGGCCTGTCCAATGAGACGCCCTATGGCGTGCATGAGTTTGTGCGGCTGGCCGAGCAGCATGGCTTGCCGCGCGTGGCCACGGTGCAGAACGCCTATTGCCTGCTGAACCGCACTTATGAAAATGGTCTGGATGAGACTGGGCATCGCCTGGGCGTGTCGCTGCTGGCCTATTCGCCACTCGCGTTTGGCCTGCTGACCGGCAAGTACGACGCATCCGGCCTGACCGGGCCGGGCGCACCGATGAATGCGCGCATCGCCAAGTTCGAGTCCACCCGCAAGCAGCGCTGGGGCCGCCCCGAAGCCCTGGCGGCGGCACGCCGCTACAACGCCCTGGCCATTGAAAACGGCATGACGCCCACGCAGATGGCGCTGGCCTTTTGCTACACCAAATGGCAGGTCGCCAGCACCATCATTGGCGTGACTTCGGTGGCGCAGTTGGACGAAGACCTGAATGCCTGGGGCACCACCCTCACGCCCGAGTTGCTCAAGCAGATCGATGCCATTCGCTGGGAAGTGCGCGACCCGGCTTTGTGAAACCGTCGTTGACGGGACGTGAGGCAACGTTGCCTCAGTTGCGCGGTATGGGGTTTAGGCCCGCTCGGTCGCAAGCTGGCGAGAATACATCCTCAGTGCAGCGCAAGAGTCTGAGATTGAAGGGCGACCGGTTGTTAGAACCAACTCCAATCAGTCCAGAGGTCGGCACAGCGTCACGTCACGCTGTCCCCTGCGCCAGCACGGGCTGGCAGCATCGCGGTCGCGTCGTGGGATGCCATCGAGGTTGATCTGTGCAACGCGGGTATCGAAACTGCGCACCCCCTGTTTGTCGAACTGCAGGCGTAGCACCCAACCGACGCGCTGATTGGCATTGTCGGTTTCCTTCATCACAAAATTGCCGACGCTGTAGATGATGGCTTTACCCTGGTAGTGCTCAATCTCCTGGGTGACATGCGGGTGCCCGCCAATGACGACATCGGCGCCTGCGTCAATCATGGTCCGGGCCAATTGGCGCTGGCGGGTGTTCGAGGTCGGCTCGTTCTCCCAACCCCAGTGCATCACCGGGATGACCAGATCGGCCCTGTACACGGTGCGCGCTTTTTGGATATCAGCCACGACCTGTTCATCTTCACTCCAGGCGACGCCGGGCGCGTTGAAATCGGCTTCGAAACTGCGCGGCATGAATTCGCTGTAGCCCAGCAGGGCAATGCGAATTCCTTTGCGTTCAAAGATGAGCGGCGTGTGGGCTTCTGACAGATTGTGACCCCCGCCAAATTGGCCCAGCTGCGACTGTTTCAACAGACCTAGCATTTCCGCAAAGGCCGGGCGGCCGAAATCTCCGGAATGATTGTTGGCCAACGCGAGCGCATCAAAGTGTCGCTTCAGGATTGGCAATGTGCGGGGATGCGCACGGAACGTGTAGTTCTTGTCGCCGGCTGAGCCGGTGGTGGCGATCACGCATTCCAGATTGCCAATACGGATATCAGCGTCGTGGAAAACGGAAGCAAAGTCGGCAAATGGATCCTCGCCACGGCGGATCATCTCGCCCGCCGAATCATCGAGCACGATATCGCCGGCGAAGACCAGGCTGACCGGGGCCGATACGTCCGCGGCAAAACCCAGCGGGCACCAGACCAGGTGAAAGGTGCATATCCAATGAGACAAACCAAATTTCATGGCGCGACCCCTTCCAGCGTGCAGCTGTAGATCAGCTCGCGCTCGGCCGGGCCGGCATATAAATGCTGCTCGCCCGTGAGTGGATAGGGTGTCGAGGTGGCTTCAAAGGGGGGCAGGTATTTGGCCTCTTGAATCAAAATCGGCTGGCGGCTGGCATCAAGGTAGCTGTATAGCTTGATGTAATCCACCGGTGCGACGCCTCCCACCATCACCGCCTTGAAACGAAAGCGTCCACCGATATCAATCGATGCCACAGGATAAGGGTCGGCCACGGGACTGGTTTCAATCATTTGGGTGCTGCCGGCATACGTCACACTGCACCGCAAAAGCGGCGCGGCGACCACGTCGTGATAGAGCAAGACACCGGCCAGCACGAGTCCCGTCAATTGGTTCAGGCGTAGGTAATTCATGACGCCGATTCTGCATGATCCCGATACGCCAAGGCCTCCTCGGTCATGCAGCAGGGGCTGCCTGATTTCCTGTTCGCTCGATCCCACGCGTGGAAAATACACGCCTATGGCCAAAAAAGATCACGTCAGCGAAACCCCCGCCACCCAATTACTCAAGGCCAACAAGGTGGTGTCCACCAAAAACCTGGCGCGCCAGATTGGCGCCAAGGCGGTGGCGCCCTGCCAGCCGGAGGTGGCGAAGCGGCACAGTGCTTATCTGGTGGGCATTGATCCGCAGGTCTGCGTGAGCTTGCTGGCCGCCAAACCCGTGCAGTGCGCGCTGGCTGACTGAAGCTTTGACCGCGCGGCTGCCGCGCCATCAGGGCGGGCTGGCAAAATAGCGGCTTCATGCCCCGGCCAGCGGGTGCAGCAGGAGACATTTTTTGGAATCTATGCAATCTTTCTTCCCCGTGATCGCCACCCTGTTGGGCTACCTCATCGGTTCGCTCTCTTTTGCGGTGATCGTCAGCCGCGTCATGGGCCTGCAGGACCCGCGCACGTTTGGCAGCAAAAACCCGGGCGCCACCAATGTGCTGCGCTCCGGCAGCAAAGGGGCGGCCATTGTCACGCTGTTGCTCGATGCGGCCAAGGGCTGGCTGCCGGTGATGCTGGTCCGGTGGTATGGCAAGCCCTACGGCCTGGACGACGGCACCGTCGCCATGGTCGGGCTGGCCGCCTTTGTCGGTCATCTCTATCCCGTGTTTTTTAAATTTGAGGGCGGCAAGGGCGTGGCCACCGCCTTGGGTGTGCTGCTGGGCATCAGCTGGATGCTGGGCCTGGCCACCGCTGCCACCTGGCTGATCATGGCGTACTTCTTTCGCTATTCCTCACTGGCGTCGCTGGCGTCGGCGGTGTTTGCACCCGTGTACTACATTTTTGGCGACGGCATCGCCTGGTACCTGAACAAGGGCATCCTGCTGGCGGTGTCCATCATGTCCCTGCTGTTGCTGTATCGCCATGCCGAGAACATCGGTCGGCTGGCCAAGGGCACCGAGTCGCGGCTGGGTAAAAAAACGCTTCCTGAAAAAGCCAGGCACGGGCACGACCATCAACACGGCCCCAAGCACTGAAAAAATTCATGAGAGTTTGCGTCCTTGACAACGATGTGCTCGACCCGGCGGTAGCGGCCGCCTACACCAGCTATGCCCACATGTTGGTGCGTCTGCTGCGCGAGGCCGGGGCCGACTGGTCGGTTGACATCTTCAACACCGTGCAGGGCCAATACCCGGCGTCGTTTGACGATTACGGCGCCGTGCTGCTCACCGGCAGCCGGGCCGACGCGTTCTCGCAAGAGGCGTGGGTGCTTGCGTTGCGCCAACGCGTGGTGCAACTGCTGCAAGCCAACAAGAAACTCGTCGGCGTGTGCTTTGGCCACCAGCTGATTGCCCTGTGCCTGGGGGCCAAGGTCGGGCGGGCACCGCAAGGCTGGGGCACGGGGCGCATGCGTTACCAGTGGCACGCACCCGATCTGGCGCAGGCGCAGGGGCGCACTGAAATCGCCCTGCTGGCCAGCCACCAGGACCAGGTGTTGGAACTGCCGCCAGGCGCCACCCTGCTGGCCAGCAGCACGTTCTGCCCGGTGGCGGCCTTTGCGCTGGACCAGCACGTGTTTTGTGTGCAAGCCCATCCCGAGTTTGTGGAAGACTACAGCGCCTACCTGCTGGACAAGCGGCGTGCGCAGCTTGGTGAAGCACATTACAGCGCCAGCCGCGACAGCCTGGCCCTGGGCCATGACGGACTGCCAATGGCCCGCATGATGGTGGCGTTTGTGGCCGGCACCTGACGGCCGCGGTGGCCATGGATGGCGGGCGTGTCCCGCCATCCATGGCGCCCTTGCTTGCCAGCACAGCATGGCCGGCGTTTGCGATACTCTGGCCATGCAGTTACAAGACATTCTTTATTCCCAGGGCTTCGGCACCCGACGCGTGTGTGCTGGCCTGATCCAGCAGGGTCTGGTTCAGGTTTATGAATCAAATGAGGCTATAGCCCCCGTCCAGTGTGTGCAGTCAGCTACTGAATTTGTAGCAGAAGGCTTCCGCTTTCGGGTGCAGGGCGTGGACTGGCCGTACCACGAAAAAGCCTATGTGATGCTGCACAAGCCCACCGCCACCGAGTGTTCCCAAAAACCCTCCACCCACCCCAGCATTTACACCTTGCTGCCGTCGCCGCTGCGCCTGCGGCCGCAAAAGGGCGCGGTACAGGGGGTGCAGGCGGTCGGGCGGCTGGACCAGGACACCACCGGCTTGTTGCTGTTGACGGATGACGGCCAGTTCATCCACCGCATGAGTTCGCCGCGCCACCATGTTCCCAAGGTCTATGAAGTCACCGTCAAGCATCCGCTGGACGAGCGCCAGGTGCAAAAGCTGCTGGCCGGCGTGGTGCTGGACGATGATCCCAAGCCGGTGCGGGCCGCGGCGTGCGAGGCCGTGTCAAGCCACCATCTACGCCTGACCCTGACCGAGGGCAAGTACCACCAGGTCAAGCGCATGGTGGCGGCGGTCAGCAACCGGGTGGAGGCCTTGCACCGCTCGCAGATTGGCGGCTTGCGGCTGCCCGATGATCTGGCGCCCGGCCAGTGGCGTTGGTTGAGTCAGGCCGATCTGGCCAGCATTTCCGGCTGAGGCGCAACGGCGCCCGTTCAGGCGGCGTTGCGCAGGAAATCAGTGATCGCCCGGGTGGTCAGCTCTGCTTGCTCCCTATGCGGTGAATGGCCACAGTGCGCCAGCGGCAGGCGCGTGATCTGACTATCTGGCAGGCTGATCTGCTCGATTTGCTGCAGGCTGCCGTAGGGGTCATCCACACCCTGCAGCGCCAGAACCGGTGCGGCAATCCGGCGGCAGTCGGCACGGATATCGAAGGCGCGAAAGGCGGGGCTGAGCCAGATGTCATTCCACTGCCAGAACGCGCCATCCACGTCGGCGTGGTAGCGGGCCAGGCGCGCGCGCAAGTCGCCGGTTTCGAAACTGATGCGTGCCTGGGCAATGGCCCGCACCGACACCTCCTCCACCAGCACATGCGGCGCCATGACAACACAGGCAGAGACCGGGTGACGGCTGGCGTAGAGCAGGGCGATGCTGCCACCGTCGGAATGGCCCACCAGCACGGGCTGCTCGATCGCCAGTGCCTGGAGCAGGGCCGGCAGTACGGTCCAGGCTTCGTCGTGCATGTAGTCGGGCGGCAGCCGTCCTGCACCGCGCACGTCGGGCACCGGGTCGGACTGGCCGTAGCCGCGGCGTGAGTACAGCCAGCCGGCGCGACCGGTGGCCTGGCACAGGGTCTGCGGCCAGTCACGCCACATGGCGACCGAGCCCAGGCCTTCGTGCAGAAACACCAGGGGTGCCAGGTCTGAGCTGGCCGCGGTGGCCCCGATCGGCTGAACTTCCAACTTGACGCCGTTGATTTCAATCAATTTCATGCGGGCGATGGTACGGGATCGGCTCGCCGGGGGGCATTGGATGCCAGCTACACTTGACACTTACCTGAAAGAGTGCTCGTTTGTGATGTTTCTCACCCGTTTGTTTTCCTGTTTGCCAGCCCGTTTAGCGGCTGCGTTGGCTCTGGGTTTGGCCAGCCTGGCGTTGCCGTGTGCGGCCCAGGCCCTGACCAACCCCATTTTTGTGCTGAATTCGCTGGATGCCAGTGTGAGCGTGATTGACCCCAGCAGCTGGACCGAGACCCGCCGCATTCCCACCGGCAAAGAGCCGCACCATCTGTACCTCACGCCGGATGAAAAGTCCCTCATCATTGCCAATGCCCTGAGTGACTCCTTGCTGTTTGTGGACCCGAAAACGGCGGAGGTGCAGCGCACCGTACGCGGCATCCTCGACCCTTACCATTTGCGCTTTTCGCCGGACATGAAATGGTTTGTCACCGCGGCCAACCGGCTGAACCACGTGGATATTTACCGTTGGGATGGCACGGGGCTGACGCTGGTCAAGCGCATTGCCACTGGCAAGACCCCCAGCCACCTCTGGATCGACAGCAAAAGCAGCACCATTTATTCCACCATGCAGGACAGCGACGAACTGGTGGCAATCGATCTTGCCAGCCAGACCCTGAAGTGGCGCGGCAAGACCGGTGCCATGCCGGCGGATGTGTTCGGCACGCCCGATGACAAGTTTCTGCTGATCGGCTTGACTGGTGGCGAAGGCGTGGAGGTGTATGACGTGACCGGGCGCGAGCCCAAGTTTGTCAAGCTCCTCCAAACCGGCAAGGGCGCGCACTCTTTTCGCGGCGCGGGCGACAAACGCCACGTCTTGGTCAGCAACCGGGTGGCCAATACCATCAGCAAGATCGACTACCAGACCATGACCGTGGTGGACAGCTACCCCGCCCCCAGCGGCCCGGATGACATGGAATTGACCGCCGATGGTCACTACATCTATGTGGCGTCGCGCTGGGCCAAGAAGCTGACCGTGATCGACACCCGCACGCGCCAGCTGGTGCGCCAGGTCAACGTCGGCAAGTCCCCGCATGGCGTTTGGACGCTGGACCATGCAGCGCGTCAATAGCTGGCCGCTAGTCCGTCGAATTGCTATTGGTTTAATAGCTGCTTGCGCTTATTCTACGGGGGCTAGTGCCGCAAAAGGCTGTGAAAATCCGCTGTACCTGACCTTTGACACCGGCCACATGGACATCGCTCCGCTGGTGGCGGAGGTGCTGAAGCGGCAAAACATCAAAGTCACTTTTTTTGCCGCCAATGAGCGCACCAAAGTCGGCGATGGCAGTCTGGGTCAGCATTGGGCGCCCTGGTGGAAGGCGCGGGCCGCCGAGGGGCATGAATTTGCCTCCCACACCTACGACCATGTGTACTGGCGTGGCGACCTGCCCGGTGCTGCGCCGCGGTTTCGCGTGCAGCCGACCGCCGGTGCTTCCGAAGGGCGCGAGTTCACCTACGATGCCAAGACCTACTGTGAACAAATTGCCCAGGCCGCCGACCGCTTGCAGGAACTCACCGGGAAAAAGCCGCTGCCCTTGTTTCGTGCGCCAGGCGGCAAAACCTCGCCCCGGCTGCTGGCGGTCGCCAAGGCGTGCGGGTTTGGGCACGTCGGCTGGTCGCCGGCGGGCTTTCTGGGCGACGAGTTGTCCAGTGAGAAGTACAGCAATCAGGCCCTCTTGAAGAAGGCGCTGCGTGACATCAAGAAAGGCGACATCCTGCTGGCCCACCTGGGGATCTGGTCGCGCAAAGATCCGTGGGCGCCCACCGTCCTGGAGCCGCTCATCATGGGTCTCAAAGACAAGGGCTTTTGCTTTGCCACCCTGCGCGAACATCCCGCCTACAGCGCCTGGGTGGCGGCGGCCGGTCAATAAGCCGCGCACAGGCAAACCAGCGACCGCCGGATGGATTTCTTTGTCAACGCATTCTCAGCCGCTCAGACCTGGTTATTTGAGGCCCTGATCCAGCCGGCGATGTTCGCCCTCGGCTTGGGTAATTTGCTGGTTGATGGCTATACCGCCACCGGCTGGCTGCTGGTCGGCTTGCTCCAGTTGCTTGTTCTGGTGGCCGTGATCGGGCCTTTGCAGCGCTGGCGCCCGGTCGAGCGGATAACGGACCGGGCGGCGGTGCGCACCGACATGCTGTACACCGCCATCCACCGACTCGGCTTGTTTCGCCTGGCCCTGTTTTTCTCGCTGGATCCCTTGTTTGACCAACTGTTCGGTGCACTGCGGGTGGCCGGGCTCAGTACCTTTAACCTGGATGCCTTGTGGCCGGGCGTGACCGACCAGCCACTGGTCAGTCTGCTGATCTACCTGCTGGTGTTCGATGCACTCAATTACTGGATTCACCGCAGCCAGCACCAGTTTGAATGGTGGTGGCGGCTGCATGCGCTGCACCACGCGCAGCGCCAGATGACGATGTGGAGCGACAACCGCAATCACCTGCTGGATGATGTGATCCGTGACGTCATTCTGGTTTTGGTGGCGCAACTCATCGGCATTGCGCCCGGCCAGTTTGTCGCCATCGTGGCCTTGACCCAGCTCAGTGAAAGTTTTCAGCATGCCAATGTGCGCATCTGGTTTGGCCGTTGGGGTGAACGCCTGTGGATCAGCCCGCGCTTTCACCGCCTGCACCACAGCGTCGGCATCGGCCATGAATCAGCCGGTAAGAACACCCTCGGTGGTTACAACTTTGGCGTGCTGCTGCCGTGGTGGGACATGTTGTTTGGTAGCGCCAATTTCGAGCTGCGCTTTGATCCCACCGGGGTGCGCGATCAGCTGGAGCGGGGCCGCGATTATGGGCGGGGCTTTTGGACCCAGCAGTGGCTCGGCCTCAAACGCTTGGCCGGTCGCGCCTGAGTCTGGCCAGCAGGCCGTTCCCCGGGGTTATGCTCGGCCGATGAACCTGTTTCTTGATTCCTTCTGGCGCGCGGTGACGTACTGTTTGCGGCCGCGCGTGATCGCCCTGTCTTTCCTGCCGCTGCTGCTGATGGTGGCGCTGGCGCTCGGCTTGGGCTATTACTATTGGGAGAGCGCGCTGGACTGGGTGCGCGCTGCCCTGGAGGCCTCATCGATCATCAACAATGTGTGGGCCTGGTTGCAGAGCATTGGCGCAGGCAGTCTCAAGGTGGTGCTGGCGCCCTTGATTGTGATTTTTACGGTCACGCCGGTCATTGTGGTGCTGTCGCTGCTGCTGGTGGCGGTATTGATGACACCGGCCTTGACGCTGCTGGTGTCCGAGCGGCGTTTCCCGCAGCTCGAGCGTAAGCGCGGTGGCTCGGTGGTGTTCAGCCTGCTCTGGTCCCTCGGTTCGACGCTGCTGGCCTTGATCGCGTTGCTGATTTCAATCCCGCTGTGGCTGGTGCCACCCCTGATTCTGGTGCTGCCGCCGCTGATCTGGGGCTGGCTCACCTACCGTGTGATGGCGTTTGATGCCCTGGCCGAGCACGCCAGCCCGGAGGAGCGGCGCGAGATTTTTCGCCGGCATCGCGGCTGGTTATTGGGCATCGGCGTGTTTTGCGGCTATCTGGGCGCGGCACCCAGCCTGATCTGGGCCTCGGGTGCCTTGTTTGCAGCGGCATTTGTGATTTTGGTGCCGCTGGCGATCTGGCTCTACACGCTGATATTTGCGTTTTCTTCCCTCTGGTTTGCGCATTACTGCCTGGCGGCCCTGCAAGCTTTGCGGGCCGAGACGGCCTTGGCGGCGGCCTCGGTTGCCACGCCCGCACCGCAGACGATCGAGGTGGACGCGGTAACATTGCCGGATGACACCGCTTCCGGCTCCAACACCTTGCGCTAGCGCTGCGCCCCGCTTCGGCCTGATCATCGTTGGCGATGAAATCCTGTCGGGCAAGCGGGCCGACAAGCACCTGCCCAAGGTCATCGAGCTGCTCAAGGCGCGTGGCCTGCAACTCGACTATGCCGACTACGTGGGCGACTCGCCCGCGCGCATTACGGCGACCCTCAGGCGTGCCTTTGCGTCAGGCGATGTGGTATTTTCCTGCGGCGGCATCGGTGCCACGCCGGACGACCATACCCGCCAGTGCGCGGCCCGGGCGCTCGGGCGCGAGTTGGTGCTGCACCCCCAAGCCGAAGCCCTGATTCGACAACGCATGCAGGACCTGGCCAAAGAGCAGGGCACCGTGTACGAGGCCGATCGGCCGGACAACATGCACCGGCTGAACATGGGCGTGTTTCCGGCGGGGGCACACATCATCCCCAACCCGTTCAACCAGATTCCCGGTTTTTTCTGCATGGGGGATGCGCCAGTGGAAGACGGGCAATTCTCCGCCGGGCCGCCCCAAGGAGAATTAGCCCCCTCGGGGGGCCGCGACCCACACGAAGTGGGGACGCGTGGGGGCGAACTTGCCGCCGGGCCGCCCCAAGGAGAATTAGCGCCCTCGGGGGGCCACGACCCACACGAAGTGGGAGCGCGTGGGGGCGTCTATTTCGTGCCGGGCTTCCCGGTGATGGCCTGGCCGATGATCGAATGGGTGCTCGACACACATTACCGGCACTTGTTTCAAGCCGCAGCCTGGATCGAGAAATCCGTCATCGTGTTTGGTGCCATGGAGGCCACGCTGACACCCTTGATGGAAGAGATTGAGCGGGTTTATGTCGGGGTCAAGGTCTTCAGCCTGCCCAGCGTCGATCACCCGCAATACGGGCGCCACATTGAGTTGGGCGTCAAAGGCGAGCCCGGCTTAGTGGGGCAAGCGTATCCAGCGCTGCTGGCGGGCTTGCATGGCTTTCATGTCAGACTTGGCCCTGAATTGGTGCAAAATTAAATGAGTCAATTTGGTGCTGAATTTAATTGCACCATATAAGTGCATTGGTTTTCTGATGCGTTAGGACATGTTCCTTGCCTCCGTGCCCAAACCAGCTCAAACTCAGGGCAAAATACAAGATTAGGCGGAATTGTCCAGTTGCCGGTATTGGCACAAAAACTGCATTCTCTGTTCGTAACCTTTTCAACAACGATTCAACCAGGAGTATTTGATGGCCAAGACCGTCGCAGACGTCATGAAGATGGTGAAAGAAAACGAAGTCAAGTTTGTTGACTTCCGCTTCACCGATACCCGTGGCAAACAGCAGCACACCACCGTGCCTGTCTCGCATTTTGATGAGGACAAGTTCACCTCGGGCCACGCCTTCGACGGTTCGTCGATCGCCGGCTGGAAGGGCATCGAAGCCTCCGACATGCTGCTCATGCCGGACCCCAACACGGCCAATATCGACCCGTTCTTCGAAGAAACCACCATCATCATGACGTGCGATGTGGTGGAGCCCAGCGACGGCAAAGCCTACGACCGCGACCCACGTTCCATCGCCAAGCGTGCCGAAGCCTACCTCAAGGCTTCCGGCATGGGCGATACCGCCTTCTTCGGTCCGGAGCCGGAATTCTTTATTTTCGACGGTGTGCGCTGGAGTACTGAGCCCCACAATACCTTCTATGAAATCGAGGAATACGAGGCCCCCTGGAATACGGGCTCCAAACTTGAAGGCGGCAACCGCGGCCATCGTCCCACCACCAAGGGCGGCTATTTCCCGGTGCCTCCCGTGGACAGCACGCAGGACATGCGCGCTGAAATGTCGCTGATTCTCGAATCCGTCGGTATTCCGGTGGAGGTGTTCCACCACGAAGTGGCGGGCGCCGGACAGAACGAGATCGGCACCCGTTTCAGCACGCTGGTGGAGCGTGCCGACTGGACCATGCTGCAAAAGTATGTGATCCACAACGTCGCCAACGCCTATGGCAAGACCGCCACCTTCATGCCCAAGCCATACCACGGCGACAACGGCAGCGGCATGCACGTGCACCAGTCGGTCTGGAAAGACGGCAAGAACCTGTTTGCCGGCGACGGCTATGCCGGCCTGAGCGATTTCGCCCTCTACTACATCGGCGGCATCATCAAGCACGCTCGCGCGCTGAACGCCATCACCAACCCCGGCACCAACAGCTACAAGCGTCTGGTGCCCCATTTCGAAGCCCCGGTGAAGCTGGCCTACTCGGCCAAGAATCGCTCGGCCTCGATCCGCATCCCGTTCGTGTCCAATCCCAAAGGTCGTCGTGTGGAAGCCCGCTTCCCCGATCCGCTGATGAACCCCTATCTGGGCTTTGCGGCCCTGCTGATGGCGGGTCTGGATGGCGTGGAAAACAAGATTCATCCGGGCGAAGCCGCCTCCAAGGATCTGTACCATCTGCCGCCCGAGGAAGATGCCAAAGTGCCAACCGTGTGCCACAGCCTGGACCAGGCGCTGGACTGCCTCGATGCCGACCGTAGTTTCCTGACCAAGGGCGGCGTGTTCACCGACAGCATGATTGACGCTTACATCGAGCTCAAGATGCAGGAAGTTACCCGCTTCCGCATGTCGGTGCATCCGGTCGAGTACGACATGTACTTTTCGCTGTAGGCAAGCGAGGCGCGCTGGCTGTAACTTGTTACAGTTTGTGGCAAAAAAGGACGGCGCAAGCCGTCCTTTTTTGTTGTGGAAACGTTGATATTTATTAACAAGCGTGCAATTGACGCATACTGGCAACCTCGTCCATGCACTTTTTTTGATGCACGGAAAACGTATGAAATATGCCTTATTAATCCCCTTGCTCCTTCTTGTTTTCGTCACCGACAGTTTTTCCCAGGACCGTATTTACCGCTGTGGCAATGAGTACACCAATACAGTGCCCAATGCCCAGACGCGCGGCTGCAAGCTCATGGAAGGCGGTAATGTGACCGTGGTGCAGGGCACCCGGCCAGCGGCGTCGGTGCCAGCACGTGCGGCGGCGGGGGCGTCGGCAGCGACGCCGTCAGGCGGGCCGCGGGTGGGGGCCGGTGACCAGAAGTCGCGCGACTCGGATGCCCGCCAGATTCTGGAGTCCGAGCTCAAGAAAGCGCAGGCGCGTCAGGCTGAGTTGCTCAAGGAATACAACAACGGCGAGCCGGACAAGATCGGCGGTGAGGCGCGCAACTACCAGAAGTATCTGGACCGTGTGGCTGAACTCAAGGTCAGTCTGGCCCGCAATGAAAGCGATATTGCCGGTATTCGCCGCGAACTGGGGCGCCTGGGTGTTAGCCCTGCGGCGTCTGCGGCAAAATAGGCGGCTTGAACAAATCTATTCCCCCCGCTACTTCCACGCCTGCATTGTCGGCCGCCTCGGCGGCGGTCCGATTTCAGTCATTTGATCTGCTGGCCACGCTGGTGGCTGTAGTGCACAGCAATGGGGCGGTATTGTTCGCCAACGCCGCACTGGAAGATGCACTGGGCATCTCGCGCCGGGCGATTGTGGGGTCTCATTTCCCCGACAGCTTTACCGAGCCGGACCATTTGCATACGGCATTGATGGGGGCGGGTAGCAATGAATTTGCGGCCTTGCGCTACGACGCCTGGCTCAAGCGTTTGCATTACGACCCACTGCCGGTGCATGTGATCGTGACGCAGACCGAAAAAGCGGATGAGATTATCGTGGAGCTGTTGCCGCTGGAGCAGCAGGCCCGGCAGGATCGTGAGGAACGCCTGGCGGAGCAGGCCCAGGCCAATAAGGAGCTGATCCGCAATCTGGCGCACGAGATCAAGAACCCGTTGGGGGGCATCCGTGGTGCGGCCCAGTTGCTGGAGATGGAGATGGAATCGCGTGAGCTCATTGAGTACACGCAGGTCATCATTCATGAGGCGGATCGTCTGCAAACGCTGGTGGATCGGCTGCTGGCACCGCACCGGCGCCCGCATCTGGTCGGGGATGTCAACATTCATGAAGTGTGCGAGCGGGTACGTTCGCTGATCCTGGCCGAGTTCCCCAAGGGCCTGACCGTGGTGCGCGACTATGACATTTCAATTCCGGAGTTCCGCGGTGACCGCGAACAGCTCATCCAGACCGTGCTCAACATTGCGCACAACGCTTGCCAGGCGCTGGCGGAACAGATCGCGGAGGGCCAGGCGCGCCTGACTTTTCGCACCCGCATCGCGCGACAGACCACATTTGGCAAACAGCGCTACCGGTTGGCATTGGAATTGCATGTCATCGACAACGGGCCTGGTGTACCAGACTCGATCAAGGACCGCATTTTCTATCCGCTGGTATCCGGGCGGGAAGGAGGTTCGGGGCTGGGGCTGACATTGGCGCAAACCTTTGTGCAGCAGCACCACGGCTTGATCGAGTGCGACAGTGTGCCGGGCCACACGGATTTCAAGATATTGATTCCTTTGCCGTGAAATGTCGGGAACAGAGCTTGCTCGCTGTGCGGAGCTGCGGGCTGTCCCGCCCTGCCTTTTAACCGTTAACTTGAGGTGACCAAACCTATGAAGCCGATTTGGATCGTAGATGATGACCAGTCCATCCGCTTCGTACTGGAGAAGGCGCTGTTGCGCGAAAACCTGCCGACCCGCAGCTTCACCAGTCCGCGCGATGTGCTGGCCGCCCTCACCACCGCCAACGACGAAAACGGACCGCAGGTATTGGTGAGCGATATTCGCATGCCGGGCGGCTCGGGGCTGGACCTGCTGGACAAGGTCAAGGAAAAATACCCCGGTCTGCCGGTGATCATCATGACCGCCTACTCCGATCTGGACAGCGCGGTGTCGTCCTTTCAGGGCGGTGCGTTTGAATACCTGCCCAAGCCATTTGACTTGCCCAAGGCGGTCGAACTGATTCGCCGCGCGGTGGAAGAAAGTCAGCGCGAAGAGGTGGCAGAAGAGCGCATGGCGCAAGCGCCGGAGATGCTGGGCCAGGCCCCGGCCATGCAGGATGTGTTTCGCGCCATTGGCCGTTTGAGTCAGAGCAATGTCACCGTCATGATCACCGGTGAGTCCGGCTCAGGCAAAGAGTTGGTGGCGCGGGCCTTGCACAAGCACTCGCCGCGTGCCAACGGTCCCTTTGTGGCGATCAACACGGCCGCTATTCCGAAAGACCTGCTCGAATCCGAGCTGTTCGGGCACGAGCGTGGCGCCTTCACCGGCGCGCAGACCATGCGCCGCGGCCGCTTTGAGCAGGCGGACGGGGGCACGCTGTTTCTGGACGAAATCGGCGATATGCCGTTTGATCTACAAACCCGGCTCTTACGCGTGCTGAGCGACGGCCATTTTTACCGGGTGGGCGGTCACAGTGCCGTGAAAACCAATGTGCGCGTGATTGCCGCCACGCACCAGAACCTGGAGCAGCGCGTCAAGGATGGTGCATTCCGCGAGGACTTGTTTCACCGGCTCAACGTCATTCGCCTGCGTTTGCCGGCACTGCGCGAGCGCAAGGAAGACATCCCCATGCTGACCCGCCATTTCCTGCAGCAAAGTGCAGCGCAACTCGGCGTGGAGCCCAAACGGATCTCTGATGGCGCACTGGCGTGGCTGGGCAACTTCAGCTTTCCCGGCAATGTGCGTCAGCTGGAAAACATCTGCCATTGGCTGACGGTGATGGCGCCAGCGCAGGTGATTGAGCCCAAGGATTTACCGCCCGAGGTGGGGGTGATCGCGGGTGTTGCGGGCGAGAGCCCCACGCCAGTGCTGACGACCGTCACATCAATGCCGGGACACACGCAGGAGTCCATGCCTGGGGGCGTAGCGGCTGCGCTGGCGGAGCCGCAGGCGCCGGCTGCGGCGCCAGCGCAGCAAGGCGGTGATGGCGGCTGGGAGCAGGGGCTGGAGGCCGACGCCGTCGCCCTGCTGGCGAGCGGTCGGCATGATGTATGGGACGAGTTGACGCGCCGCTTTGAATCCAGGCTGATTCTGGCCGCCCTGGCCGCCACCCGCGGCCGGCGCATCGAGGCGGCGCAAAAACTGGGCATTGGCCGCAACACCATCACCCGTAAAATTCAGGAGCTGGGTCTGGAATAAAGCGGCCTTCAGCCCCATTCAAACTCGTGGTGAGGGTAAGCATGGGGGCATGCCATGCCCTGTTTGCAGTATGGTGTTCCCATTGGTGTTTTATCGCCGCTTTGTACCCTGCCTGATGCCGGACTTTTCCCGTTTTTTCATTTCTCTGCCGGACAGCAGCCTCCTTTACACAGGGCACTATGACCTCCTACTGGTCAGTCTTTCTGTCGCAGTAGCGATATTTGCGTCCTACGCCGCGCTTCTGGTCTCGCAGCACGTAGCCAGTACCACGGTGGTGGCGACCCGACGCCTGTGGCTTGCCGTCGGCGGGCTGTGTCTTGGCCTGGGCATCTGGGCCATGCATTTCGTCGGCATGCTGGCTTTCAGTTTGCCCTGCACGAGCAGCTACAGCGCAGCCATCACGCTGCTGTCAATCATCCCCAGTGTTCTGGCCTGCACGCTGGCCTTGAGAATCATCAGCCGCCCCAGCATCTCCCGCGCCCAGCTCGCCACCGGTGGTTTGTTGCTCGGCTCGGGCGTTGGCGCCATGCATTACGCCGGCATGGCGGCCCTGCGGCTGGAGGGCCTGCTGCGCTATGACCTCAAGCTGTTTGTGCTGTCCATTTTGGTGGCCGTGATCCTGGCAACACTCGCCATCTGGATCAAATTTCGCCTGCCGTCCTGGCTCTCGCGCTGGCGCAATGGGGTGCCGATTCTCAGCGCGACGGCCATCGGTCTGGCGGTCTCCGCCATGCATTACACGGCCATGGCCGCTGCCTATTTCATTCGTGAGGGTGACACCAGCATGCTGGATTCCCAGCTCGGGGTGACATTTCTGGCTTCGGTGGTGCTGGCCGCGACGGGTGTGATCGTTGTTGTGACGCTGGTCGCCACCTATGTCGCCAGACCCAATTTGTTATCCCTTGGGCATTCGTACAAGGTCACTGGGTTGCTGATCATCGGTTGGAGTGTCGCCGCCTGGTTGAGTGCTGACTACTACCATGACCAGCAGGTCCGCACCCTGTACCAGCACGAATTGCAGTTGACCCGACACCAAGCAGAGGATGTTGCCAGCCACATTGACGACAGTCTGCAATTGCTCAAAGTGATTCCACTGATGCTCTCCCGGGATGCCGATGTCCAACGGGTGTTGCGGCGTTTTGGTGCCCATGCTGTACCGTCCGCCAAGCCCTATGAGACGCGCAAGCAGCAATGGACTGAAAACAGAGAACTTGCCGGCCTCAACCAGTCACTGAACATCGCGGCGACCCAACTCAAGGCCGACGTGATATCAGTCCTCAATGCCGCAGGTGATGCGGTGGCCGCCAGCAACTTCGACCAGCCCGACAGCTTTGTGGGCTCGAACTATGGTGAACGTGAGTATTTCCGGCAGGCACGCGCCGGAAAATCCGGCCAGCAATATGCGGTGGGCTGGACCAGCAAGCTGCCCGGTCTTTATTACTCCCGCCCGGTCTTCGACAACGGCCAGTTTGTCGGTGCCGTGGTCGTCAAGCGCAACATATCAAGTTTTTCCCACGGGATGAATCAGGCCACAGCCTTCATCACCGACCCCAATGGTGTCATTATCCTGGCCCCGGACAAGGAGCTTGAATTCCGCACCTTGCCCGCTGCTGCCGTTGCCCGCTTGTCCGCTGAGTTGCGGCAAATGCAATACGGACAGAGTGCATTTGAGCCCTTGAGAATTGCGCCCTGGGGGGACAATCGACTGCCGTTGGCGGTGCGCATCGGTGACCGCCATCAGCCGGCTTTGCTGGTCTCTCAAACGTTGGCGGATGGCATGATCACCATTCATGTGCCCCGCCCACTGGATCAGCTGGCGCGCATCAATAGCGAGAGGTATGGCCTCTTTATCTTGATTGCCGCTGCGGGCGGCATGCTGATTGTGGCGGTGTCAGCGGTGGTGCTATACCTGCGCAAGTCGCGCCGGGCGGAGGCCGAGCTGCGCATCGCGGCCACCGCCTTCGAGTCGCAGGAGGCCATGATGATTACCGATGCCAATAGTGTGATTTTGCGGGTCAACCGGGCCTTTACCGAGATCACCGGCTATGGCGCCGAGGAGGTGCTGGGGAAAACACCGAGCTTGCTCAAATCAGGCCGCCATGAGGCCGCTTTTTATACCGCCATGTGGGAGACGCTGCGTCGCACCGGTGCTTGGCAGGGCGAGATCTGGGATCGGCGCAAGAATGGCGAGCTGTATCCAAAATGGCTCACCATTACGGTGGTCAAAGGCGCCAATGGCCAGATCACCCACTATGTGGCCATGCATACCGACAGCACCCAGCGCAAGGCGGCCGAGAGCGAAATCGAGCATCTGGCCTTTTACGATCCGCTCACCCAGTTGCCCAACCGGCGCCTGCTGCTGGATCGTCTGCATCATGCGCTGGCAACCAGCGCCCGCAGCGAACACCAGGGCGCGCTGTTGTTCATCGACCTGGATAATTTCAAAACCCTGAATGACACCCGTGGTCATGACAAGGGCGACTTGCTGTTGCAGCAGGTGGCGCAACGCCTGAGCGCCTGCATCCGCGAGGGCGATGCCGTGGCCCGTCTGGGCGGTGACGAATTCGTGGTCATGCTTGAAGGCTTGAGTGAAAACGCCGAGGAAGCCGCAACCCAGGCGACCGCCGCGGGAGACAAAATTCTCGCCACGCTCAACCAGCCTTATCCCCTTGCCGACGAGGAACACCACAGCACCGCCAGCATCGGCGTCACCTTGTTTGCCGGTCACCGCGATACGATCGAAGAACTGCTCAAGCGAGCCGACCTGGCCATGTACCAGGCCAAGGCCGCCGGCCGCAATACCCTGTGCTTCTTTGATCCGGATATGCAGGCCGCAGTCATGGCCCGCGCCGCGCTGGAGGCGGATCTGCGCGAAGGATTGCGGGAAAAACAATTCCTGCTCCATTACCAGGGGCAGGTGAACAGCCGGGGGGCGCTGATCGGGGCCGAAGCCCTGGTGCGCTGGCAGCATCCGCGGCGTGGCCTGGTGTCGCCGGCCGAATTCATCCCGCTGGCCGAGGAAACGGGGCTGATCCTGCCGCTGGGGCAATGGGTGCTGGAAGTCGCCTGTAGCCAACTGCTGGCCTGGGCCAGGCGGCCTGAAACGGCCGGTCTGGATTTGGCTGTGAATGTCAGTGCCCGCCAGTTCCGGCATCCGGATTTTGTGGCCCAAGTGCTGCAGGTGCTGGCTGACACCGGCGCCAATCCTCACAAACTCAAGCTGGAGATCACCGAGAGCCTGTTGCTCGACGATGTGCAGGACATCATTGCCAAAATGAGTGCGCTCAAAGCCCGGGGCGTGGGCTTCTCGCTGGATGACTTCGGCACCGGCTATTCCTCGCTGTCCTACCTCAAGCGCCTGCCGCTGGACCAGTTGAAGATCGACCAGTCCTTTGTGCGCGATGTGTTCACCGATGCCAACGACGCCGCGATTGTCAGAACCATTGTGGCGTTGGCCCAAAGTCTGGGCTTGGCGGTGATCGCCGAAGGGGTGGAGACCGAGGGCCAGCGCGACTTTCTGGCCCAGGCCGGTTGCCTGCACTACCAGGGCTATCTGTATAGCAAACCGTTAGCAGCGCAGGATTTTGAGAAACTTGTGAATGAAATTGGCAGCCCGCCCTTACGAAGTGGGCGTAAGCAGCTATTGGAACTATAGCAAGTCAAGTTCCAGCATCACCGGGGCGTGATCGCTGGGGCGTTCATTCTTGCGCGGCACCTTGTCGATGGTGCAGGCTTTCACCAATGGCTTGAGCGCGTCGCTGACCAGGATGTGGTCAATGCGCAGCCCGCGGTTGCGGGGAAAGGCAAAGTTGCGGTAGTCCCACCAGGAATAGCTTTTTTCGGGCTGCGGGAACAGCCGGAACGCGTCATGCAGGCCCAATGCCACGAGGGCGCGTAGCTGGTAACGCTCTTCTTCCGTGCAATGGATGGTGTCTTTCAGGCCCACCGGGTCCCAGACATCGGTGTCGTCAAAGGTGATGTTGTAGTCACCCATCAGCACCAACTTGGGGTGGATGGCGAGCTCCGCCCGCACCCAGTCGCGCAAGCCCTTCAGCCAGTTCATCTTGTAGTCAAATTTGTCGGACCCCGGTTCCTGGCCGTTGGGGAAATAAGCGCCAACGACACGGATACCATCGATATTGGCACTGATGACACGTGCCATGTCGTCCGAGAACCCGGGGATGTTCTTCACCACGTCGGTCGCCGCGGTGCGCGACAACAGCGCGACCCCGTTGTAGGTCTTCTGGCCGAAGCATTGGGCGTGGTAGCCAGCCTGCGTGAAGGCTTGATGAGGGAACTTGTCGTCGGTCAGTTTGAGTTCCTGCAGTGCCAGCACATCCACCGGATGGGCGCTGAGCCAGTCCAGCACCTGCGGTAGCCGCACGGTCAGCGAGTTGATGTTCCAGGTCGCAAGTCTCATGGGTGAATAGGGCTCTAGCCCTTGTCCTATATGCGTAGTTAGCTATTAAATATGTAGCGACGCCAAAGCGCCAACCAGCAGGCCAATCCCGCCCGCGCCAAACATGGCGTATTCCAGCCACTTTTTCTTGGTCAGCAGGGCAATCGCCGCCAGTGCGATGCAAACCTGCAGCACGGTGGTGGACTGCGCCCAGCGGTGGTGCTGGTGCATCTGCGCGTCGCTCTGCTGGTCCCACTGGGTAGCGTCGGCTTCCAGCTTGTCGGCCACCACCTTGATCTCGTTCTTTTCCTTTTCATAGCGTTCGATCTTGCCTTGGTAGGTGGCTTTTTTGTCCTCCGGCGCCAGGTCACGCGCCAGCTCGGCCAGTGACTGCTTGGTGCTCTTGGCCTGGAAGAAATTCCACTGGTTCGACGCTTCCGTCTTCTTGATGGCGGCATTATTCTTGTACAGGCCGGCATTGGCTTGCGTGGCGCCACCCATGTAACCAAAAATGGCGCCGACCGTGGCGATGATAGCGGTGAACATGGCAATCTGATTGATCATGCCGTTGTGTTCACCACCGTGGCCGCCCGTTTGCGCATGCTCCAGCTCGTGGTCGTGCGGGCCGTGTACGTGAAATCCATGTCCGGACATGTCAAACTCCTGTGTTGTTGCGATAAGTGACAAAACTGAAACGCAAGCCGGTGGCTGATCGCTGCGGCTCGCGGCTTACCTCGGTCCATTGCGGACCGAATTTGGGTGCAAAGGCGTCGCCTTCATAGCTTGCGTCGATTTCGGTCACCACCGCCGTGTCAGCCAGCGGCAGGGCCTGGGCGTACATCTCGGCGCCACCAATCACCCAGGCGTCGCTGTTGGCCGGACATAGCGCCATGGCTTCGGCCAGCGAGTGCGCCCGCAAGGCGCCTTCGGCCTGCCAGTCCAGCTGGCGTGTCACCACCACGTTAAGACGCCCCGGCAACGGGCGAAATTTGGGTGGCAGCGAGTCCCAGGTTTTGCGCCCCATGATGACCGGACAACCCAGCGTGGTGCGCTTGAAGTGCGCCATATCTTCGGGCAGATGCCAGGGCAGGGTGTTGTGGTGGCCGATCACGCCATTGGCGGCGCGGGCAAAGATCAGGTGCAGTTTCATGCGGTTTTCCTTGGGGAGCGCGCGGGTATCAAGACGGCGGCAATGGCGGCCATCACAAACACGATGGCGGCAAAATCCTGCCAGTGCGGTGACTCGCCGACGATGACGGTGGCCGCCATGGTGCCGACCAACGGCACTGCCATGATGCTCATGGCGCTGGTGGCGGGCGGCAGGTTGCGCGCCAGCCCTGACCAGATGATCTGGGCAAAGCCATAGTTGATGAAAGCACCGTAAGCCAGGCTGATCCACATCAGGGTTGAAAACTTCCATGCCGGCCACGGTTCGCTGATCCAGGCGATGCCCCACAGACACACACTGGCCAGGATCATCATCCACACCGTCAGCGTCTCGACTGGCAGTGTCAGGTGGGCGCGCCGCATCATCAGCGTTCCGACCGCCCAGAACACGGCCGCCAGCTCCATCCAGACAATGCCCATGGGACGCCCGGCGAGGGCCGTGAATTCGTTGGCGGTCAGCAGTGCGATGGCGACGGCCACGGCCACGGCGGCAAAGGCGACGCGGCGGGTCAGTTTTTCACCCAGAAACAGCACGCCAATCAGCACCGTCCAGATCGGCATGGTGAAGCCCAGAATCGCGGCCCGCCCGGACGCCAGTTCCTTGACGCCCAGAATCGACACCGTGTGCCAGCCTAACAGGTTGGGCAGGCCCAGCGTCACAACGGAGCGCCATTCGCTGCCAACGGGCCACATGCGCAGACCGCGCGCACGGTAGAAGGCATAAAGCCAGAGCGCCCCGCACGTCATGGTGATGGCGCGGAAATACATCGGCGTGAGTTCGCGCAGCGAGAGCTTCATCATCGGCCAGTTGATGCCCCACATCAGGGTCAGGGCCACCAGGGCCCAAAGTTGGCGACGGCTGATCACACCGCCACCGCTGCCTTGATGGCGGGGTGGCACGCGTAGCCGACGACCTCGAAGTCCTCAAACTCGTATTCGAAAATCGACGCCGGTCGGCGCTTGATGTTCAGGGTGGGGTAGGCCAAGGGTGTGCGACTGAGTTGCAGTGCCACTTGCTCGGCGTGGTTGCTGTAAATATGGCTGTCGCCGCCGGTCCAGATAAAGTCGCCCACGTCCAGGTCACATTGCTGCGCCACCATATGCGTGAGCAGGGCGTAGCTGGCAATGTTGAACGGCACGCCCAGGAAAATATCGGCGCTGCGCTGGTACAACTGGCAGCTTAATTTTCCTTTTTCACCCGGTGCCTGTGCCGGGGCGACATAAAACTGAAAGAGCGCATGGCAGGGCATCAGTGCCATCTTGTCCAGTTCGGCCACGTTCCAGGCGCTGACGATGATGCGGCGCGAATCGGGGTTGGTCTTCAGCGTTTTGATGACCTCGGCTATCTGGTCGATGTGGCCACCGTCGGGCGTGGGCCAGCTGCGCCACTGCACGCCATAGACCGGCCCGAGCTCGCCGGTCTCGGGGTCGGCCCACTCGTCCCAGATGCTCACACCGCGCTCTTTCAGCCAGTTGTTGTTGCTGGAGCCGGTCAGAAACCACAGCAGTTCCTGAATGATGGAGCGCAGGTGCACTTTCTTGGTGGTTACCAGCGGAAAGCCCTCGGTCAGGTCAAAGCGCATCTGGTAGCCAAACACGCTCGTGGTACCGGTGCCGGTGCGGTCGGGTTTGAACACGCCATGGCGGTCCACATGGCGCATGAAGTCTTCGTATTGGGTGCGGATGGGATGGGAAATCATAGGAGGCTGATTTTCCTACAAGTTCTGCGTTGGCTACCGAGGTCGGGGCTATAGTTCACGCCACTATGCAAATCGATGTCAGCGCCCAGCAGATCGAGCACTTGAAAGCGACGCAGGCGGTGCTTCTCCTTTTTGGCGGCCCGCAATGCGGAGTGTGCCAGGCCATCAAGCCAAAGCTTGAACGTTTGCTGGCCCAGCAATACCCGGAGATTTCACTGGTCTATGTTGACTGTGTGCAGAGTGCGGACATTTGCGCCCAACATGGTGTTTTCAGCCTGCCCGTGGTGCAGTTGTACCTCCAGGGCCGCTTGTACGTGGAGCGCGGCCGCAGTTTTAGCCTGCTTGAATTGGGCACCCAAATTGAGCGCATCTACCGCTTGTGGAAAGCAGGGCCGGGTGACGGCGCCGTTGGCGCCGTTAAACCCGAATCACCCGCCCCGGATTCATCAGGTTCTGCGGGTCCAATGCCAACTTGATGGCGCGCATCATGTCGAGCGCTACCGGCGATTTGTATTTTTCCAGTTTGTCCACTTTCAGGCTGCCTACGCCATGCTCGGCTGAGATGGAGCCGTCGAAGGCCGCCACTGAATCAAACACCAGTGTGTTGACCTGCTCTTCGTGCGCCATTAAGAAGATTGCCGCATCGACCCCCTCGGGTGCCTGCACGTTGTAGTGCAAATTGCCGTCGCCCAGATGGCCGAAGTTGACCAGGCGCACGCCGGGAAGGGCTTGTTGCAGCAAGGCATCGGTGGTGCGCACGAAATCGGGAATGCGGGACACTGGAATCGAGATGTCGTGTTTGATGTTCAGGCCTTCTTCCGCCTGCGCCAGTGGAATGCTTTCGCGCAGGTGCCAGAGCTGGTTGGCCTGCGACAGGGTCTCACTCACGACTGCATCGGTGACGCAGCCTTGGTCGAGCGCGGTTTCCAGCAGGTGTTCAAATTGGGTTCTGGCATGGGTTTCGGACTCGTGGTCCGAGTTCTCCAGCAGCACGCAAAAAGGCGAGTCCAGGTGCAAGGGCACACGCAGGTGCGCGAAGTGTTTGGCGACCAGACTCAGCGCGAACTGCCCCATGACTTCAAAGCCGGTGAGGCCGGCGCCCAGGTGACGCTGCGCCAGCCCCAGCAATTTGACGGCGTGTTCCAGCGACGGCACGGCAGCCCAGGCGGTCAGTTGAGCAGCGGGCAGGGGGTAGAGCTTCATGGTGGCGGCGGTGATGATGCCTAGCGTGCCTTCCGATCCAATGAACAGGTCGCGCAGGTCGTAACCGGTGTTGTCCTTGCGCAGGCCGCTCAAGCCATGCCACACTTCGCCCTGCGCGGTGACCACTTCCAGCCCCAGGCACAGATCGCGCGTGTTACCAAAACGCACCACCTGGGTGCCACCGGCGTTGGTGCCCAGGTTGCCGCCGATGGTGCAAGTGCCTTCCGCAGCGAGACTCAGCGGAAACAGCAAATTCGCTTCCTCCGCGTGTTCCTGCAGGTTCTGCAAAATGCAGCCGGCCTCTACCGTCATGGTCAGGTTGGCCGCATCCAGGCTGCGAATGTTGTTCATGCGTTGCAGGCTCAGCACAATCTGGCGGCCCGAGTCATCGGGTGTGGCCCCCACGGCCAAGCTGGTGTTGCCGCCCTGCGGCACGAGGCTGATGCCGCTCGCGGAATGCAGTGATTGATGCGCCGCGCAGGCTTTGACCACCCGTGCCACCTCATCCGTGGACGCGGGCCGTACCACCGCCAGGGCCTTGCCCCGCGAGCGCTTGCGCCAGTCCTGCTCCCAAGCGGTCAGGTCGCCGTCGGTGAAGACGTGCGCGGCACCAACGATATGGCGAAGCTCATTCAGCAGGGTTGGCATGTTGTCAACTTTCTTTGTGGGCGCTTTGCAGGCGCAGGCGAACGTGCAGGGCGCAGGCCATGAACAGGGTCAGGCACAACACAACTTCGACCATCGCCAGGTAATTGCTCGGCGCTTGATCACTGTAGGCGCGCACGGCCCCTTCGGTGAAATAGAGCCACACCAGCAGGCTGACCCAGCGGTAGGTGTACATGCGGTTTTTCAGCAAGCCCGCCAGCGGGATGCACAGCGGCATCACCTTGAGCGCCAGCCAGGAGCCGCCGGGCCGAATGGGGGCCAAAACCAGCTCCCAGGCGAGGCCCAGCACAATGAGCCCCAGCAAACTGCCCACGGCCAGGAATCGGGTGGTGCTGACCAGCGGGGGCGCGGTGTTTGGTTCTGGGTTGATTGACATGTTCATTGGGATGGCATCATAGCGGCCATGAGTTCGCCACCCACCTTACATACCTCACCCCTCACCCCACGCCTGAGCTTGGCGCAACGCCTTGAAGCCTTGCTCAGGAGCCTGTCGCGCTTTCCGTGGGCGAGCACCGCACTCACCCTGCGCGAGCGCTTTCGGGAAGACCGCCTCGGCCTGACGGCCAGCAGCCTGACCTTCACCACCACCATTGCCCTGGTGCCTTTCATCACGGTGGCGCTGGCCGTTTTCACGGCCTTCCCCATGTTTGCCAAGTTTCAGGATGTTCTCCAGAAGTGGTTGGTGACGAGCCTGATTCCCGACAACATCGCCCGCCAGGTGCTGGGTTATCTCACCCAGTTTGCCGGTCAGGCCAGCAAACTGGGGGTGGCGGGGGTGGTTATCTTGTTGACCACGGCACTGGCCTTGATTTTGACCATCGACCGCACGCTCAACAATATCTGGCGCGTGCGCAAGCCCCGCCACCTGGGACAGCGGGTGCTGGTGTACTGGGCCGCCATCACCCTGGGGCCGCTGCTGCTGGGTATCAGCTTGAGCATCACGTCCTATGCCATTTCCGCGTCCAAAGGCGTGGTGGGCGTGATGCCGGGCGGGGTGCAGCTGCTGCTGGATGTGCTGCAGTTTTTTCTGATGGCCGGCGGCATGGCCGCGATGTACCACTATGTGCCCAATACCCAGGTCAAATGGGGGCACGCCTGGGCCGGTGGCCTGTTTGTGTCGGCCGGCCTGGAGCTGGCCAAGAAATTGCTGGCCTATTATTTGGGTAAGGTGCCGACCTATTCGGTGGTGTACGGCGCCTTTGCCACCGTGCCCATTCTGCTGATCTGGATTTACGTGGCCTGGGTCATTGTGCTGCTGGGGGCGCTCATTGCAGCCTACCTGCCCAGCCTGCTCTCCGGTGTGCAGGGCCGGGCCAGATCAAACAGCCTGCCGTTTCACCTGGCGCTGGAGACCCTGCAGCAGCTCGACCGCGTGCATGCCAGCACGGCGAGGGGTTTGACGATTGAAGAACTCTCCCAGTGCTTACGGGTGGACGCGCTGCAACTGGAGCCGGTGCTGGAGGTGCTGTGTGAACTGGACTGGACGGGGCGTCTTGATGAGGAGACGATAGGCCAGACGGCACGCTATGTCTTGCTGGCTGACCCCGACACCACCCCACTGGCACCCTTGCTCAATGCACTGCTGCTGCAGCAGGATGAGGCAACTCATAATTTATGGAAAAACAGCCTCTGGCCCGCGATGGTATTACGTAGTGCGCTATGATTTTAGGAGCTAACGAAGGAAGGCAAAAATCGCTCGGAACATGGGATGATGAATGCGTGGATGCAGCGCGATGCGAGTTAGCCAAATGACGTTTTGGCGCTGGTAGCTTGGTTGTCGCGGCGGGTTAGCTGAGAGTTGAATGAAGCCTGACAGGCTGAAGCGGACTTCCGTTATGCACAGCGGTCCACGGCAAAGCAGCCAAGGCCACGGACTTCACCAACCAGCGCAGCCGACGCCATGGAGTCATCAATGAAAAACCCGGAGCACGAATCGAAACCAGTCCCGCATTCGGGCGCGGGTGCGCTACGACTCGTACGCGAAGCGAACAAGCGCTGTCCCCAACTGATACCGGGATGTTGGAAATCAGTGCAGGGTGTTATTGCCGGGGGCAACTGCATGCATCGGCTGGATCTTGAAAAAGCCGGTGCCGGCCGAGCCCCGACCAATTTCTTCTTCGGTGGCCTCCCGAACGGCCTCGACCCTCAGGCTCAGGCGCAGGGCGATACCCGCCAGCGGGTGATTGCCATCCAGCACGACATGCTCGGGGTACAGCTCTGTGACCGTGAACAGGGCGTCTTTGGGGGCATCCGGGTTGCAGCCGACCGGCAGTGACACGCCTTCCATCGTCATGCCTTCTTCGAGTTCCGGGGGGAAGAGTTCTCGACGCTCCAGGAACACCAGCTGATCATTGAAATCGCCAAAACCCTGCTCCGGTTCGATTTGCAGTTCGATTTCGGCGCCCACATCGTGGCCCTGAAGCGCCTCTTCGATGACGTCAAAGAGGTCTTCGCCGCCCACCAGAAACTCGACCGGCTCGTTCAGCACGTCCAGTTCTTCGCCCAGGGTGTCTTTCAGCGTCCAGGTCAGAGCGACCACACATTGTTGTTTGATTTCCATAGGGCAGAATTGTCGCAGTTTGACAAAAACACTGGAGATTCGTATGGATGTAGATCAGCCCCTGCAATTGTTGGGCGGTTTGAGCCCGCAATTATTCATGAAACGGTATTGGCAAAAAAAGCCCTTGCTGGTGCGGCAGGCCATTGCCAACTTCAGGCCGTTGCTGGACCGGAGCGAGCTGTTTGAGCTGGCGTCCGATGAGGACGTTCAGGCGCGGATGGTGATTCAGGAGCCTGGCGAGACGCCAGGCTGGCGGTTCAGGCACGGGCCGTTCGAGCGGCGTACCTTGCCGGCCCTGAAACGCCCGGGCTGGACACTTCTGCTGCAAAGTGTTGATTTGCAGCATGATGCCGTTCGTGACTTGATGGACCAATTCCGTTTTGTGCCAGATGCCCGGCTGGATGACTTGATGATCAGTTATGCCACTGACGGCGGTGGTGTCGGGCCGCACTTTGACAGCTATGACGTGTTTTTGCTGCAGGCGCAGGGCCGCCGGCGCTGGCAGATCGGGCGTCAAAAAGACCTGACCTTGCAGCCAGACGTTCCCCTGAAGATTCTTGCCAACTTTGTGCCGGAACAGGAGTTTGTGCTGGAACCGGGGGATATGCTGTATTTGCCGCCACGCTATGCCCATGACGGTGTCGCCCTGGGTGAATGCATGACGTATTCCATTGGTTTCAGGTCACCCAGTCGGGGTGAACTGGCACGTGAACTGCTGCAGCGTCTGGCGGAGGACGCGGAAGACGTCGTTGGGGTGTCCTTGTACCGGGACCCACAACAAGCGGCGGTGGATCAGCCTGGGGAAATTCCCCGGCAGATGCTTGAGTTTGCACTCGAGGCCCTGCAAGGGGCACTCAAAGACCCGGACGCGCTAGGGCGCGCCTTGGGTGAATATCTGACCGAACCCAAAGCCAATGTCTGGTTTGAAGCCATCGAGCCGGGCGCTATGCAAGCGGTGGGGCAGGTGCAGGGGCAAGTGCGGCTTGATCGCCGTACCAAAATGATGTTCGATGCCCGACACATTTTTATTAACGGCGAAAGTTTTCGAGCGTCCGGGCGCGACGCGACGCTGATGCGGCGTTTGTCAGATCAACGCAGCCTCAGCCGGCAGGACCTGGACCGGACCAGCGCCGAAGCCCGGTCATTGCTGCAAGCCTGGCGTGACGCGGGGTGGTTGCATGGACTCTGAAAAGCCTGACACATCGGTAAATACGCCATCTGAACCTCTTGCCAGAGGCCGATTTTCGGGTCGCGAGGCATTTGAGCAACTGGTGCGTGACGCGTTTACCCATGCAGCCCGTGAGGGGTGGCAAGAGCTCATTTTGAGTGATGCCACCTTCGAAGATTGGCCTTTGCGCGAACGCGCGGTGGTTGACTCCCTGCAGGCGTGGTCAAAAACGGGTCGACACATGATCCTGCTGGCGAGTCGTTACGACGAGGTATTGCGACACCATGCCCGCTTTGTCGCGTGGCGAAAGACCTGGGGCCATATCATCGACTGCCGGGTTTGCCGTGTGGCGGATTCGGCCGATTTTCCCAGCGCCATCTGGAGCCGGACCTGGTCAATGCATCGGTTGGATCGACAGCGCAGCATCGGAACTTGTGGTCATGACCGGGAGCGTTCGGTACAGCTCAGGGAAGTCCTGGATGAAAAGATCCGCGATAGTGTTCCCGGGTTTCCGGCGTCTACGTTGGGCTTGTAGTACGCCATTGTCCAACTGTCGGCAGGGCAACGAATTTTTGACTTACAATATTTGGCTAAGCAAAAAGAGCTCGAGTCATTTTGCTTAGTCTTTGCAGTCTGACTGCACTGACAATTTCCGGAAATTGTTTCGTTAACTCACTAGGTAATATTTCAAATGAATAAATCGCTCGTTTTGGCCGCTGTTATTGCTGCCGCTGCTCTGGCTGCTTGTGGTAAAAAAGAAGAGGCTCCGGCTCCTGTTGCTCCTGCAGCTGTTGAAGCTGCCAAGGATGCTGGCGCTGCTGCCACTGCTGCCACTGCTGCCACCGACGCGGCTTCTGCTGCCACTGGCGCGGCTGCTGCTGCCACCGGTGCAGCGTCTGCTGCTGTTGGTGCTGCTGCTGACGCAGCCCAAGGTGCTGCTGACGCAGCCAAGGGTGCTGCTGATGTCGCTGGCGTCGCCGCTGCCGATGCTGCCAAGAAGGCCGCTGACGCTGCCGCGAAAAAGTAAGCTTTTGCTTTCTCAACTTTGTTGATAAAAAAAGCCACCGTCAGGTGGCTTTTTTTATTGGTGCGCCCGGCAGGGCGTACTTACTTGGAGGTGAAAGTCCTCTACTCACCCGGCAAGGGGAAGAGTTAGCCGAACGGCAAGGGTGTCGCGGGCGACTGCGAATCTGGAGGAAGCCGAAGGCAAAGCGCTGGCCTGACGAACAGGAAGCGGATATGAGGCGATGTTGTGGGGTGAGCAGTCCAATATCTGCAAAGCCCAATACTTGCACGGAACACAACAGCGTAGATCCGACAGGCATAAGCGTGAAGGTACTGGATCGCCTGATCCAGCAGGCGCTACTGCAAGTCCTGCAACCACAGTTCGAACCCGAATTCTCTGAGCATAGCTACGGGTTTCGACCCGCACGCAATGCGTGGCAGGCCGTGCAAAGAGCACGCAGCTACATCGGGGAAGGCCGCCGCTGGGTGGTTGACCTCGACTTGGAGAAATTCTTTGACCGGGTCAACCACGACATCCTGATGTCGCGGGTAGCCACACGTAACAAGCGACTACAGGAGCGAGGTTTGGGTGAAACGCGAGCATGGAAGTCGGCAAGCAACG
>DAITMI010000020.1:0-37214 GCA_036835225.1 Rhodoferax sp. | reverse complement strand
GCATCGGTGGTGTCGGCATGTCCGGCATCGCCGAGGTGCTGTTCAATCTGGGCTACACCATTTCAGGCTCGGACCTGAGTGACAGCGCCACCTTGCAGCGCCTCGCCGACCTGGGCATCCAGACCTACGTCGGCCACACCGCCGCCCATGTGGCCGGCGCGGATGCGGTCGTCACCTCGACCGCCGTGCAAGCCGACAACCCGGAAGTCCTCACCGCGCGCGAGAAGCGCATTCCGGTGGTGCCGCGCGCGCTGATGCTGGCCGAGCTGATGCGGCTGAAACATGGCATCGCCATTGCCGGCACCCACGGCAAGACCACCACCACCAGCCTGGTGGCCAGCGTGCTGGCCGAGGCCGGGCTGGATCCGACCTTTGTCATCGGCGGGCGCCTCAACAGCGCGGGCGTCAATGCCCGTCTCGGGCAGGGCGATTACATCGTGGTGGAAGCCGACGAGTCCGATGCCTCGTTCCTGAACCTGCTGCCGGTGATGGCCGTGGTGACCAATATTGATGCCGACCACATGGAGACCTACGGCCACGACTTTGGCCGGCTCAAGCAGGCCTTCGTTGATTTTCTGCACCGCATGCCGTTTTATGGCACGGCCATTTTGTGCACCGACGACGCGGCGGTGCGCGCCATCGTGCCGCAAGTCACTTGTCCGATCACCAGCTATGGCTTCGACGAGGGCGCCGAAGTGCGGGCGGTGGACGTGCGCGCGGTGGAGGGACAAATGCACTTTACCGTGCAGCGCCGCAATGGCGTGGTGTTGCCGGACCTGGCTGTGGTGTTGAACCTGCCGGGCCGCCACAACGTGCTCAATGCCTTGTCGGCGATTGCGGTGGCCGTCGAGCTGAATGTGCCCGACCTGGCCGTGCAAAAAGCACTCGCTGGTTTCAAGGGCGTGGGCCGGCGCTTCCAGCGCTATGGCGAGGTCACGGCGCGCGATGGTGGCAGCTTCACGCTGATTGACGACTACGGTCACCACCCGGTCGAAATGGCGGCCACGCTGGCGGCGGCGCGCGGTGCCTTTCCGGGGCGGCGGCTGGTGCTGGCGTTCCAGCCACACCGCTTTAGTCGTACCCGCGACTGTTTTGAAGACTTCGTCAAGGTCATTGCCCAAGCCGATGCCGTGCTGCTGGCCGAGGTCTATGCCGCCGGTGAAGCGCCGATTGTGGCGGCCGATGGCCGCAGCCTGGCGCGTGCCCTGCGCGTGGCCGGGCGCATCGAGCCGATCTTTGTCGATGACATCGCCGACATGCCGCAAAGCATTGTGGACAACGCCCGCGCCGGTGACGTGGTGCTGTGCATGGGCGCCGGTTCGATCGGTGCCGTGCCAGGCAAGGTGCTGGATATGCTACAAAATTCAGAGCTGCTTACGCAGCAGGGACGGGGGCTATGAGCCAATTTGATATAAATTTAGCTGACGGCGGGCCGCCCCTGGGCGCGATGGCCCCCTCGGCGGGCCGCGCCGCATACGACGTGGCCACCGTGGGCGCTACCTTGGGTAAGGTGGCGGTGCTCATGGGCGGGGCGTCCGCCGAGCGCGAAGTCTCGCTGATGTCGGGGCAGGGCGTGCTGCAGGCCTTGCGCTCACAAGGGGTCGATGCCCAGGCCTTCGATCCGGCCGAGCGCGATCTGGCCGAGCTCAAACGTGACGGCTTTGCGCGCTGCTTCATCGCTCTGCATGGCCGCTTTGGGGAAGATGGCACGGTGCAGGGCGCACTGGAACTGCTGGGCGTGCCGTACACCGGCTCGGGTGTGATGGCCTCCAGCATCGCCATTGACAAGGTCATGACCAAACGCATCTGGCGCGCCGAGGGCTTGCCGACGCCGGCCTGGCAGCAGGTCGCCAGTGCCGCCGCGACCGAACAGGCCTTGGCCGAGTTGGGTAGCCCGATGATTGTGAAACCGGCGCGGGAGGGTTCCACCATTGGCCTGACCAAGGTCACCACACGGGACCAGTGTGCCGCCGCGTATCACCTGGCGGCGCAGCATGACACCGAGGTGCTGTGTGAGCAGTTCATCAGCGGCGATGAGGTGACCATTGCGGTGCTGGGTACCGGCATGGCGGCCCGCGCCCTGCCGGTGATCCGCATCGTGGCGCCGGACGGCAACTACGACTACCAGAACAAGTACTTCACCGACACCACCCAGTATCTGGTGCCCGCCAATCTGCCGGCGGGTGAAGAAGAGGCCATTCAGCAATTGGTGCTCCAGGCCTACCGGGTGCTGGGCTGCCGCGGCTGGGCGCGCGCCGATGTGATGATTGCCGCCGACACGCGCCAGCCCTATCTGCTGGAGATCAACACCTCGCCCGGCATGACCGGGCACTCGCTGGTGCCGATGGCGGCCAAGGCGGCAGGCATCAGCTACCCGGCCTTGTGCGTGGCGGTGTTGCGCCATGCCACGCTGGACTATGCGACGGCAGACGCTGACGCGCCGGGCCAGGCAAAGGCCGCGCCATGACCAAAAACCTGCCCGCCCCGATGGATGTGAAACTGATGAACATGACGGCCTCCCTCCTGTTCGTGGCGTTTGCCTTGATGGTCGTCGGTGCGCTGGCGGCCTGGGCCTCGCGCCATCCCGTGTTTGCCCTGCGTGGCATCGCCGTGAGCGGTGAGGTGACGCACAACAACGCCATGACCCTGCGCGCCAATGTGGCGCCGCGGCTGAGCGGCACGTTCTTGACGATGGATCTCACCGCGGCGCGGCTGGTTTTTGAGGCCGTGCCCTGGGTGCGCCACGCCGTGGTACGGCGCGAGTTCCCCAACCGGCTCAAGGTGCTGTTGCAGGAGCACCAGGCGGTGGCTTATTGGGGCGTGGAGGGCGAGTCCCGGTTGGTCAATAGTTTTGGCGAAGTGTTTGAGGCCAATGTGGGCGAGGTGGAGCAAGACGCCCTGCCACGGTTGACTGGCCCGGACGGCCAGGCGGCGCAGGTGCTGGCCATGTACCAGACGCTGCAGCCCTTGTTTGACGCCAGGGACATGGCGCTGGAGCAAATTGAGCTGACCGGTCGTGGCGGCTGGCGCGCGCGCCTTGACACCGGCGCCACCATTGAACTCGGTGGCGGCTCGGTGGCCGAGGTGCTGGCCCGGACGCAAGGATTCCTCAAGACGCTGACCCAGGTTGCGGCCCGTTATGGACGCACGCCGGAAGCCCTGGAAACAGCCGATTTACGGCATCAAGATGGGTATGCCATCCGCCTGGGCGGCGTGACCACGCTGACGGCGGATGCGCAGAAAAAATAGCAGTAGTAGCGGTAATAGCGGCAATAGAAGCATCAGGTAAACATATGGCAAAAGAATACAAAGATCTGGTCGTCGGGCTGGACATTGGCACCGCCAAGGTGATGGTGGTGGTGGCCGAGGTACTGCCCAATGGCGAGCTCAAGCTCGCCGGGCTGGGCGTGGCCCCCAGCAATGGCCTCAAGCGCGGTGTGGTGGTGAACATTGAAGCCACTGTGCAGAGCATTCAGCAGGCGCTCAAGGAAGCCGAGCTGATGGCCGACTGCAAGATCACGCGCGTGTACACCGGCATCACCGGCAGCCACATCCGCGGCATCAATTCCAGCGGCATGGTGGCGATCAAGGACCGTGAAGTGACGGCGGCCGACGTGGCGCGGGTGGTGGAAACCGCCAAGGCCATCAACATCTCGACCGACCAGCGCCTGCTGCTGGTGGAGCCGCAGGAGTTCATCATTGACGGCCAGGATGTGAAAGAGCCGATTGGCATGAGCGGCATCCGGCTGGAGGCCAAGGTGCACATCGTGACCGGTGCGCAAAGTGCGGCCGAGAACATCATCAAATGTGTGCGCCGCTGCGGCCTGGAAGTCGAGCAGCTGATGCTCAACCCGCTCGCCAGCAGTCTGTCGGTGCTGACCGAAGACGAGCGCGAGCTGGGCGTGGCCCTGGTGGACATTGGCGCGGGCACCACCGATGTGGCGATCTTCACCAACGGCGCCATTCGCCACACCGCCGTCATTCCCATCGCGGGCGACCTGATCACCAGCGACATTGCCATGGCGCTGCGCACGCCGACCAAGGACGCCGAAGACATCAAGGTGGAGAGCGGCTACGCCAAGCAGCTGCTGGCCGACCCGGATGCCCAGGTGGAGGTTCCCGGTTTGGGTGACCGGGGCCCGCGCATGTTGAGCCGCCAGGCGCTGGCCGGTGTGATCGAGCCGCGGGTCGAAGAAATTTTCTCCCTGGTGCACCAGATCCTGCGCGAGTCCGGTTTTGAAGAGATGCTGTCCTCCGGCATTGTGCTCACCGGTGGCAGCTGCATCATGCCCGGCATGGTCGAACTGGGTGAAGACATCTTCCTCAAGCCGGTGCGCCGTGGCATTCCCCAATATTCCAGCGCGCTGGCCGACATGGTGGCGCAGCCCCGGGCCGCCACCGTCATGGGCCTGCTGGAAGAGGCCCGGATGGCCCGTCTGCGCGGCTTCAAGGTGGCGCAAAAAAATGGCTCCATGAAAACGGCGTTCGGTCAGGTCAAGGACTGGTTTGTGGGGAACTTTTAACCATGCAATCCAAACTCTGGCTGGCCCGCGAAAGCCCGCATTGGCGATGGCGATGCACCGATCCGCCCGCATCAACCGCAACAGAAAAATGATTCCAAGCAATTTCGGCAACTGCCAACTATTTGAAACTTCAGGAGAAAAAAATGCCTATCGAAATGATTGAAGAAGAAGCCTTTAACCAGGGCACCCAGATCAAGGTCATCGGTGTCGGCGGTGGTGGCGGCAACGCCGTCGGCCACATGATTGACTGCGCCGTGCAGGGCGTGCAATTCATCTGCGCCAATACCGATGCCCAGGCCCTGAGCCGCAGCGATGCGCACCACACCATCCAGCTCGGCATCAGCGGTCTGGGCGCCGGCAGCAAGCCCGACAAAGGCCGCGAAGCGGCGGAACTGGCAGTGGACGACATCCGGGCGGCCATCGAAGGCGCGCATATGTTGTTCATTACCGCCGGCATGGGCGGCGGCACCGGCACCGGGGCGGCGCCCGTCATTGCCCGCATCGCGCGTGAAATGGGCATTCTGACGGTGGGGGTGGTCACCAAGCCCTTCGATTTTGAAGGCGGTCGCCGCATGACCAATGCCGACAGTGGCCTGACCGAGCTCGAAGCCAATGTGGACTCGCTGATTGTGGTGCTCAACGAGAAGCTGCTCGAAGTGCTGGGTGACGACGTGACCCAGGACGAGGCCTTTGCCCATGCCAACGACGTGCTGAAGAATGCTGTCGGCGGCATTGCCGAAATCATCAATGTGCCCGGCCATGTCAACGTTGACTTTGAAGACGTCCGCACCGTGATGGGCGAGCCCGGCAAAGCCATGATGGGTACTGCGGTGGCGTCCGGCCCGGATCGTGCCCGTATTGCCGCGGAACAGGCGGTGGCCTGCCCTTTGCTCGAAGGCATTGACCTCTCCGGTGCCAAGGGCGTGCTGGTGTTGATCACCGCGGCCAAAGGCTCCCTGAAACTGAGCGAGTCCAAGCTGGCCATGAACACCATTCGGGCCTATGCCTCGCCCGACGCGCATGTCATCTATGGCACCGCCTACGACGACAACCTGGGCGACGAGATCCGCGTCACCGTGGTGGCCACCGGTCTGAGCCGCCAGGGCGCGCGTCGCACCGCGCCACCGCTGCAGGTACTGCGTACCGGCACCGACAACGTGCCCTTT
Source organism: Rhodoferax sp. (assembly GCA_036835225.1). GTDB lineage: Bacteria > Pseudomonadota > Gammaproteobacteria > Burkholderiales > Burkholderiaceae_C > Rhodoferax. The sequence goes on along the minus strand of DAITMI010000020.1, from coordinate 31,525 downwards.
CATGTGCCCACGCTGAATATGCAGGCGGGCGGGTCGAGCATGGCCTCCGTTGCAGCTGTGGGACACGCCCAGCCGGACTACCATGCGATGACAACGCCCAGCGTCTGGCGTACCCGTGACCGCACCCAGGCCGCCGCCAAGGTGGACGCGCTGGCCTCCGGTGGCATGGATGACTTCGAAATTCCGGCTTTCCTGCGGAAACAGGCGGACTGATATTGCCCCCACGCTTGTCGCTTCGCGTACTGCGCTGCCCCCCGAGGGGGTTAATTCCCCTTGGGGCGGCCCGGCGGGGAATTGCGCTGGCGCAGGTTGCGGCAGCTAACTTCTAGAATGATGGCTGTGCTGCAACAACGTACCCTCAAATCCCTGACCCGCGCCGTTGGTGTCGGGCTGCACAGTGGCCAACGGGTGGAACTCACCCTGCGCCCGGCGCCGCCTGACACCGGTATCGTGTTCCGGCGGATCGACCTGCCTGAACCGGTGGACATTGTGGTGTCGGCGACGGCGGTGACCGATACGCGCATGGCCTCCACGATTTCCGCCGGCAACGCCAAGGTGCACACGGTGGAGCATCTGATGTCGGCCTGTGCCGGACTCGGTGTGGACAACCTGTATGTGGACATCACGGCCGAAGAAGTGCCGATTCTGGATGGCTCGGCGGCGTCGTTTGTGTTTTTGCTGCAGAGCGCCGGCATCGAGTTGCAAAATGCGCCGCGCCGCTTCATCCGGTTGACCAAACCGGTGGAAGTGCGCGAGGGCACGGGCGCGGCCGAGAAGTGGGCACGGCTGGAGCCTTATCACGGCTACAAGCTCAGCTTTGAGATCGATTTTGACCACCCGGCGGTGGACGCCACCGGCCAGCGCGTGGTGTTTGACATGAGCACCGGTTCCTATTCCAAAGACATCGCCCGCGCCCGCACCTTCGGCTTTAGCAAGGATGTGGAAATGATGCGCGCCAACGGTCTGGCGCTGGGCGGCGGGCTGGACAACGCCATTGTGATGGACGACTACAAGGTGTTGAATGCCGAGGGCTTGCGCTACGACGACGAGTTCGTCAAGCACAAGATCCTCGACGCCATGGGTGACCTCTATCTGGTGGGCAAGCCCTTGCTGGCCAGTTACAGCGCCCGGCGTTCCGGTCACGCCCTCAACAACCAGCTGCTGCGCGAGTTGCTGCAGCGCACCGATGCCTGGGAGGAGGTCACCTTTGCCGACGAAAAGCTGGCCCCCAAAGGCTTTGCGCAGCTGGCGCGTGCCTGGTGAGTCCTGCCAAGGCGCTGTAAATCATGCTGCTCTTTCGCTGGCTCATCCTCTTGCTGCTGCTGGGCGCCGTGGTGTCCTTTGTTTTTTATGTTGCCACCGGCCAGCCCCGCTTCAAACGTTATGGGCTGCTCACCCTCAAGTGGACCCTGATTGCCGCGTTTGGTTTTTTTGCGGTGCTGATTCTGGAACGCATCGCCTGAGAGCGGGGCTAACGGCTAAAAATCCCGATGCGGATCAGGTAGCAAGAGGGTGAGTTGCTTGTCTGCACTGCACTGCCATGTAGCCGTGATTGTTAGAGCGCTTTTCATCGTTGCGTTTTCTCAATTCGAGATCTCTATTTGTCGAATCCAATCATCAGCAGTAGTAGGGTTCGTTCTCTGACAAAAACACCCATCGGGGGTGGCGACAGATGATGACTTCGGGGTGGTCATGTAGGCCATATTGTTTTTTAACGATGAGATCTCCAATCATGGCCTGGACAATCACCAACGCTGTCGATGATTTTCGAATGCATCGGCAGTTGTGGGATGAGCTAAACGCCACCGCCAGCAACCATATTCTGCTCGACTCGCGTTTTGTGCAAATACTACTGCACCATGTGGCAGACCAGCCGGTTCTTCTTGCGCTGGACACCAGCTCCAGTTCGCCAGCCATGGTGCTTCTCGTCAACAATGGTCATGGCAGTTGGAGCAGCTTTCAGCCATCGCAACAGCCGATCGGGAACCTCCTCTTTGCCAATCCGGATCGAGTGGAACAACAAATCGGTGATTTGCTGCGCCATTTGCCCGGCTATCCACTGTTGTTGGCCGTCATGCAGCAAGACCCTGACTACAGTTGCATGCCGCTCGCAGCCGCTTCGCCGCGGATCGAATCGGTTGACTACATCGACACCGGTCGGATCAGTCTGAAACAGCACTTTGATCTCTACTGGCAGTGTCGCCCCGATGAGCTGCGCGAAGGCAATGCACGCCGCCGGCGCAGGTTGGAACGAGAGGGGACGCAAGTGCAGTTGCGCGTTCTGCGCGAGCCGGGCCAGATTGAGCAAGGCCTGAGTGACTACTGTTGCATGGAGACCGAGGGTTGGAAGGGCGAGGCCGGAACGTCCGTCAGCATGACGAATAATCAAGGGCGCTTCTATAACGCCATGTTGCAAGCGCTGTGCGAGAGCGGCGAAGGCACCATCTACCAGCTGCTGTTCAATGACAAACCGGTGGCCAGCCAGATCTGCGTCGTCCGTGGCCGCATGTTGATTTCGCTGAAGATCGCCTTTGACAGTGTCTTGCGTCGCGATGCGCCCGGTTTTTTGCTGCAGGAGGAAATCATTCGCCATCTACATCAGGAAAGCAGCGTCGAAGTGATCGAGTTTTACGGTCGCGTGACCGACGGCTGGACTCGCAAATGGACTGATGAGATCCGTACCATGTTTCACCGCAACTTCTACCGCAGCGCTATCGTACGCAGCGGTCTGCAGGCGGCGAGATCAATCCTGCACGCCCGCGGCAGGTTAAGCGGCGTGGCAGCGTGAGCATGCTGACCGGACGACCGGGTATGAGGCGCCAATGATGGATGCCTTCAGCGTCGCCTCAAACGAAACTCGGCTTGACTGGGGTGTTCTTGCAGGGCGTGGCGAGGGGGCCGGATTGCCCAAAATCCTGGCTCGACCGTCGACTCGCTATATGTTACTCGCCAGAAATGCCATCTTTCATTGTTTGGGCTTGCCCGGCATTGAGCCGGGGCAAACGGTGCTGGTGCCGGCCTACTATTGCGCGGCTTTTGTCGAGCCGATACTGGCGTATGGCGCGCACGTTGTTTTCTACAAGGTCGGCCTGGACTGCATGCCCGACCTCGCCGACGTGGCGATGAAGGTGGACGAGCGAACCCGGGCCATCGTAGCGGTGCATTACTTCGGGTTTCCGGTGCCCATCGAAGCCCTGCTGACGCTGTGCGAGGCACGCCAATTGTTCCTGATTGAAGATTGCGCACACGTGCTCATTGACCGAGCCGCCGGTAGTACGCTCGGCAGTCACGGTCATATCAGCGTGTTCAGTTTCAGAAAGTTTTTGCCGCTGCAAGATGGCGCTTGTCTGGTGATCAATGCCGATCTCGGTGCTGCGACGGTACGACTGCGTCCGGAAGGCTGGCGCCAGTCGGCCAGGACAATGAAGAATTTGGTGGAAAAGCTTTGCGCCGATTCAGACGGAGCTACCGCGCGGGTTGCAAACGGGCTGCTGGCTCGCGCAGGGAGGGTGTCGCGCCGACTATTTCCGCAACCCGTCGCTGCTTCCGGCGCCCCGACCTTGAACCTTACAGCGCCTGTCTTCGATGCGGCCCTGGCGGATCTGCCGATGTCGCATCTCTCGCAGCGCGTGCTGCGAAATTCGGCGCTCGAGCGAATCGTGCAACAGCGACGCGCCAATTACGAGTACCTGCTCCAGGCAACTGAAGGGCTGGCGGGCCTCTGTATCCCCAGCTTGTGCACGGGACCTGCCCCTGGGTGTTCCCCGTCGTTTCGGCTGGTGTTAAAAACTTGCACAAGCAACTGCGGTCACGTGGCGTCGCGGCCGCTGCGGGGGATCGCGTCATTCATCCCAGCCTGCCCATCGCGCAGTTCCCCGAAGCTGCGCAACTCTATGTCAGCGTCGTATTCCTTCCCTTGCATCAAGACTTGACCACGCAGAGGCTTGATGCCATGGTCGATCTATTGAGAGCAGTACCCGGTTTGAGTGGCTAAAAACGAGGTCAAGATGATTCCTACCCCCCCTATCCGATCTGACATGCTGAGCGGCACCCCGATCCCGCGCATCGCGTTCACTTCCGCCAAAGATCTCGGCACCCATCTGGATGGTCAGACCCGCCCGTTCATCGCGACGGGTTGCATCGGCAGCTGGCCTGCCACGCAAGAGTGGACGCCCGACTATTTCGTGCAGCGCTACGGTGATTTGCCTGTAACCGCCAGCGTGGATCTGCCGACGAATGGGGTGCCTTACGCTTTGGAGCCTACAGCGCATCTGCTGCGGACCAGCATGGCCGAATTCGTGGGGCGCATGGGTGATGCGCCCAGCCCCAGCTACTTGCATCAGTTGTCGGTTAAGCAATTTCCAGGGCTGGAGAGCGCCACCGCATTCGATGCCCTGTTGCCACCGGCAACACGTAACCGCAGCATCTATTTCTGGCTTGGTTCAGGCGGCACCCGCTCGGGCCTTCACTTTGATCGCTTTGACAACGTGAACGCCCAGATATTTGGACGCAAGAGCGTAATGCTGCTGTCGCCCGAGCAAAGTGGGGAACTTTACCCGTTCGGCGACAACATCGAGAAGAGCCAAGTGGATCCGGATCAGCCAGACCTCGCCCGCTTTCCACGTTTTGCCGGCGTCCGCCCGTTGACGGCGGTCACCGAGCCGGGTGAGTTGCTGTTCATCCCCCGGCTATGGTGGCACCACCTGCGCTCTCTGGAGCCCGCCATCAACATCAACTGCTGGTATGGCGAACATATCGCCATGAGTTCAATCCTGCGCGTCGTTCATCAGGGAGGAATCCCTTGCTGGTCCCAGGTCATCCGGGACTTCGTGTCCTGCGGCGTACTGGGTTTGGCGCCCAAGTTCCGATTGTTCAGCGATCCGCCAACTGGCAAGGTGTTGTATGACGTGCTGGCTGGCGCAGTGAAACGACGCCTGCCGGGCCGCTGAACCGAGTCAATCTTCTCTGGCTACCCCCCAACATAAGGACTGTCATGCCCAATACCTTCATCGAAGGCGAGATTGAGCGGCGCCACTTCAACTCGGCATCCGAGTTTGAACAGCACCTAAAGCACGCGCACACGCCCGTCATTCTGACCGGCCAGATGGATCAATGGCCGGCCTTCAGGCGCTGGGATCTGAACCACTTCGACAAGGCGTATGGTCAGGTGCATCTTTCGGTATCGGTAGACCTTCTGGATCGCGGTGCCGTGTACGATCAACCCGACAGCCGGCATGCCCGGGCCATGAAGCTGACCGATATCGTCCAACTGATCGAAGAACCCGGAGCGCGACCTTGCTACACCCACCAGCGTCCGATCCAACTGTTTCCCGGCGCAGAACGGGAGGTGCTGTTTGAAACCATTGTGAAGTCGCAGTCCGGCCCGACGCCGTCGGTGAATGTCTGGATCGGATCAAAGGGAACACGCTCGGGCCTGCACTTTGATCGCAGGGACAATCTGCTTGCACAGATTCAGGGCGAAAAGACGGTCCTGATCTGTCCTCCGGCAGAGGGCTCCCGCCTCTATCCTTTTCCCGGCAACATCGAAAAGAGCCGCATCGACATCGAGCACCCTGATTTTGCAAAGTTCCCCCGCCTACGCCACAGTCGCTTCCAACAGGCACGACTGCAAAAGGGCGAGTTGCTGTTCATCCCGCGCATGTGGTGGCACTTTGTGCGCTCGCTGGAACCGTCGCTATCCATCAACTACTGGTTCGGCCCCAAGGCGCCATTGCGCGAGGAATGTGCGGCCATCGCTTCGGCTGGCCCTCAGTCATGGTTGACGCTTGGGCGCGATTTCATCTGGCACGGCCTGCTTGGCAAGAAGCATGTCGGCCATTTGCACACCGGACGACCGACGGGTGCGCTGTATTTTGACCAGACCTTGGGCTGGAGGTTCAAACGCTGAAGCGGCCACCGTGTGCGGTCGCCGCCACTGGTTTTTGATCTGGACGTTGCAAGCCATGGTCTTTGCTGGTGATGGGCCGCATTGCGTGGATCAATAAGCAGACTGAGACAACTCCCTATAGCGACCAACAGTCGCGGCAAACTCTCAGCGGCTCCGTCCCGCCTTGTATTTTCCGTTTCCCGCACCCCCCAAACCATCGGCCTGCGCCAGCCGCGCCAGCGCCGAACCCGCATGCGCGTGGGTGATGGCCAGGCCCAGCGCGTCGGCAGCATCCGGGCCGGGCAGGCCGGGCAGGGTCAGCAGGCGGCGCACCATTTCCTGAATCTGCGTTTTCTCGGCACGGCCATAACCCACCACGGCCTGTTTCATTTGCAGTGCGGTGTATTCGGCCACCGGCAAGTCGGAAAAAACCAGCGCGGTCACGCAGGCACCGCGGGCCTGTCCCAGCAACAAGGTGGATTGCGGGTTGACGTTGACGAACACGATCTCCACCGAGGCCGCGTCCGGCTCGTAGCGGTCCACCACTTCGCGGATGCCGTCAAACAAGACTTTCAGCCGCGCCGGCAAGTGCCCTTTGTCCAGGTGCAGGGTGCTGATGGTGCCGCTGGCCACGTAGCTCAAACGCGACCCGTCCACATCGATCACGCCAAAGCCGGTGGTGCGCAGACCGGGGTCAATGCCAAGGATTCGCATATGCTATCAATTTAGGAGCGAATTGCGCAATGAATACGGGGCTAGAGGCCAAAATTCCATCGAGCCGAATGAAAGAAGACGGGCGCGGCAAAACACAGCGCATCGACCCGGTCCAGCAGCCCGCCCGCGCCAGATCGGGATGCCACGGTCGCGTTTGAGGGCTTTCATCACCAGATGCCCGAGCGACCCGGCCACGCAGGCGACAAACGACATCGCGAAAGCCTGGCCCGGTACAAAAGGGGGTGATGCCCGCCAGCAGGGTGCCCGGGATACTGCCCACGGCAATGCCAATCCACCAGCTGGGCCAATTGAAGCTGTGGCTGATGTTGGGCGCGGCGGGCGCGCGGCGCAGTCGTCGCGAGGCCAGATGCTGGGAGATCATGCAGGTCTGCACCACCAGCACCAGAAAGAAAACCAGAAAGGCGCTCTTGTTGTTGTAGTCGGGAAAGTCCAGCAGCAGGGCGGGCACATGGCTCATGCCGTAGATGCAGACCATGATGCCCCATTGCAGCTTGGCATTGCGCTCCAGAAAGCGCTGCGGGTCGTTGGCCAGCGCACTCGCCACCGGCAGGGCCAAAAAGACATGGACCGGAATGAATACGGTGAACAGATCAAAGTGCTCGCTGCCCACCAGCCAGTACTGAATGGGCAGCACCACAAAAAAGGCCAGCACCAGGCTGCGGTGGTCGCCCCGGCGGGTCGGTGACAAGGTCATGAACTCGCGCAGCGCAAAAAACGAGACCAGACCAAACAGGGTCAACGCCACCCAGTCGCCCGCCAGCCAACCGATCCAGAACACCAGCACCATGAACCAGCTGGTCCGGAGTACGCCCTCAAAATTGTGCAGGTCACTGCGTCGCTGCTCAGCAACTTCGGCATCGTCGAATTCGCGCAGCGACAGCAACACGGCGGCGATGCTGGCCAGCAGCAACAGGCCGAACACGAGGAAGAACAGGGCGCCCACTTGCTCGGTGGCGGTAAGGTTTTTCAGGGTCTGGTACATGACGTTGATGCGGCTCGGCTACACGTCGCGCAGGGCAATGACGGCCTGCCGGGCCCGGTCCAGAAAGGCGCGCCGTTCTTCTCCGTCTTGCAGATGCAGGGGCGCCCCGAAAGTCACCGAACACAGCACCGGCACCGGTACCACTTCGCCCTTGGGCATGACGCGTTGCACATTGTTGATCCAGGCCAGCACCAGCTCAATGCCCGGAAACTTGAGCGCCAGGTTGTACAGCCCGGCCTTGAAGGCCTGCGGCTCCTCCGCGTTGCCGCGCGTGCCTTCGGGAAACAAAATGATGGAGTCGCCGTGGTTCAGGGCTTCAAACAGGGGCTCCAGCGGGTCTTCCTCGGCGCTGCGGTCGCGGGCCACGTAGATGACGTTGAACACGGCCGTGGTGAGCCATTGCCGGAACGGGGTTTTGGTCCAGTAGTCCCTGGCCGCGATGGCGCGGGTGCGCACGCGCAGTTCCTTGGGCAGTGCCGCCCAGATCATCATCAGGTCGGCGTGGCTTTGGTGGTTGGCGAAGTAGATGCGCTGTTCCGCCTTGGGCGGACAGCCGTACCAGCGCGCCTGCGCCCCGGTCAGGACACGGATCAGGCCCAGCAGGAAGTAACTCATGAGCTTTGCAAGCATGGCCGCGATGATACAGAGCGCAAAGCTGTCGCCGACAGCACCTCGGACTTCAATTGCCTCAGGCCGTCAGAGATGCCTGTGCTTTTTCTGGCAACCACAGCGTCATGCGGGTGCCATGGTCGTCCGATTGCCATCGTACCGCGCCACCGATCGATTGTGCCCGGCGCTGCTGGTTGTGCAGGCCTTTTCCGCCTTTTTGCGGTGCGGTTTCCAGAGAGAATCCCTGGCCATTGTCGGCAATGGTGACGGTGACGCCACCGTTTTCGAGTCCGGTGGTGACGCGGATTTCGTGGGCCTGGGTGTGCTTGAGAATGTTGGTAAAAGCCTCCTGCAGGATGCGCAGGATATGCAGGGCATTGCGCGGGTCCAGCCAGTTGAGCGCTGGCACGTCCACGACTTCCCAGCGCAGCGTGATCCCCGCACTGGCAAGCCTCGGACCCAGACGAAAACGCAGCGTGGCAAGTAGCAGCAACAAGTCGGCCTCGACCGGCTCCATGGAATCGATCGCCAGCTTCAGGTCGTCGATGCAGCCCTTGAGCACTTCGGCCACATCCGCCTCGCACAGGCGACCGCCTTCGACTACACGCAGTGCACTGACCAGCGAAGACCCCAGACCGTCATGCATGTCCTGGGTCAGACGCTGCCGCTCGTCGCTCAATGTTTGCCGATGGGCAATCTCACGCAAACGCGAAGAAGCCAATGTGAGCTCCATTTCGCGCGCCCGCAGTCGCTCCGCGAGGGTGGTATTGACATGCTTCACTTCTTCGATGGCGCCGTTGTAACGCTGGAACATGATGTGCAGGGAGATCAGGAAAATACCAACAATGCCGTAGGAACCCAGGTAACTGCCTTCAACACTGACGTGGTTGTTCAGTTGCATCCAGTCGTAGATACCAATCAAGAGCGTGATCAGCCCCCAGCTTGACAGCACGATGCCATGGCGGGACTTGGCCAGTCGGGAGTGGTACAGGCCCAACCCGCCCACGGCAACCCCCATCACCATCGCCAACACATACATGGTTGACCCCAGAAACGTGGCGTGCAGCCAGGTCGCCCAAGGCAGTATGGTGGGCAGGAACGGCAGGGTGAGGAGGCTGATGACCGCAGTGGCAGCGACGATGGCCCGCGTCTGCCAGGGTTGTTGGCGAAGGTGCAAGTGCGCCAGGAATGAATTGGCCAGCGCAAAGAGCCAGAACAGCGAGTTCAGCGTGATCCAGCCAAACCACTCGTCAGACACAGGCAGACGGTGCTCGCCCAGGTAGTAGTGCATGGTGCGCAGGTAGGCCGCCACCGAGATAAGAAAAAAGATCAAATAGAGCGAATCTTCCTGCCTCCTGACCCACACGCTCATGGCGAACAGACCGAAGATCAGGAAGGCGGCGCTCGACACAAAAGGCAACTGCGTCTGCAATAGATCGCGCGTCCGGTAGCGCCAGCCCACGGTGGGTTCATCACCCAACCAGATCGAGGAGAGTGCACTTCCGCTGTGTCGCAGGCTTTCCAGCCGCACCGTGATCACTTTAGGTGTGACGGCGCCGGCTGTGCCGTCAAGCGCAATCCAGAGCGGATTGTTGCGACCATTCCACAGCAAATTGGAATCGGACTGGTAGAGCAGGCGACTGTCGCCGTAGACCGCAATCTGGCCGTAGGCTTTCCAGCGCGCAATATAGACGTAGCGCGGCTCGGTTGCCGATGCGGGTGACTCACTCAACGTTGGCACCTGCAAGCGGTACCACCTGACCACCGTCGGCGGGTTCAGCGCCTGGCCAGTCTCTACCGTGCGCACCACTTGCTGTGGCACACCATGCGGCAAGGTGACCGGCGCCCACTTGCCAGCTGGCGGGGCTGAATCCAGCGAGTAGGGCGGTGGTGAAAAACCGATGCCATCCACCAGCAGCGTTTCGGCCGTCGTGAAGTGCAGGGGAAAGCCTGGATCGGCTGCCGCCCATGTCGCTTGGAGAACCCCGCCCATCAAGGTAATACACAACAGGCCATGGCGGCACCCACGCGCCAGCAGTCGCATGCATTGGGCCGCCCAGCGGTTCAAGCGCATGCGTTCTTGATGCACCTCCTCGGTCCTACACCAGACCTTGATGACGTGCTTCATAGATCGCTTCCGCTTTCGAGTTCACCTTGAGCTTGCTGTAAACGCGGCGTACATAAGTTTGCACCGTGTGAACAGAAATCTGCATCAGCCTGGCGATTTCTTCAGCGGTGAATCCTTTGGTAATCAGACCAAGCACTTCATGCTCCCGGCTGGACAGGGCCAGGGACTCGTGGCCTGCGTCGATGTCGGTGCTGCGTCTGGCGATGGGCGGGGCTGCGCCAGCGCCGGCAAGGGCGCCGCTGGGGGTATCCCCAAGACTCCCGCGATCACGAAAGCGCGTCAGAATCTGGCGGGCAATCAGCGGGCTGATCGGGCTGCCGCCGCCGTGCAGGATGCGAATCTCGTCGAGCATGCTGGCCGGTGCGCCGTCTTTCAACAAATAGCCAGCGGCCCCGGCCTCAATGGACCGCAGCACATGCGCTTCGTCGCCAAACGTGGTGCAGACCATCACGGCGCAGGTGGGCCACTGGACTTGCGCCGCGCGAATCACGTCAATGCCCGAGCCGTCGGGCAGACCCAGGTCCACCAGCAGGACGTCGGCAGGAGCCTGTTGGAGCGCGCGCATGCCCTCGGCGTGCGTGCCAACCAGGCTGACCAGCTTCATGTCGTCAGAAGCCTTGATGGCTGCGCCTATCGCGTGCTGGAAATGGACGTCGTCTTCAACCAGCGCCACATGAATCAGAGGGCGGTCCGTAAAGGTTTGCATGGAATCGCCTAAAGTGTTGACGCAAGTGCGCAATGTGACCGCCATCAGAGACCACAAAAGCATAGATTTTGCACCATGCCGTTCGGGTGTATGTCCCCAAAACTGGGGACAACCTTGTAGCCAGGCTGAAACCGCTCTAGATGATTTTCAGAACCTGATCTGCCACACCAGCCTGAGTCTGAGGTTTGGGGCAAATGATGGCGACAGCAGCGCAAGCTGCGACCACCGTCACGGCGGTACGTGCCATGGCACAAATGGGGTCTACCGCTACGAACAAGATGAAAGCCGCCTCAAACGGCAAATTCAAGTATTTGCAAATAGTTCCCACCAGCGCAATCGACACAATGCCGACCATACCGCTTGATGCAAACCCGGCCAGGAACGAAATCAGAATGACCTGTCCAACATCGACCGCAGCAATGTCGCGCCCATAAAGGTCGGCTACGAACAGGGTGGCACAGACAAAGTAGGCCACGGCACCGACTTTCAGCAGTGACACACTCAGCGGGACAAGCAGTTCCACGCGTGACTTGGAGAAGCCGAGGATGTCTGACAACGCCTCAATCATGGACGCCATGCAAGTTGCGCTGCTATTGGTCGCAACACCAAGTGCAAAAGGCACGCGCATGGAACGGATCGCCGCATTCAAGGTGATGGAAGCACGACTGCGAATGACCACTACAGCCAGGCCCAGCAGAACGGCACTGATCCCCAGAAACGTGATCACAAAACCAGACATGGCGCGCAGTGGCTCAAAACCTGATTTGGCTATCTGACTCGCCGATAAACAAATTAGCACGATGGGCAACGGGAAATTCATCCATAGGGTCAACGTTTGGCAAGCTTTGTAAATGGTCTCCAGGGTCTGATTCAATCCTCCGGATACGCGACTGGGGACTTGCCCCACAGCAAAGCCAAAAAGTAGCGCAAAGATCAGTGCTTTGAGCGTATCGTCACTGGCCAACGCAGCAAAAATATTGGTGGGGATTAAAGAAGTCAAAAAATCTGAGACGGTGGCTTCTTTCGGAATCTCATCGACTTTCCAGCGGAACATATCGAGGTTGATACTTTCGGAGTTGGCACCTACGATAGCGCCAAGTGTGGACTTCACGCTTTCTGACAAGTGGTCGCCGGGACTGGCCAGCATGAAAAGAACGGCCGATAAAACTGCTACAGAAACTGAGAAATAGACAAATACGAACAAGACACGGCCCAGTATCTTGGATGTATCACCAGCGTGAGAAAGGTTTTGCAAACTGAAAATAATGGCCGACATCATGAATGGCATCACGATCATTTTGAGAAGGTCAACGTAAACCGTGCCAACGACCGTCAGGTTCTTGGCGATGGCGGGTGCTACATAGCCAAGGAAGCCACCCAAAATCACACACACCAACACCGTCAGCGGGTGCATGGAGAAGCGGCGGTACTTCTGCCAGTTGGTGAGAGCCAGCGGAAAATGACTCATTCTTTCAATTCCTTCAGTAGCATGGCAACGGTTGGTTTTTCGTGGCGCATGGTAATAACTTCATTCACGAATGACAGCAATGCGGTGTCTTGAATACCAATCATCAGGCTCAGCGATGACTCAATGTCTTTGAATGTCGCGGTTCTAAGCGTCAGCGCCAATCCCGGATCTGCATGCATGATTTTCTGAATCTCAAACTGATCACGATAGGCCGCCACCACTTCACCTTTTTTTACTGCCTCTAAGACCTTATCCCAAGATGCATACGTGACAATTTTGGCTTTTGGAAAATTGCGCCGTCCAAATTCTTCCCAAGCGGATCGGCCAATAACGCCTAAGGTCCCATTAAAGTTGCGGATGACACTCTGTGCTGCGCGGTCGCCTGAGATTTTTGAAAATTCAAGTCGATTGATGATGAAAGAATGCTGCAGCGTCATGTAAGGCGTACTGAAGCTGACCTTCTGAGCACGCAATGTTGTTCTGGCCAATCGCCCCATGCCAATGTCCGCACGCCCTTCGGCAGCCATATCAACCACGGCCTCAAATGTCTTCGCGGTCCGGTCAAAACGCACCGGAATCCCTAGCTCCATACCGATTAAACGGGCAACATTGACATCCGTACCCACCATCGCGCCATCCATTTCTGAGAAGAAGGGCGCCGAGTCACTGGAGATGACCGCAACAACCAACTCTCCCCGGTTCAAAATCCGAGCGATGTCTGGTGCAACCATCTGACCATTGCGAACCTTCACAAGAGGTGATTTAGGGGCGATAGGATCAGGCGCTGTCTGAGCCGATACAAGCCCATGCGACATATCCATCATCAGCCATGTAGCCAGAACTCCCACTTTTACAATTCGTCCTAATACGCCAACCCAACGCATCGAATCTGTGTCTTGACGGGTTCTACGATGAAATACTTTCAAAGCGGTTCCTTCATTGGCGCTGGTGGGTACGCGTCGTCATTTGCAATACGTTGGCTCATATCGGAGTCTCAACGGCCAAGTGCTCAATGCATCTGTTTTTCATGATCATTGAAAGTCCATCATCAAAAGAGTCGATGATCTCCTGATACAGGTCTGCCGCTTCTCTGTAGCGTTGGTTTGAGAACTGCGCAAATGCTTTCTGCGTCTCTCTGCACAGCGCTTGCTCTCGGTCAGTGGGCATCGTCTCTGGGTCATCTCCTCGAATCGCCAATAGCTCGTAAATCGAAATCTCGCCCTTGCGGCCCTTGACTGTGATAACGTCAACCGGACGTGTCCACAGGCGCTCACCGGCCTCTTTGTACGTGGCATGACTGATGCAAATAGAGGTCAAAAAATCCTTGTTGATGCCCTCCAGGCGCGCGGCAATATTGACGCCGTCGCCCATCACGGTGTAGCTCATGCGTGTTGGCGATCCGATATTGCCCACAAGAACGGCGTCCGAATGAATGCCGATTCGAACTGTCAGCGGTGGCAGGCCTTCTTTCTGTAACTGATGATTCAATACAAGCATTCGGCGTTGCGACTTCACCGCTGCAACGCAGGCGTGATAGGCATGGTTTTGATTCAACAGCGGGGCGCCCCAAAACGCCATCACTGAGTCGCCTATGAATTTGTCAACCGTGCCACTCTCTTCCTTCACGGCATAGGTCACCAGTGCCAAGTAGGCAGAGATAAGTTTCATCAGTTCGCGTGAAGGCGTCACTTCCGATATCGATGAAAACCCCTGCAAGTCTGTGAAAAAAATTGTCAGGTATCGGCTTTCGCCGCCCAGTTCAATTTCATTGCCTGAGCGCAGCAAGTCGTTGACTAAATCTTGTGGCACGTAGGTTGTAAACGCTCTGAGCGTGTTGCGAAGCTTGTTGACGGAATTGCTCAGAATGTTGATTTCAAATATATTCGAATTGATCACTTTCCTGGACAGGTTGAAGTCAAGCAAGTCACGAATATCATTCGTCAAAATTTCGATTGGACGTGAGATTTGTATGGAGAGTCCATAGGTCAGAAATGCGAGTAACAGGCTGACCAGTCCGCCATAGATGATGAGATTTTTATTGATCTCGTTCAGGCCAGTCAAGAAGTCGCTCTCCGGGGCGAGTGTGAGGACCGTCCATTTATTGTGGTAGAAATTAGGTAGCTCGGTGAACTGGACAAGATAACTCTCGGATGTTCCTTCATGGGTGAACTCAAACTGGCGATTCTTCTCAGTGGTGAAAATCTTGAAGGCTTGCTGAACCGCTTGACCATCGGCGGTGAGCACGTTTTGCTTGATCAGCTTTTTTTTCTCTATCGTGTAGCCATTGTCTGCACCCGTGCTGACGACGATGTCGCCATCTGCATCGAGGATATATGTCTGGGTGTTTTGAGTGATTCGAATGGATTTCAAAAAATTAGAAATCGTAGAGAGTTCGAACGATTCGCCGATCATCCCTTTGAATCTATTGTCCTCATAGATAGGCGTGGAGACAGTCATCGTGGCGCGGGAGGTACTGCCCGACACATAAGGTTCATCGAGCAGAATAAAACGTTGGCGCAATGATTCAGTCGCCTTGGCCACGGTGGCGGATAAGTTTTTATAAAACGGTCGCTTACGCGGATCGTAGTCATTGGAGATGACGAAGGTATCTAGCGGTGCCGCATCCCGGGTCTTGAAGAATGTGAAGACTGAGTTCACGGTTGTTGCATTTTTTGATGGTTTCTGGGAAGGTTCAACGACCCAGAAGTTGAAGTTCGCATCTGGTGGCGGCACCCGGTCGGCAATGATCACGCCTTCCTGGACTTTTTGCACTTGATGAAAACTGCCCTTGTCGGACGCAAGGAAGATGGAGACTAGCCTGGGGTTGTTCTCTAGATGCAGCAGCATCGTGTCGTTGATGCTTGGATTGTTAAACAGCCTGGGGTCATCGTGGATTTGTTTGGCCAGGCTTAACAGCGAGGCACTGATCGGATCCAGCAAGGCTTCCAGTTTGTCCTGCATCTGGTTGTTGTGGTTAGTGATCCGTGCCGAGGCACTTTCTTTATAGATCTTGTAGTTGTTTTTGTAGATGTAGTAAATGACTAGCCCGAATGACGGCAGGATCAGACACATAAAAAGCACGCTGATACTCAGCCGCAACTTGATGCCATATGAACGTGGCAGAGCCAGTGGCATCGGCTCGACTGACAGACTGCGTGATAGTCGGTTAGTTTTTTTTTCTTCCATGGCGACTACTTTGAGGCCTGATGTTGAACGATGATTTTCTTCAACGCACAGCTAGCCAGCTGTGCGGCAGCAAAAGAGGAAATTTTGTGCATGTCGGTGACGGATGCTTCTTTGGGGAGCGCAATTTTTTTTGACATCCCCATCAACGACCCCGTGTCAAACGATTCGTCCACAGCGTGAAAAGCAATCGTGCAATAACGCTTCCCATCGAGCATAAGCGCTTGAAACGGATTGCCCCCGACGTATTGGCTCGGCCAAGAATCATCAATGCAGGGGTGCATGTTGTAAAACCCAAGCGGCGGTGTATGGATCAGTCGCGCCTTGATCCGCTGACCGAAGGTAGCCATGATGCAAATGTCCGGCTTCCACTGGTCAATGATGTCGTAAAACGGTTGGGCATTGACGGGTCCAATGAACGTCTCCACGTCGAATTCCTCGGCCAGCTCAGCGACCATCCTCTCTTCATATGAAGTATGCGGGTATTGCCACACACGCTTGTCAGCCGCAATATTGCTAGCCTCAGGGTCGTCACTGGCGACACCAACGACCATGACTTGACTGCTTATTTCACCATGTAACAACTCATTGAGTAAATAGAAGCCACGGTAGTAACTTCCAAACATGGCGACTCTGTATTTTTGAATACTCATTTGTTGCGAAGTTTGTTTTTGTGTTGGCTGAGCTTGATCGTTGAGGGGTCATGGATGACACTATTTCGACAGTCGTGCCCTAGCACTGAGCCGGCTGTTTTGCGCAATCAGGGTACGCGCCAGATGCTTCGCCAGCATGTACAGCAAATGCCGTCCGATGGGCGGCGCTAACTCAAAGAGTTCATCAAATTGCACTCGGTTGAACGACGCTACCGTGACACTATCAGAGGCGCAGCAGTTTTCAAAAGCGGGCAAATTTTCAACCAGCGACAGCAAGCCGAACCATTCGCCAATCCGCAAAGAACGCGCATCACCATCGCCTGGCTGGACATCGCCGCTGGTCATCGTGACCGCGCCATCCATGATCAAATACAAAGCATGGCCCTGCTCACCTCTTACTGTGAATGAGTGTCTTGCCGGGTAGAGGGCGACGTTCAGCATTCGCGCAAAAACGTCAAGGTCTGCGTTTGAAAAATTTTCAAAACCTGGCTGAAGTTTGAGGAAGTATTTAATGTCCATGATGATTCCGATCAGGCCTGGGCCAGTGCTAAATCCGCTTCACGCTGGTACGACTTACGCAAACGGTCTGACAGCATCAGCACCAGGTGGGGTAGCAGCACGTTCGCTACGGCCTGATTGGTGGTGATCAAGTCTTCCAGTATCTGATGCCGCATGCGCAAGAAACGCGTTGGTGTTTGGGTGGTAATGGTCGCACTGGTCATCAGCTCACCGCTCAGTGCCGAGACCTCGCCCAGCCACTGGCCAGGGCCAAGCACGCTCAGTAAGGTTGAAGTTTGACCATCCTCAACGGACACGGCGACAGTGCCGGCCACAATAAAATAAATTGAATCAACTGGCATGCGATGCCGTATCAATTTACGTCCTGGAGGTAGTTCCAACACAGTGACGCCCTTCAAAAAGGTTGCGGTATGAAGGGGACCAAGCTCTTCTGCGAGTGTCGAAAAATGCCTGCAAAAAGCGTCGGTTGCTGTTTGTTCCATAGTGTGTCCTGTCGCTGTTCTTCGACTTAAAACCTAACCGGGCTTTGCATGCGCACAATCGCCTCGGCTGTGATGGGTATCCGCATGCCACCGACATTCCAGTTGAGCACCGGAGTGGTTGGAAATTGCTGCGAAAGTTGCTTGATGTCCGAATCTGTTAGTCCACTGTCGGTAAGTGAGACGCCGGCAGGCATTGCGCCGGTGAGTGCATTCACTTGCTGCCTGGCTGAGGCATAGCTACCGTTCATCACTGAACACATATTCGGAATGGTTTCTGTGCTTGATGCCCAATATGATTCCTGGGTCATATTTTTCACGCTGGCAATGCCAGTGCTCAATGCATAAATAACCCGGTCGACAAAAGGCACCATCAGCTTGACGCAGTAAGTCACCCGTATTTTCAACAGGTTGGCATCCTGAATCGACATGCCATCTTTGAGAGCGCTGCTGTCGCGGAACATCAGGTTGTCGTTTGGAATATCACCCGTGTTCGACAGTTGCGAGTACGCGTCGAACGCTACTGCCGTAGGGCTGATGATTTCAACCTTGGCGGTGTTCGGGTTAGAGACTTCGATCGCCGCAATCATGCGGGCCTTGGCCATATCGTCCAGAAAAGGCGCGTTGCTGGTGCGCATAAAAAACGGCGTCATGCCACCGACCACACCGCCGATGATGGAAGTAATTTTGGCATTATTTAATGCACCTTGGCGGGCTCCCATGAAGGTTGCATAGTTCAGTGAGGCTTTGGCCTGGTAAATGAGTGCAAACTGGATAACGCCGAGCACCAGCAACAGCAATGATGGCAAGATGATGAGGTATTCCGTCATCGATTGACCGCGCTGGCGGTGCATGGGTTTACTTGTAAAGCCTCTCATGCCTCGAACGTCCGCCATGTAAGTTGCTCGCCCAAGCTGAGACCTAGCGTGGCCAGCGATCCTGCCGGCAGTTCGAGCGTTGTCGTTGCGGTAAAGGCTCCAGCGCAGCGCAGTGGCTTCACGTTGCAGACCAGTTTTCTAATATGCCCAGTGGCGTCCAAAAAGACCAAATCCAGCGCGTAATGCATGCCGACGGTGTGCACCATGTTGCAAGCGTTGATCAGCAGGCCTTCGCCAGACCTCAGGGGAGGTCGCCCGAGCAAACCACGCATCCGCTCAATGGCGCTGGCGGCTTTCCACACCCGTGGCACCAGGCTATGGGTGTCTGATTCCCGGTAGACAGCGCCGAGCTTCAAAACAGTCCAGACTTCAAGAATTTCATGGCGATAGGAAAGCCAATAACGATGAAGGTGACCGGGAAAATAAACATCATCAGCGGACCGATCAGTTTGACGGGTGCTTCCATGGCTTGTTTTTCGGCTCGCTGAAAACGTTCGCTGCGGCGCTGGTCGGCTTGCGAACGCAGGGCCGAACCCAGTGACGCGCCCATCTTTTCGGCCTGAATCACAGTACCCACAAAACTTGACACTTCAGGCATCATCAAGCGTGACTCCATCCGACGAAGAGCATCGGCGCGCGGAAGGCCTGAGCGCAGGTCGCGGACTACCATGAAAAATTCTTGGCGCAAGGGGCCGGGGGGGCCCTTTTGTACGACTTGGTTCAAGGCCCCGGTCAGGTTCAGCCCGGCTTCCACTGCCATGGTGATGAAGTCCAGAAACATCGGCATGGCCTTTTGCACTAGCTTGCAACGACGTTTACGGGCGTCTAGCAGCCAGATCGAGGGGTAAAAATAACCCAATAACGCACCCACCATGAGTAGGGTCGGTGAGGACTTGTGCAGCATGCCTGCGACCATGTACATGATTCCAGATACAGCCACCAAAGAAACCATTCGCACCGCATAAAACTGCTCGGCAGTCATCATGTGAGCGACGCCGCTGTTGTTCAGCTTGGTGTTGGTGCGCTCGAGTTTGTCCAGTGAAATGTGCGATGTCAGGTGGAAATCAATGAGTCGCACCAGGGGCCACATCAAGCGCAAAGGCGGCGGGAGTTTGTCCATGTACTGACGATCGTCCTGCGGGACTGCACGGCTCAAAGTTGAATACACGTACAAAACAATCAGCGCAATAGCGCCGACCATCGCAGCCAAAATCCAGACTACAGCGGTTGAGTTCATACGTCGATGTTCACAATTTTTTGGATACCGAGGTAGCCAATCGTGATCATGATGCTGACCACCAGCAACACGCCCCAGCCATACAGCGTGTTGTAAAGCGGAGCCATGGCATCTGGCTCCATAAAGGTCAGAATGGCCAGCAGAAAGACGGGCAAAAGCGCCATCACGATGCCTTGTAGTTTTCCCTGTGCCGTGAGGGCATTGATCTTCCCCTCCATCTCATGCTTGCGTCGCAAGGTACCGGAGAGTGATTCGAGAATCTCGGCAAAATTGCCACCGACTTCTCGCGTGATTTTCATGGCCGCCACCAACAACACAAAGTCGGGTAGAGGCATGCGCTTTTCCATGTTGGACAGGGCGCTGTCAAAGTCCACACCGAGTCGCTGCTCGCGCAGCATCAGATCGAACTCTTGAGCCAAGGGTGGTTTTTGTTCCTTCACCATCGACTCCAGCGCGACCGCCAAACTGGCGCCAGCGCGCATGCCCCCCGACACCATCAGTAGCGCGTCGGGCAGTTGCTTTTCAAACAATGTGATACGTGACTTTTGGAGGTGTTTGACGAAGTAGCGGGGCGTAAAAGCCACGACCACGCCTGACACAACCGCCACCAAGGGATTGTCGAGCACGACAAGCAGCAAGATCGGAATCACGACCAAGGCACCCACGCTGTACTTGAACAGAAGCTTGGGGTCGATAAAAATGAACATCGCAGCCAAATCTGTCTTGGCTGTTGTCGCGAGTGTGGCCTGTTGGTGATTTAGCCATGAACGGACCAGCAACATGGCCACCATACCAATCACAATCGCTGCCGCCACCACGACACCAATAAGGAAGGCAAATTCAAACATCAGAGGTTCTTCGGTGGTTGGAAGATGGACAAATCAACCGGGATACCGCGGCGGGCCAAGTCTTGGCAGAAGTCGGGGATATTGCCGGTTGCGACGAACTTGCCTTTGATCTTGCCATTCTCGTCATAGCCATCCTGCTTGAACAAAAATATGTCCTGCAGTTGCACGATATCGCCCTCCATGCCGGTGACCTCGGTGATGTGCGTGATCTTGCGGCTGCCGTCTGGAAAGCGGCTTTGCTGAACGATCATGTGAACTGCCGAGGCAATTTGTTCGCGAATAGCACGTAAGGGCAAGTCAAGGCCAGACATCAGGGTCATCACTTCAAGTCGTGCGATACAGTCACGCGGCGTGTTGGCGTGGGCTGTAGTCATGGACCCATCGTGGCCGGTGTTCATCGCCTGCAACATGTCCAGCGCTTCACCGCCGCGGCACTCGCCGACCACAATACGGTCAGGTCGCATGCGCAGGCAGTTTTTGACCAAATCACGAATCGTGATGGCGCCTTTGCCTTCAGAATTCGGTGGCCGTGACTCAAGTGAAATCAAGTGCGGTTTGGCCAACTGAAGTTCGGCCGCATCTTCGACCGTGACAATGCGTTCATCATCTGGAATGTAGTTCGACATCACGTTCAGCAAGGTCGTTTTGCCCGAGCCGGTGCCGCCCGAGATTACGATGTTGGCAGCTTGATCAACTGCTATTTCCAAAAATTTCATCATGTCTTTGGTGACCGAGCCGAAATTGATCATGTCCGTGTCGACCAGTTTCGACTTTGAAAATTTACGGATGGTGATGTTGCAGCCTTTGAGCGCCAGCGGCGGGATCACTGCGTTGACGCGTGAGCCGTCTTTGAGGCGGGCGTCCACCATCGGAGAGCTCTCATCAATACGACGGCCGATAGGCGCAACGATTCGCTCAATCGCCCCGAGTACCGCCTGGTCGGTGCTGAACGCAATATCAGCCTTTGTCAATTTGCCTTTGCGTTCGACGTAAATTTCATCAAAGCGGTTGACCATGATCTCGCTGATGTCTGGATCAGCCAACAAGTCTTCAAGCGGACCCAGGCCAATCACTTCATTCAGCAACTCTCTGGCCAGCCGGGCACCATCAATATCAGGCGGCAAACTGGTGTCACTGGCCAAAATTTCTGCAATCATGGTTTGCGTGTTCAAACGCAAGTCGTCTTCGCTCATGCTCCGAACGTCGACCCGTCGCAAATCCATTTGACTGATCAACTTGCCATGAAGCGCTCGGCGCGCAGCGTTCATACGCTCGGTCAGGTCAGGCGTGGCGGGTACCGCGGCCTGCTGCGCTGGCGGCTGCTTGACGATGAGCTCCGGTGTCGCCACGAAAGTGGCAGCAACGGCAGCTGACGCGGGCAGGGGAGCTGGTGTAACCGCCGCCATGAGAATCGCGGCTTCGACGATCACATTCACGTAGTTGTCACCAATCCGAATCACGTCTTCAGCGCGCAGCGGGCCGTACTCTTTCTCGATGGCTTTCCCATTGACTTCTGTCGCACCCATGGCTCCATGATCTTCGACAAAAAAACCGGACGCCCGCTTGTGAATCGTGGCGTGGCGTTTGCCCACAGTCCAGCCACGCAACACGATCAGGTTAGTGTCGGCTTTGCCGATGGTGAGACTGTCGATCTCGCAATTGACCCGTGTGAGCTCACTTTTTGCAGATTTGTATTCAACACTGAACATGGTTCCCCCCTGTAAACAAACAAACCATCAACTATTGATTGAGGGTGCCCTCGCCGCCTGACTGTGACTTGGCTTTTTCCTGAATGTCCTGTGCCTTCTGCAAGCGCTCTTGATTCAGATTTGAGGACGAATCAATCACGGTCGGGGTGACGAAGATCACCAGGTCGGTGCGGCCATTTTGAAAGTTAGTCGACCGGAACAAGGCGCCCAGGATGGGCAAGTCACCGAAGCCCGCGAGTTTCGAAATGTCTTTTTGCAGGTTGGTGTTGACCAGGCCAGACAGCACAATCGTTTGTCCTGACTGCACGTTGAATTCGGAATCTGTTTTGCGAGTCAGGAAGCCCGGGTTTCCGCCCACGGCGACGGAGTTGTCAACGTTGCTGACCTCTGTTTTGAGTAGGGCGCTGACATTGTTCTTCTCGTCAGCCACCGGTTCAATGGTCAGCTTGATGCCGTAGTCCTTGAAGGTCACGGTTGCTGGGGCTGCAGCGCTGGCCGGCGAGATGATGGGAATTTGTCCACCAGCCAAAAATTCGGCCTTGCCCCCGCTGCGAGCACTGAGCTCAGGTGTTGCCAGAACAAAGGCGTCGCCGTTGTCAACAGCCAGGTTGATCATCGAGGTGATGACTGATGTCATGCCAAGGTACGGACGCCAGCCGGCACCACCAATAGGAATAGGTGTAGTTGGAAACCCTGCAGGCGGTGTGGATGGAACCCTGAAATTCTGGTTGGTGCTCCAGTTGCCGGCAACAGCTGCTGCGGGACCGGCAATACTTTTATCCCATGCAACCCCGATGGTCGATGCGAGTGATTTCTTCATTTCCACAATCTGTACTTTCATGTACACCATGCGTCGCATCGTGACTTCTTCTTCAAGCACGGCGTTATGGGTTTGCGGGAATAATTTCGCAATGGCGTCGATGCGTGACAGGCCCGCTTTGCTCGCGGTACCCGTCAGCAAGACCATGTCTCCGATGCGCTCAACCTTGATGCCTGGCATGGCGCCCAGCATGTCGCGAAGGCGTTTGGCCGTGACATCCGGATCGGTGGCCAGCACGCTGACCGCGTAGTTCAACTGTTTGCCGTCAGCAGTCCAAAGTCGCAGACTCGTGTTGCCAGGTGTTTCAGCCAGTACCACCATTTCGGTCTCAAGCACATTGCTGGTGATGATTTTCCCGTTACCAACAGCGACCCGAACGACCTTGCTAGGCAGTGGAATCGTTTTGATCTGCCCCACAACAAGTTGCAGTGAAGAAACATCATCTGCAGCCGCGGCAGGCTGTACACAAGCCAGTCCGGCCAGCAAGGGAAAGAGTAAGGTGAGTCTGAAAAACATCGCGAAGTGTCCTTGTGTATTGAGTTGACTCATGGTCGCTGCTGAACGTTGGCACCACCAGCCGATGGCGGCATGAAGCCTGCCATTGCGGGTGGATAGGCCGCTTGCGCGGCATCCGCCCCGGCTGGCGACCGGCGATCACCCGCTGAAGGCGGAAAGAGCGATGGAATGTTGATGTTGACAGCGCCCCCAGAGCCCTTGCCGCCGATGATGTACTCGACCGCACTGACTTTGGGTGTGTTGATGTTGCTCCCCTTGACCGCATTCACGCCGGTGTTGAGCATGGTCCTGGTGTTGATGTCTGTCAGTGACACCATGGCGTTGTCGGCATTGCCACGCAACACCGCCCGGATTTTTCCGACCTGCTGGGCCAGCGCGATGCGGGCTGCATTTTGCGGCGTGACTTCAAACGTGAAGTTCGAGTAACGCTGTGCGTTGCCAGCGGAGCCAGCATAATCGCCCTGGCTCGTGGCCCCACCTTTATTGCCGCCACCAGGTGCGATGCTTTGACCCGTTGCCAGCACCTTGACGTTTTGCAACACCAGCACCGCCCGCAGACCGCCATCGGCATCCGTTTTGTCGGGCACGATCAACATCAGGTCAACCATGTTGCCCGGCTTGACCATTTGCGCCATCGAATTGATTTCATCGACATCAATGGTGATGGCACGCAAACCTTCTTGCAGGCCGTCGGCGAAGCCTTGGATTTTTTCGGTCACATCGGCTATGCGCAAAGGCCAGCCAGCCTGAATCGGCCGTGTGGCCTTGGCGCCGTCAATGCGATCAAAGTCTTTGACCAGCACCATCTCTTCGGTCACCAAGTCTGCCAGAATCTCACGCTTGGTAAGGTTTTTCGTTCCCAGCATCGTGCCTCTGGGAATCATTATTCCGGCCGCGACCACTTCGACGGTGGGGCCACCACTGGCGCGCTTTTTGGCCTCTACCTCCAATGTCTGCTCGCGTCCCTTAAGGTATTTGGACATCAGCATGGCAGCCGCCAAGCCCAGCATAACGGCCAGTGCCACCAGCAGCCACATGCGGTTGATGTTCCTGAAAAAAGTGATTAGTTTTCGCATGATTAATATGACTCTCTGGTCAGTGGGGGCGGAGTAAATTCGGGAGTCGTCATGGGCGTGGCGTCCCGTCAAAAGGGCGTGATCGTGGAGGAATAAGAAAGTGCATATGCAAACGCGTTGTAATAAGTCTTGATGGCGTTGGCCAGTTGCACCACGACCACGTTGCCGCTGTCGTCGGGCACCAGCAAAACAATGGCGGCAAAGGCACTGACAGTCAGGTACTCAACGCTGGACTGACCGCGTTGTAGCCGTGGCTGGGGTGACAGGTTCAAAGGCATGTTGGCTACTGTTTGGGTCAAGGTTTGTCGACCAGATTGACCAGCACGCTGCTGCCGCCCTGGGTGCGCGAAATAACCATGCTGGTTTCATTGAAGCCGCGCTTGAAGGTGATGGCGTAGCCGTTGCCATTACCGCCTTTGAATTGAACCAAGTGGTCACTGGTGATGTTCCAGCCGTCGCCGCCAAT
This sequence comes from Rhodoferax sp., assembly GCA_036835225.1. Taxonomy (GTDB): domain Bacteria; phylum Pseudomonadota; class Gammaproteobacteria; order Burkholderiales; family Burkholderiaceae_C; genus Rhodoferax. The sequence continues at coordinate 6,626 of DAITMI010000020.1, read as the reverse complement.
CACCCGGCGGTAAAAGTCGGCGTTGGCGTTGGTTGAAAACTGGTTCATCAGCATGATGGTGCGAGCCTCTTTGCCGGGGTCGCGGTGTGTCATGTCAGCGGCCACCAGACTGCCCGACATCATCGGGAAATCTTTCCCCAGAACCCGCGGCTGGTTGCTGTCCTGTATTTGGCTAACCGCCAGCATGCCGGTAGAGCCGCCGGCGCCATTGCTGCGTGCCTGCACGGTGTAAAAGCACATGTCGCGCAGCTTGGCAATCACCTGATAGCCGCCCACCGTGTATTCAATCGCGTCTTGGGGGCTTTGCGCAGAAGCTTTCCATTCGCGGCGGTAGCGCGCCAGGATGGCCTGCACGCTGTCGGTACTGTCAAAGCGCCTGATCTGCAACGGCGTGCCGTTGTGCACGATATCGGGGGCGACCCAGGTCAGCTTCAGATCGGGCAAGGCAAACGGCGCGCAGTCCGGTTTTTTCGGTTCGGCGGCGATGGCCATCAACCCGCTCAAGGCGAGGCTGGCCGCAAGTAGCAAAGTCTTAGAGGGCATTTTTCGGCTTTCTCAAGTCAATAATTTGCCTTCGCAAGTCGTCAATTTGCGCTTGGAAAGCTGCGATCTTCGCTTTTGCTGCCTCGTACTGCGTCATAAAGACGGGATCGTTGGCTAGACTTTGATCCTTCTTCAACTTTATGATTACCGATTGCAAATCGTCGTCATTGAGCCTGGCTTCCAAGTCTGCAATTTGCGCGTCCAGTCCCGCATGACAAGCCACACTGGCGTCGGCATTTGGCGTCCAACTGGTGCCAGGTCCACCAGGTGGGAATTTGTTGACGGTGCAGTTAGTCTTCTCTCTTGTGATGGGATTAACGTCACATTTTTGGTGGTTCGCAAGGAACTCCGCTTGTTTGTCGGCGCTGCAGGAATTGATCGAGTTTTGAGTTGTCCCAATCGCGTTATGCAAAGCGTCGACTTTTGCTTTCACTTTTTCGGTCAACGCGACTGCTATCGCATTTTGTTTATCGGCCTCTTCTTTGCGTCGCTGCTCGGCGGTCTTCCCGGGCTGCGGGGCAGGTGCTGTGGAGGCGGTCAAACGATCTGGCGGCACCAAGTCGGGCAACAGTTCTCCGCCGAGCTTGAGGCTGCTCGGTTTCAATTCTTCAACAAAAGTGCCAAGGACGCTTTGAACAATGTGCAGGACTTCTTTGACCGGGCTGCGCCCGGCCAGGCTGAGGATGGCCAGACCTTCAGTCTGTTTCTTGACGAAGTCTGGTCCGTTGGCGCTCCAACCATTGGTCACCAGCACTTGCTTCATTTCAAAATTAGGGGCCATGAAGCCGGACGTATCTGCCCCTGTTGCCAGGCGGATGGCCGGGGTGTTGGCGGTATCCAAGCTCACCGTTGAGGTGTACAGGCTTTGCATGTCCAACTTGAATTTGGTGCCGAGCACCGAGTCAATCGTATTGACGATTTTTTGAGCGCCGCTCAAGAAACCATCCATCGTGCCGGGGGTCTGTGTGCCTGGGCCAACACCTGCGGAATAGGTCGAGAGCATTGAGGCGCCAGCATGGTCGTACCACAGCGGTTTAGCAGCCACAGCACCGGTCAGCGTTTGGTCGGTGCTGCGCAGGGGGGTGGTGGCTGAATCAGCAAAAAACCGCTGTTGGACTTCACTCTGAATCTGCGCGTCTGATTTTTGACCAGCCGCCCAGTCTGAATTACCGTACCAAGCCGTTCGTTCCCAAGCCGCATAGCGCGCCGCCTGAATCGTCGTCGCCTTCATGTCCATGAATTTCCCTAACAACGGGATCATCAAAAACAGCGGGATCAATACAAAAGCCGCAGCAATGGTGAATTCAGCCAGGGCTTGACCTCGCTGACGTCCGCGTTGGGTTGACTGTGTTAGGTGAAGACTTGAACGCATGGGGCTGTTATTTGGCGTATTTGATCAATTCAGTCACATAAGAGGACGCACCAGCGCCAAAACTCTTGAAGTCCGTCAAGCCGTGCAAGATCAGAGAGGCCGATTGCTCGTCAGAACTGTTGGGCAGCAGGCGCGCCTGCCAGTAAGGGCTGTACAAGCTGCCGTATTCGGTCAGGCCATCAGCGCGCGGGAAAAGGTCCGCTGGACGCGAAAAATAGGCTTCGGCCTTGGACAAGGCGCGCATGCAATTGGCGGCTGCGCCGTCTCCCACGTCCAGGTTGCCGCTGCCAAAAGGCGCCGTCACTTGAGGTGCGTTGCGCGCTGTATCGCCTATGCCGCAACCGGCTGGATCGGCGGCACCATCGCTGCGACCTATGCGAAGATGCCCCGTGGCACTGGTGGCGATGGTGTTGGTTCTTTTCTCCACCTCAACCAGCAGCGCTGGCGAACTTATATTTTGATTCGCTGTTGTGGTGGCCTGCTCTATGTTTGTCACGTCCCGGTATCTGCGCAGTGCCGTTTTATTTGACAATTCGCTGGTCGTCGTCCCCCACCCACCACTGTTGGGCCCGGCCGATGCCGTGCCAGCGGCATCAGCACCCAGTGGATATCCTGACCCGCCGGACATCAGCGGCACCATAGGGGCATTGACGCAACCCCAAAACGGTATGCCGCAAATGGGCACCGTTGTAATCGCCAGCATGTTGGTGGAATCTTTGCCTACCCAGCGCTGGTTCCAGCTGTACTTTTTGCGGAAACCCGGGCCGCCTGCACCGCCGGGGGCGCCGGTGTCATCAGCAAGTTTGGTCGCGCCGTCGTGAAACAGCATTTTGAAAAACCAAGCAGATGGGATATAGCCCTCCGGCCCAACCAAAACAATCGGATCGACCAGCATCGGCAGCCACCAGGTCTTGGACCGGTCGGTGGTGAAGTCATCGAGCGAGGCGGTTACGACACCGGCCATGCGGTCTTTTTTCGGTCCGTCGTCGGTCGCATCAGCCGGGTGGGTTCGGGTGGTGATATTGGAGACCCAATAGTACCTACGGTCCAAACATGCGCGATGGTCCCCTCGCGCGCAGTAGCTATCTTCGTAACCGTCATCGCGTGACTCTGTTCCCCAGGGGCCGAGGGGGTTACGGTATGAAGTGAACTTGACCCATTGATAGGTGTTGTAGGCATAGCCCGCCATGCCCAGCAAGCTCAGGTGGGCGCGGGGATCATTGAGCTTGACCACGTTGTAGCAGTTCCCGGGACCTACCAATTTGTCGCCGTCTGGGCTGGACTTACAATTCCCCCAGCCGATGAAGTCGGTGATCTCGCTCATGTCAAAGCCGACGGCGCCTTGCAGGATGCTGTTGAACTTGTCGTCAACGCCCAGCGTTTGAGCCACGGTCAGGGCGGTGCCGTAGTGGTAAATCTTTTGGGCACCGGCAAAACCCTCGTTGATCGTCAACAACAGGGGTACAAAAGTCTTGGCGGCGGCATCAAAGGCCGGCTTGAGTGTCGAAGACGCGCCTTTGGCCACGGACTCAGAGCCCGACCATAGCGAATACAGTGGGCCGGGCAACACCCATGAAAATCTCGAATCAACCCGCGGCGTCAGGGTGTGGAAGGTGTCGTAGTAATTGCGCCCCCAGGACGCCAGACCCACCAACTGAGCTACTGCAACATCGTTGGCAATCATGCCGCGGTTGAGGTAGGCCGAAAAGTTGTAATCACGCGCTTGGGCGACGGCCGCGCTGTAGGCCGCTGCGTCGGCCGTGTTTTGCAGTTTCATCTTCTCGGTGGTGAGCTGGCCCATGCTGAACATCGTCAACATGGCCAGCAACATCACCAGCGCTGTCACAGTGACAAACAAAAGGGCCTGTCCCCGCTGTTTACCCCGGCTAGGCGTTAATGCTCGATGCCGGGGGGGCATCACTTACTTTTGCGAGCCTGTGTAGTTACCCAGATTTTTGGCACCAGTTGCACCGTCAGCTTTGGCTGCGCCTGCTTTCGCTGCGGCGACGCCATCAGCACCAGATTTGCCTGACATCTCATTGGTCATCCCCGCCATTTGGCCCCGGATGGTTTCACCGAAAAAGCTGTAAACACCTATGGCCGCAACAGCGATCAAGGCGACGATGATGATGTACTCGGTCATGCCTTGACCGAGTTGACGTTTTTTGGATTCAAAATGCTTCATGAAAATTCCTTCACTCTTGGTTAATAAAAAACTATCTTCTCTAGGGTGCTTCCTCAAAACCCACACCGGCAATCTCGCCAACAAATTGATGCATTAATTATTGGGCAAGACAGATTGCTTGTTTGTCCCCAAAACTAGGGACAAGCCAACAACTTACTCGTAGTAGATTTTGGAGTTCGAACGCTTAGCGAAAAGGTTCTGTTGTGACCTTGTCGCAGCGCATGCAAAAGCGAATCTTGTGCTCATTGAGATAGGCCACCAGCCAGGTTGCCGGATAACCCCGGTCCAGCACCAATATGTCATCAGGGCCGAGTTGTGCAGGCTCGCACCCAGCATCAGCGTTGGTGTTCGCTACCAAGGCGAGGTGGTCGCCTGGATGATCGTCACCCGCTCTCCGCTGGTGCCGGACGCGCTGTGTTATCGGAGCACGTTCGTTTGTCCGCATTTGCGCGCCGCTCAAGCTTTGGGGCCGTTAATTTTGGCTGCGGCCCTGCGTCGTCATGCCGCCAGCCCCATCGCCGACACACGACCGGTGGGGGTGTATGGCATGTCATTTGATTCGTCCATCAAGATGATCAATTTTTTCCGCAAACGGTTGGCCCCCTATTGCTTCAGTACCTATGAAAGCCGTGGCTGCATGAAAATGCTGGCGCAAGCTCGGCCCCAGAGGCCACTCCAATAGCCCGGGTTCTGTGACCTTGTCGTCGGATGGATGCTGCTGTCAGGGCAGGTCAGCGCTGTTCAGGCGGTTGACGATGACACCGGCGCGTCCGGCGATGTAGCTGGAGTTGGGCAGCTTCTCAAAATACTTGGGGCGGGGCAACATGACCGCCAGCCGGGCCGCTTCATAGCTGCTCAGTTTGGCGGCCGGTTTGTGAAAGTAGCGCTGGGCGGCCGCTTCGGCGCCAAAAACACCTTCGCCCCACTCAACGCTGTTGAGGTAAATTTCCAGAATGCGCTGCTTGCTGAGCAAGGCCTCCAGCAGCATCGTCAGTGCAAATTCCTGGCCCTTGCGCAGCAGGGTGCGCTCGCCCGACAGAAACAGGTTCTTGGCCAGTTGCTGGGTGATGGTGGAGCCACCCACCACCTTGGGCGCGCGGGCGGCTGGCTTGCCGTTGGCCGCCGCCGCCGGTTTTTTGGCGGTCTGCGTTTTGGCGGCCTGGGCTTCGGCCTTGGCATTCTTTTGCCAGGCTTTTTCCAGCGCGTCCCAGTCCACGCCGTCGTGGTTGCTGAAACCGTCGTCTTCACTGGCGATGACCGCCCGCTTGAGATGGTCGGAAATTTGTGCGTAGGGCATCCATTGCTGGCGCCAGGGTAAGCTGCCTTTTTCGTTCAGCACGCGCCACGCCTCCGACCGCTGGAAAGCGGTGGATTGCGGGTCCACCACCGCCATGGCTGCAATGCGGACCACAAAGAAAAGTTGCAGTGCCAGCAGTGCCGCTATCAGTAAACCGAGCCAACGCAGAAATGGCTTCATGGCTTGGCATTGCGGGCTTGACCCGCACGCCATGAATGCCGCATCAAGTCCGGCATGACATCACCGCGCGCAACTCGGCCAGCACCTGTTGCGAGGGCGGCCGCACGCCGCGCCAGATCAAAAATGCCTCGGCCGCCTGCTCCACCAGCATGCCCAGGCCGTCCCGCGCGGCAGCGCCGTGTTCGCTGGCCCAGCTCAGGAAACCTTGCGCCGCCGGCCCGTACATCAGGTCGTAGGCCAGTGCCCCGGGCTTTAGCGTGCTGGCGGTCACCGGCACGCCCGCGCCACTCAGGCTGCTGGCGGTGGCGTTAATGATGACATCAAAATTGCCCTTTAGCCCTTGTAGATCATGGGCAAGCAGCTCTGTTTTTTGTAGCAAAGCCAGGGCCGCATGGCGCGCCACCAGATCGGTCGCCTTGCTGAGCGTCCGGTTGGCTACGGTGATGCTGGCCGGCCGCGCCTGCAGCAGCGGGCCCAGCACGCCGGCGGCAGCGCCCCCGGCACCAATCAGCAGCAGCCGGCGGCCGCTCAAATCCAGGCCGGCATTGCGCTGGATGTCGTTGACCAGGCCGACGCCGTCGGTGTTGTCGGCCAGGATGGCGCCATCCTGGAAGCTCAAGGTGTTGCACGCCTGGGCCAGGGTGGCGCGGTCACTGGTCTGGCTGGCCAGTGCCGCCGCTTCAAACTTGAACGGCACGGTGATGTTGCAGCCGCGGCCCCCTTCCGCCCTGAAGGCGTGCACCGCCGCGGCAAAGCCGTCCAGCGCAATCAGGCGCTTGCCATACTGCAGCGTTTGACCGGTCAGTTCGGCAAAACGGGCATGAAGCCACGGCGATTGGCTGTGTTCCACCGGGTTGCCCATCACGCAATAGAGATCCATCGTCATAGTCAGTTTGAGCTGAGCCGGGTTTCCAGCGTTTCGTCGCGGGTGAACCGGAAGCGCGAGACCACCACGATCTGGTCGGCCTGGCGGCGCATGGCCGCATCGAAGCGGCCAAACGGGGCGGCACTGCGGGCAATCGCCTCGGCGCGCCGGTCCAGCGTGCGGT
>DAITMI010000019.1:15124-37284 GCA_036835225.1 Rhodoferax sp. | reverse complement strand
GGCTACACCGCCGTCATCAGCCACCGCTCGGGCGAGACCGAGGACTCCACCATCGCCGACATCGCGGTGGGCACCAACGCGGGTCAGATCAAGACCGGCAGCTTGAGCCGTTCGGACCGCATGGCCAAATACAACCAGTTGCTGCGCATCGAAGAAGACTTGGGTGACATCGCCACCTACCCGGGCCGCGCGGCTTTTTATAGTCTGCGCTAAGCCAGCTCATGGGCAATCGCGTTGTCCCGGCCGCTCTGATCGCACTGCTCGTGATTCTTCACGCGCAGTTGTGGTTTGGCCGTGGCAGCCTGCCTGCGGTGGCCCGCATGACTGAACAGCTCATTGCGCAGAATCAGCTCAACCAGCAGGCGCTGCTCGCCAACAATCGACTGGCCGCCGAAGTTCGCGATCTGAAAGAAGGGCTGGAAATGGTCGAGGAAAAAGCGCGCATGGAACTCGGCATGGTCAAGGCCAACGAGATTTACGTGCAATTCACCAAGTAAGTTACCGCACTTACTGCACTGCCGCGCTGGAGGGCGGCAGATTGCCGTCCACCCGGAAAATCTGGGCCACATCAATCGGATCGAACCGATATTGCGCGCCGCAAAAATCACATCCCACCTCAATATCACCGCGCTCGGCGATGATACTTTGGGCCTCCTCAATACCCAACCCCAACAACATTTTGCTCACGCGCTCGCGACTGCAGGTGCAGGAGAAACGTGGCGCGGCGTCGCCCACCAGGGGCTCAAAGCGTGACAATTTTTCTTCCCAGAACAGCCGCCGCAGAATCGTCTCCACATCCAGCGTCAACAGCTCTTCGCGCTTCAAGGTTGAGGTGAGGATGGCGATCCGGTTGTAATGTTCGTTGAGGCCGATCTCATCTTCATTGGCCTGGCTCACCAGGCTGCCGGCCAGATTGCCAGCACCCGCAAGCGGCAAGCGCTGGATCAACAGCCCCGCTGCCACTTGATCGTCGGCCGCCAGCACCAGCGTCGTGTCCAGCTGCTCGCTTTGAAGCATGTAGTGTTCGAGCACGTCGCTCAAGCTTTCCAGCTTTTCATGCGCATCACCGAACAAAGGCACCACACCCTGATACGGCTGCTGCCCCGGGAACTTCGTCTTCGGGTCGAGTGTGATGGCACATTTTCCCTCATTGTTCACATTGACCAGCATGCTCAGGCTGGCATCTGGTGCAATCTCACCGATGACCGTCGCGGTGGCCCGCAAACCGAAGTCAGGCTGCACCTCGGCCACGGCCAGCTTGACCGGACCATCGCCAAATATTTGCATGATCAGCGAACCGTTGAACTTGATGTTCGACTGCATCAAGGTAGCGGCCGCCACCATCTCCCCCAGCATGTTCTGCACCGGCGGCGGGTAAGCGCCGGCCGCGCTGCCCGAGGCATGGCGGCGCAAAATTTCAGTCCACGCATCGGTCAGGCGCACCAGCACGCCGCGCACCGGCAGACCTTCAAACAAAAACTTGTGAATTTCAGACACGCACTTTTTCCTTTGGATTCAAGACTTCAAAAAGTGAAGGTCGTCAGGCAATTTTTTTCAAACCTGCGCGAAAGCGGCGGGCATTGCTCACATAGTGCTGGGCACTCAATCGCAAGCCTTCCAATTGCTCTGCTGTGAGTTGGCGAACCACCTTGGCCGGACTGCCCAGGATCATCGAACCGTCCGGGAACTCCTTGCCCTCGGTCACCAAAGAGCCGGCTCCGACCAGGCAGCCCTTGCCAATTTTTGCGCCGTTAAGCACCACGGCACCGATGCCAATCAGGGAACCGTCTCCAATCGTGCAGCCATGCAACATCACTTGATGCCCCACCGTCACATCGTCACCGACGGTCAGTGGTTTGCCCACATCGGCGTGCAAGACGCTCGCATCCTGAATATTGGTGCGCCGCCCAATCCGAATGGTCTCCGTATCGCCCCGGATCACCGCACCAAACCAGATGCTGGCGTCCTCCGCCAACTCTACATTACCGATCACCTGGGCGCTGTCAGCGACCCAGGCTGTGTCGACAATGCGGGGCGCTGCGCCGTCAAGTTCGTAGATTGCCATGTCGATTCCATTTCTTCAATTTGCCTAGAATTGTAAGGATGGAAGATCCAGTATGACAAACTCAAGGCCAAATTCAACGTCGCCCTCAATCCGATGGCTGGCGCAGCAACTGCTTTTGATCGCTTCCCCGCAGGAGAAAGCCGCCGCTGTGCGCCAGCTTTTCCCGGGTGCATTCGCCATCGACACGGCAGAGGTCATCGGCGAAGTGGCGGGCCTGCCTGGCCGTCCCGAGCGGCCCGTCCTGGTGCACCCGTCCCAGTTGAAAAACCGGGCAGTCGGTAGCCAGGAGGGCCGGGCGGCGCTGATTCATGCGCTGGCCCACATCGAGGCCAACGCGATCAATCTGGCCCTGGATGTGATTTGGCGCTTTGACGGGATGCCCGAACGCTTTTATCTCGACTGGCTGCAAGTGGCCAGGGAGGAAGCATTGCATTTCCAGTTGCTAAGTGGTCACCTGAACGACCTCGGTTTCGACTATGGTGACTTCCCGGCCCACAACGGACTTTGGGAAATGGCCAAGAAGACCCAGGGTGACCTGCTGGCGCGCCTGGCTCTGGTGCCCCGCACCCTGGAGGCCAGGGGCCTGGATGCGTCACCGGCCATCAAGAACAAGCTCATATCGGTCGGAGACCGCAAGGGTGCCGATATTCTTGACATCATCTTGCGCGACGAAATTGGGCACGTCGCCATTGGCAACCACTGGTACCGACATCTTTGCACTGCGCGAGGCTTGGACCCGGTCAGCACCTATGCCGCCCTGGCCACAGCCTATGGTGCGCAAAAACTCAAAGGCCCCTTCAACCTGGAGGCTAGACGGGCGGCAGGTTTCGATGAAGCAGAGTTGGCGCAACTCTGTGCCGGAACGAGCTAGCCGCGTGGATGATGCTGCGCATGCAGCACCTTCAGCCGTTCGCGCGCCACGTGGGTGTAGATGGTCGTGGTTGAAATATCGGCATGCCCGAGCAGCATCTGCACCGCGCGCAGATCGGCGCCATGGTTCAGCAGATGAGTCGCAAACGCATGGCGCAAGGTGTGCGGTGACAAAGGCGCCGTCATGCCCGCGCTCGCAGCATGTTTTTTGACAATCATCCAGAACATCACCCGGCTCATGGCCGTGCCGGGCTTGACGCCGCGGTGCGTCACAAACAGGTCGTCACTCTGCTTGCCCGCCAACAGGCTGGCGCGTGCCTCACCCAGGTAGCGCTTGATCCAGAGACTGGCCACCTCGCCAAAAGGGACCAGCCGCTCCTTGTTGCCTTTGCCGAAAACGCGCAGCACGTTGTCCGACAGGCTGACATTGAACACCTTGAGCGTCACCAATTCACTGACGCGCAGGCCACTGGCGTACATCAGCTCCAGCATGGTGCGGTCGCGCACGCCTAAAGCGGTTGCGACGTCAGGCGCCGCCAGCAGCGCTTCGACCTGCGACTCGGTCAATGTCTTCGGCACCCGCAGTGCCTGCTTGGCAGCCTGCAGCTTGAGCGTGGGGTCAGAAGCAATCAGGTGCTCCCGCAGCGCCCAGCGGAAGTAGCGCTTGAAAACCGTCAGCCGCCGGTTCGCCGTGGTGGCCTTGGTCGCACTGTGTTGCGCGGCAAAGTAGCCATTCAGATCCGCTTCGACCGTACCCGACAACACCCGCTCCCGGCCCTGCAGCCAGGCAGCATACAGCGTCAGATCGCGCCGGTAGGCGGAGAGGGTGTTTTTTGACAAGCCCTCTTCCAGCCACAAGGCGTCAATGAACGCGTCGATCGAGGCATCACCCATCATCAATTGAGGAGAGCGCTGGCTCGCTGCGCGAAGCTGCAGTCTATCCCGCACGCTTCAGGATTGTCCCTAGAGTTTGAGTTTGGCTGATTCAACCACTTTTTTATAGACCTCAAATTCGGCCTTGATCTGTGCCGCGAACTGCTCGGGCGTGTTGGCAATGATGAAGGAACCGGTGTCTTCGATCCGCTTTTTCACCGCGGGGTCTTCCAGCGCTTTGCGCACACCGGCATTGATCTTGTCCACCACATCTTTGGGCAAGCCTTTGGGGCCGTAAATGCCGTAGTAAGCCATGCGGTTCACCGGCTCCAGCCCCACTTCCTTGAAGGTCGGCACATTCGGCAGTTGCGACAGCCGCTGCGGCGCCGCCACCACGATCGGCACCAGACGGCCGGACTGAATAAACGGCAATGCCGAAGGCAGGTTGTCAAACGTCATCGGCACCTGGCCGGCCACGGTGTCATTCAGGGCTGGGCCAGCGCCCCGGTAAGGAATGTGAGTAATAAAAGTGCCACTCAGATTTTTGAACAACTCCATCTGCAAATGACCAATGCCGCCGGTGCCCGACGACGAATACGAGTATTTGCCAGGATTCTTCTTCAGCTCGGCAAGGAAACCTTTGTAGTCTTTCGCCGGGAAGCTGGGGTGCACCGCAATCACGTTGGGGGTCGCGGCAATGTTGATGATGGGCGTGAAGTCGGTCAGCGGATCATAGGGTGTGCGGGGGTTGATCGCGGGATTGGCCGCCGTGGTGGACACCGTGGCCATACCCAGCGAGTAGCCGTCAGGCGCGGCCTTGGCCGTCTCGTTGGCGCCAATGATGCCGCCGCCGCCGGCCTTGTTCTCTACCACCACGGTCTGGCCCAAGGCCTTGCCCAGTGCATCGGAGATCGTGCGGGCAATAATGTCGGTGGTGCCGCCCGGCGCAAACGGCACCTGCAGCTTGATGACCTTGTTGGGATAACCCTGCGCCATGGCGGAGCCAGCGACAGCGAGCAGACTTAAAGCAAAAATAGTGCGACGATGCATGGTGATTTTTCTCCTGAAGGACTGGATTGCATGAAAGTTCAACGCCGATGTTAACGGTCGCGCCGCTCATTTCTATTGTGGCGAGCCCTTAGGGGCAAACCCGGAGGCTGCCGCCGTCACCGCGGGCTTTCCTTGTCCTGGGTGATCGGGCTGGTATTCTCAGCCGGTGAATTTCGCCCAACTCTTATTTCCCGACTTCTCCCTGATCCTGTGTGGCTATCTGGTCTGTCGTTACACCGCCCTCAACCGCACGGTGTGGGCGCAGGTCGAGACGCTGGTGTATTTCCTGTTCTTCCCCGTGCTGCTGTTTCACTCGATTGTGAAAAGCCCGCTCAACCTGGGCGCGACCTCCAGCCTGATCGGCGCCGGCTGGGCCATGGGGCTCACCGGTATCGCCCTCGCCTATTCCCTCCCCTATTGGCCGTGGCTGGGCCGACACATCCCCAGGCGCGAGCATGCGGCCAGCGCCCAGGTGGCATTTCGTTTCAACTCCTTCATTGGCCTGGCCTTGGCCGACCGTCTGGCCGGCCCACAGGGCTTGCTGTTGATTGCGGTGCTGATTGGCGTCTGTGTGCCGCTATTTAACGTGGGCGCCGTGTGGCCCATGGCGCGCCATGCCCAGCGCGGCTTTCTGCGCGAACTGGTGCGCAACCCGCTCATCATAGGCACGGCCTCCGGCTTGGCCGCGAATTTACTGGGCTTCTCCCTGCCGGCCTGGCTGGAGCCGACCGTCAGCCGCATCGGCGCGGCCTCGTTGGCGCTGGGCCTGATGGCAGCGGGAGCTGGCATGCAGTTTGGTGCGCTCAGCAAAGCCAAAACCCTGGCGGTGGCGGTGCTGGCGATCCGGCATTTCTTGCTGCCGCTGGTGGCGCTCGGGTTCGCACACCTGTTTCAGCTTGACCCGGTGCAGACCACCGTGCTGTTGGCTTTTTCCGCCTTGCCGACCGCCTCCAGCTGTTACGTGCTGGCAGCACGCATGGGCTATGACGGCGCCTACGTGGCCGGGCTGGTGACGCTGTCCACCCTGCTGGGCATGCTGAGTTTGCCCTTCGCGCTGGGCATTCTGCGATCGCTATAACTTCGATAGCTATACACGCATATTCCACGAGGGCTACAGGCACTTTTTGTTATTAATTGAGTGGATACTGCCACTTTGCGTCCTAGTCGGCGGAAATAGCCGGTCGCAATCCCCACTTGGCCCCATGCGTCCCGCTGAAGCCCAGCACACCTTGCTACCCTTCTTTGCACAAAGGCCCGCGCCGTTTACAGCGGGGACACATTGGAGGCACACCATGAAGCCTTACTCACCACAAGGAGCCACTCCATGAAATCCACCGCCATAGTTTGTGCGATTGCCGCGGCCAGCCTCGGGTTCGGCTCGCTCTCGTTCGCACAGACGCATGATTGGCGCGGCGCGCGCGAAGAACTGCCGCGGGTTCAGCAGCCAGCGCCCCGCCAGGCGGAACAGCGTGACCAGAATCGTCACGAACGCCGGATGGATCATCGTGAAGACCGCCGTGTTGATCGGCATGAAGAGCGCCGCGCGGAACACCGCTTCGACCGACGCGAGGATCGCCGCTTCGACCACGGCGACATGCGTCGCAATGACCGCCGTGACTACTACAACGCGCGCGGCCCGGAATTCAGGCGCGGCGGCTACATCCCGCGCGAGTTCCGCAACCACCAGTACGTGGTGACGGACTACCGGCCGTACCGACTGAGCCCGCCGCCGCGCGGCCACGAATGGGTGCAGGTGGGCGCCGACTATGTGTTGATCGCCATTGCCACGGGCCTGATCGCGCACATCGTGCTCAGCCACTGAAGCAGCGCCACACAGGACGGGCGGCTTGACCGCCTGGTGGTGAATGCTATGCTTGCCGGCGATGAATTTTGCCCGCCCTTCCCGCCTGATCTGCTTCAACAAGCCCTACGGCGTACTCAGCCAGTTCACCCCGGAAGGGCGCTGGCGCGGGCTGAAGGACTTCATCGATATCCCGGACATCTATGTGGCCGGCCGGCTGGACGCCGATAGCGAGGGCCTGCTGCTACTGACGAACGACGGCCAGCGCCAGGCCCGCATCGCCGATCCGCGCTTCAAGATGGAAAAGACCTACTGGGTTCAGGTGGAAGGCGTGCCGGACGAGGCGGCGCTGCAAGCCTTGCGCCAGGGCGTCCAGCTCAACGACGGCCCCACCCGCCCGGCCCGGGCCCGGCTGATGGCGCCGCCGCCCGCGCTATGGGAACGGCAGCCGCCGGTGCGCGTGCGCCAGGCCATCCCCACCGCCTGGATCGAGCTGGTCATCACCGAGGGCCGTAACCGGCAAGTGCGCCGCATGACGGCGGCGGTCGGCTTCCCCACCCTGCGCCTGATCCGTGCCGCCATCGGCCCGTACACACTGGACGGCCTGCTGCCGGGCACCTACCGCGAACAAACGTAGGAAATTGAACCGCACATCAAGCGGTGCCGTCAGGCCAGTCAGTCCGGCAACGACTCTGTCCGTGCGGCGCGCCCGAGGGTGCTCGTGATCAAGCGGGTCAGCTTGTCTGCCGCGCCAGTGACGGCCTGGTACAAGGTCTCCGCATGGTGGGTGACCACCAGCGGCTGACGGCCTTCCACGCGGGCTTCCATCACGCAGCGCTTGTCGTTGGTGCCGCTCTTGTGACCGTTTTCATCGCTCAGGTGAACCTCCACCCGCGTGATGTGCTCACTGTGCCGGCTCAGGGCGGTTTTAATTTCACCAGTGGCCCACGCCACCAGTGCCTCGTGACCTTCAATGTGATGGTCGGTATTGATTTGGATTTGCATGGTTCATTATTGGCCTTTATCCGGCTGCTGGATGTAGGACAAGGAGAGTTTTACCGCGTATCACATTTGTCACGTTTGTCACCGCATGGCCCTGAATTAAACTGACACTCATGTATCCGAATCATATTGATGACTAACGCCCAATGGTTCTTGCTGGTCGGCGGCTTGCTGCTGGTGCGGGGCCTCACGTCCACCCTCCTCAAGCGCTCGCCGGTCACGGCCGCCATTATCTATCTGGCGGTGGGGCTGCTGGTGGGCCCGAGTGTGCTCAATCTGTTTCACTTCAATCCGCTCAAGGAGTCCGCACTGCTGGAAGTGCTGACTGAAATTGCGGTGTTGATTTCGCTGTTTTCTGCCGGCGTCAAAATGCCGGTGCCGTTCAGCTTTGCCCGCTGGCGCGCGCCGATCCTGCTGGCAACCGTCTCCATGACGATCACCGTGGCGATGATCGCGGCCTTCGCCTATTACGTGCTGGGCCTGCCCCTGGGTGCCGGCGTGCTGCTGGGCGCGATCCTTGCCCCGACCGACCCGGTGCTGGCCACCGATGTGCAAAGCCGCCATCCCGGCGACCGCGACCAGCTGCGCTTTACCCTGACCTGCGAGGCCGGGATGAACGACGGCAGCGCCTTCCCGTTTGTGATGCTGGGGCTGGGCTTGCTCGGCCTGCATGAACTCGGTGATGCTGGCCTGCGCTGGGTCGCAGTGGATGTGCTATGGGCCACCGGGGCCGCCATTGCCATCGGCGGCGTGGCCGGGGTGGCGCTGGCGCGGCTGGGCTGGAAACTGCGGCGTGCGCCGCACCAGCATGAACTGATGGACGACTTCCTCGGCCTCGGGCTGATTGGGGTCGTCTATGGCTTATCGGTGATGGTCAGTGCCTGGGGCTTTCTGGCGGTGTTTTTCGCCGCCGTCGCGCTGCGCCAGACCGAGCTGAAGCTGGCTCAGGCGACACATCCCAAACCTGGTCTCGAACCGCTACCAACCGTCAGCGAAGGTTCGCTGGTCTTCAAGGAACATCTGGAGCGGCTGTCGGAAGTGATGCTGGTCCTGCTGGTCGGCGGCTCGCTGTTTCTGAACTCGTGGAGTTGGGAGGCGGTCGGGCTGGCGCTGTTTTTGTTCATGGTGGCGCGCCCGATCAGTGTCCTTGTCGGTCTGCTGGGCACCGGCACCTCGTGGCGAATCCGCGGCATGACGGGCTGGTTTGGCGTGCGCGGCATCGGCTCGCTCTACTACCTGATGTACGCCATCCAACACGGGCTGCCCGAGACGCTGGCACTGCAAATGATCCAGCTCACGCTGATCGTGGTGACGCTCTCGATTCTTCTGCACGGGGTCAGCGTCAAGCCGCTAATGGGGTATTTCTGGCGGCGCGGCAAGCGGACCTCGGCACCCTGAATTAATTTTCAAAACCGACCCCGGCCCGGTGCCGCGGTCCGCGCTGGCGTACCGACCGACGTGCTTCACAGCACCGCGTAGCGCCCCGGCTTGTGGTTGATGGCCAAAAACAGATTCATCACCACGGCGGCGAGCACCGAGTACGCGACGCGAGTCGGCTCGACCACGGTCAGGGCCAGCAGCACAATGGTGCAGTCGATCCCCATTTGCACCTTGCCGGCGCGCCAGCCGCGCGACTTCTGCAGGTAGAGTGAGACGATGGTGGCACCGCCCAGACTGGCGCGGTGACGGGCCAGAAACAGGCAGCCCGAGCCCAGCAACAAGCCACCCAGCACGGCAGCATAGGCCGGGTGCAGGCGCTCGATGGCAAAGAGCTTGGGCGACCACTCCATCATGGCCGACAGCAGGCTGATGGCCATGAAGGTCTTCAATGTAAACTCGCGCCCCATGCGCCGCCATGCAAACCAGTAAAAGGGCAGGTTGATCAAGAAAAACAGTTTGCCAAGGCTGATGCCGGTCGCGTAATGCAGCACAAACGCAACGCCTGCCGTGCCGCCGGTCAACAGCCCCACCTGGGCAAAAAGAATCAGCGCGAGCGAAACAAACAAGGTGCCGGTGAAGATGGCTTGGGCGTCTTCGAACAGCGTGTGTGTCTGGACGGGTGGCATGGGTGCGGGGGATTTCATCGCCGCTATTTACGCATAAATTGTGCCGCGCCGCTTGCGTCGCAAGCCGCATCACCCGAAAAATGGACCGCCGCGACGTGCTGGCCGTGTCCGGCAGGGAAACGTTGCGGGAACCAATGGCAGACAGGTCAACGTCATCATGCGATCTGTTCAACGAAAAATGACCGTGCGGCGAACCCTCAAGACCTGTTTGCCACCGTCATTGCACCAGCCCATCGCCGGGCTGCTGCATGTGACCCATGGCGCGTACATTGCTGCCAAAATCAGGGCCAAGGCAGACGCCGACCCACTCGTCAACAAGGAACCCAATTGAAATTCGAAAAACTGGCTGCGCCCCTCGTCGCAGCACTTGCCCTGGCCCTGGCGGGCTGCTCCCCGCAGGACGCCCATGACAAGACAGCGGCGGCCAAGCCGGCGCAGCCTTATGAGACGGTGGCCGCGCAAGGCAAGGGCTTCACGGTGGGCTCCATGATGAGTGCCCACGCCGTATATGTGCTATTCGACCCCCAATGCCCGCATTGCGGTCACTTGTGGCAGGCCTCGCTGCCGTTGCACAACAAGGTGAAATTCGTCTGGGTCCCGGTGGCCATCATGAACGCCAAGAGTGCGCCGCAAGGAGCCGCCTTGCTATCGGCGGCCAACCCCGCCGAGTTGATGACGGCACATGAAAAATCGATCCTGGCTGGCACCGGCGGCATCGCGGCCTCCGCCAGTATCCCGCCTGACCTGGAACTGGCCCTGAAGAAGAACACCCAGTTGTTCACTCGCCTGGGGGTTGAGTCCGTGCCCTTCATCCTCGCCCGCAACAGCCGCACCGGCCAGGTGGTCAGCAATAACGGCGCCATGGAAACCCCGGCGCTGGCTGAATTTCTCGGCGTTGCTCAACCCTGAGCCAACGCACCGGTCAGCAGCCAATGCCAGTCTGCTGTAATGGGATTCGGACCCCCATCAAGTCATGACCCAACACATGTTCAAACTCAACTCATCCTCCAGCAAACGCAGCAGCCTGGCCAACAGCGAGCTGCTGCAAAAAGGCCTCCTGTGTGCCCTCATCGGCCTGACGGTGCTGCTCTCCCCTTACTTCATCAAGTCGCCGGGCATGCAGCGCATCGTCGCCAATGCCACCCTGGTCGGCTGGTTTGCACTGGTACTGGGTTGCGCCTTCATGGTGCGGTACGCCATGCGTCGCCGGGCCACCGACACCGTGCCGCCAACGAACATCCCATAGGCGAAAAACCGTCACGGAGGCCATCCCGACAGCACGCCCCTGCGTCCTTCGCTTTCGCAACATTCGATCAATAATCGACGGGAACAGCCAATCCATTTCACCTTGAAAGCCGCCCATGAAAGCCATCTGGAACAACACCGTCATTGCCGAAAGTGACGACACCGTGCTGGTGGAGGGCAACCACTACTTTCCGGAAAGTGCGCTCAAGCGTGAATACATCACCTTCAGCAACCACAAGACGTCTTGCGCCTGGAAGGGCCAGGCCAGCTATTACTCGTTGCTGATCAATGGCGAACTCAACACCGATGCCGTTTGGTACTACCCCGACCCCAGGCCCGAGGCCGAGATGGTGCGCGGCCGCGTGGCCTTCTCGAACAGTGTGAAGGTGGCATGAGCAGCTCCTGGTACGACCGCCATATCCTGCCGCACGCGCTGGACTTTGCCTGTGGTCTGCCCATGGTGGGGCGCCAGCGTCAGCTGGTCGTGCCGCTGGCGCAGGGTCGCGTGCTGGAGGTGGGTATTGGCACCGGGCTGAACATGCCTTATTACGACAAGAGCCGCGTCACCAAGATCGTCGGCTTGGACCCGGCGCTGGAGTTGCACCCGCTGGCGCGTGAGCGCATCGCGCAGGCCGGGCTGGAGGTAGAGCTGCTGGGCCTGTCGGCTGAGCAGATTCCGTTGCCCGACGCCAGCTTTGACACGGTGCTGGTCACCTACACGCTGTGCACCATCCCCGATCCGCTGACGGCACTCAGGGAAATGCGCCGCGTGCTGGCACCGGGCGGCCAGTTGCTGTATTGCGAACATGGCCGCGCGCCCGATGCATCGGTGCGGCGCTGGCAAGACCGGCTACAACCGCTGTGGGGCCGGCTTGCCGGTGGCTGCCACCTCGGGCGCGACATTCCGGCGCTGCTGCAGGCGGCCGGCTTTGCGGTGCCTGACCTGCACACCCGCTACCTGCCCGGTCCGCGACCCATGACCTTTCACTACTGGGGCGTGGCCCACGCTGCCTGAGCTTGGCGTGCGCAGAACCGCTGCTACTCGGCTGACGGCGTCGCGGCCGCATCCAACTTGCCGCTGAGCAGTTCGGGCAGTCGCGCCGCACTCATCTTGAAGCCGCAAGCCTGCGCGTGGCCGCCACCGCGCATGCTTTCTGCCAGGGGAATGCAGTTGAAGTTCCGTTGCGAGCGCAGGCCCGCCTTGACGAGGCCGCTTTTGTCAACGCTCCACATCAGGGCGAAAGTGCCACTCTGCTTTGAAAGCATGTCGCCAACAACACTGTGAAAAACGCCGGGCGCATTCACCATCAGCCCGCTCACGCCGTTGAAGATGAGGGCTTGGGCGCCCTCGGCGATACCGGCGGCCAGCTTGCTGAACTTCTCGTCCATGGCCCGTCCGCGCTCGACATAGATGGCCAACTGCATGGCATCGAAACCAGCAATTTCATTCCAGCGCCCAAATTCGAACGGCTCCATGTCCAGCGCCGCCAGAAAGCCGGCGCTTTCGGGGTATTGCCACACCCAGATGTCGCGGTCTTCGACAAAGCGCACCAGATCGGGCACCGGCTGCTCGGGATGGAAGAACTCCCAGGCCAATCTGGCGCCCGACTTGTGCATGTCAAAATACACGATGCCACAGCGGCAGGCAAAGCCGGTCAGCTTGTCGGCGGCGCTCTTGTGGTGGTCGAGCATCACCAGCTTGGCGGCACGCTCCTCAATGCCGCGCAGGAGTTCGGGCGAAAACGAAAAATCAAGAATATAGACGGCGCGACCTGCAAGCGCGGGCAGGTCATCCACTGACTTGATGTCGCCATGGTCCAAGCCCAAAAATTCCGCCTGACCCTCGTAATAGAGCCATGCCGCCAGCGCCGAAGCAAAGCCGTCCGGGCAGTTGCGGCCATGGTAAATGATCAACGGCTGCGGGTCGTTCTTGTCGGGGGCAATCAGCAGGCTCAGGGGCAGAATGGTTTTCATGATGACACGTCAAAAGTGGATGTTGGTGGGCTGGGCGGGCAGCAGAGATTTGACCCGACTGCATGACGCTCTATTGTTTTTTATATAGCAACAATCACATATTTCACAGCGGCTAAGGGTCATTTTAAGGCTCAATAAAATGCCGGCATGAACGTCACCGAAGCACCGCCATTTTTCATCGCCCGCATCGAGCCGGACGGGCCGCAGTTTGATGCCTGGTCCAACCAGCCCCTGCTGGTCTCGCTGGAGCAGGGCGGCATCGATTGGCCCAGCTCATGCCGCAACGGCACCTGCCGCACCTGCATCGCGCAGCTGGTGCGCGATGCAGGTGCGTTACGAGCTCACCTGGCCGGGCCTGAGTGCGGAGGAAAAGGCCGAGGGCTATGTGCTGCCCTGCGTTGCCTTTCCATGCTCCGAGCTGGTGCTGCGCAGCGGCACATAGTCAGTTGGGGACAGCGCTTGTCGGCGGGGCAGTCTGTGGACTGACCCGGCAGCAGCGATCAGGAAGACGAACGCTGATCGGGACGCGGGATCTTCTTGAACCGGATCTTGCGGTCCAGCTCAATCGCATCTTTCTTGACCTGCCGCTCGGCATCCAGTTTTTGCCCGGCGGCCAGCCAGACGGCAAATTCTTCGGGGGTTTCCAGCGTAATGCGGCCCATCACCGCCGCCCGAAAATCGTAGATGGCGATCTCGGCGGCTTTTTGCATATTCACGCGATTGCCGCCCTGCAGGGCGCCCCGTTTGCGGCCAATGGCAGCTAGCAGTTCTTCGTCGGTCATGGCCGCCACAGCGTCCAGCTTGTAGCGCGCCTCGACCAGCGTGGCGTAATGTGTTTTCAGGTAATCCAGCAGTTCCAGCCCCACCTCTTCCTCGTTGAAGGCATTGCGGCCGATGGCGCCGCTGGCGGCCAGGTTGTAGCCACTTTTGGCCACGATGATGCGCGGCCACAGCATGCCGGGCGTGTCATACAGGTAAAAATCGTCCGCCAAGGAGATGCGCTGCTCCAGCTTGGTGATGCCGGCTTCATCGCCAGTCTTGGTCGCACGTTTGCCAGTGAGGGTGTTGATGAGAGTGGACTTGCCCACATTGGGGATGCCGCAAATCAGCACCCGCATGGGCTTGACCATGCCACCGCGGCTGGGCGCCAGTTCGAAACACGCCTGAATCAGCGCCTTGGCAGGCGTGGTGACACTGGCGTCCAGCCCCAGCGCCCGCGTGCCGGACAGGCTGTTGTAATGGGCCAGCCACTGCGTGGTGCGTGTCGGGTCAGCCAGATCCTGTTTGTTGAGCACCTTGAGCGTGGGCCGGCCCTGGGTGAGCTCGGCCAACATCGGGTTGGCGCTGGAGCCCGGTAGGCGTGCGTCAAGCAACTCAATCACCACATCAATGTTTTTGATGCGTTCGCCGATGGCTTTTTTGGTCAAATGCATATGACCCGGAAACCACTGGATAGCCATGTTCTTTTGCTCCTGTTGCCGACAAAAAGTGCGCCCCCAACGCTGGGTCAATGCCTGCCGAAGCAAGCGCTGACAATAAATTGGTGGCCAGCCGTATTGTCCCCCGCCGGAGCGGCCCGCTGGCGAGCAAGGCCACCCCATTTTCCTGTTACACTTTTTAACATTGGCAAATGCGGTGGAAGCTGCAGACGCAAAACTACAGACCCTATCCCGGTATTTCGACCGGACGGGTGGCTGGGTCGCCCGGGAAGCAGCTCTATGCGTCCCCGGTTCTGTAGTTCTCGCGTTGCCTTTTCCATTGGGCACATTGAGCGGGCGACAAAAAAATCAATCATCGGTCGTTTTGTCTGCGCTTACTTAGCTCTTCAGCCGTTGGGTTTCAAGTTACCAAATCCGGAGCAACTACCGCAAAGAAGGTAGTCCGGACAAGC
The DNA here is from genome assembly GCA_036835225.1 of Rhodoferax sp. GTDB lineage: Bacteria > Pseudomonadota > Gammaproteobacteria > Burkholderiales > Burkholderiaceae_C > Rhodoferax. Next base: position 22,447 of record DAITMI010000019.1, on the reverse strand, counting down.
AGACTGGATATATGGAAAACGTGGCCCATGAATTGCCGGGGGGCAATTTTGATTCCTTGCTAGACGAGGCGCGCGCAAAGCTTCGTGGCGGCGATGCAGTCGCCTGCCAGGCATTGGCGAAGCCTGTTCTGACAGCGGCGCGGGAGAGACTAGACACTCACTTGGAAGCCCGGGCGTTGCTATGTCTGGCCAACGGCGACCGGATACTCTCGCACTTCAGACGTGCCAATGAGTCCAGCCAGCATGCCGCGATTCTGTTTCAGCAGGTCGGCGATGTGGTTGGCGAATCCGAGGCCCTCACCACCCTGTCCTACACCTACAGCGCACTTGGACGGAGTGAAGAGGCGGTTGAAACCGCCTTGCTGAGCCTGCGCCTGAGCGAGCTGCTGCCGTCCGGGCCTGCGCTGGCGCTTTCCTATAACTCCCTTGGCGTTGCCTATGCCTATGGCCGTAGCTATGACAAGGCCGATGAAGCCTTCACCACCGCCATCCAGCTCCTGGAGCGCGATGGGCTTTGTTTCGATGCCGTGCTGCCCTGGTTGAATCAGTGCAACACAGAGGTTTTCCGGCTTTTTTACGAGCGGTATTTCACGGGACAACTCCCCGACCTTGACCGCTTGCAGGCACTCAGGGAAGTCAAGAAACCACCAAAAGACAGCACGCCATCAGCGCGCATGCTGCAAGGCACCTACTTTGTCACCCGGGCCCACTGGCTGTTGCTGGCGGGCATTGAAAGTTGCTGGCGCGGGCAGCTTGAAGCAGCAGAGGCCGCCGTTGAGCAGTGTGTGGCCAGCGCAGCCAACTACCCACGCAACAACCTGCTCGCCATCCTGGAGTTGTGGCTGCGCGGCGAAATTGCCTGGGCCAGAAAAGATTGGAACAGCGCCGAGCAACGAATCCGCAAGATGCTTGCAATGGCCAGTGAAGCTGAGCACGAACCGATGGTGGCGATCGGGCATTTGCTCGCATCGCAGATACTGGCCGAACAGGGAGACGACAAGCGCGCAAGAGACGAACTCAGTGCCCTGAGGCTGCGCGAGCAAGGGCTGCGCAATGACTCACTCACAAGCCGCGCCGCGGTGGTCGCGTGGCAACTCAAGGTTCGCAAAAATCACCAGGACCTCCAGCGCATGGAGGCCACGGCGAAGACCCTGGAGAAACTCTCGTTCGAGGACCCGTTGACGGGTCTGGCCAACCGGCGCCGGTTCATGGAAATTGCGCCCGGGATGCTGTGTCATGGTCAGACACGGGGACGTCCGACCTTTGTAGCCTTGATTGACATCGACCAATTCAAGCAGGTGAACGACCGGTTCTCGCATCAAGTCGGGGACCAGGTCCTTCAATGCATTGCGCAGATCCTGAAATCGCACCTGCGCGAGGGTGACATGCCTGCGCGGCTGGCCGGAGACGAGTTTGTACTTGCCTTTGTGCATGCGGACGCGCTGGAAGTGGCGCAGGTCTGCGAACGTATCCGTGCTGCCGTGCAGAACTTCGACTGGGCCAGTATTCAAGACGGACTGCAGGTGACCATCAGCCTCGGCTTTGCCCAGGCGCAGCCAGGGGATTCCATCGAGACGTTGACGCACCGTGCTGACTTGGCCATGTATGCAGCAAAAAAAGATGCGGATTGAGACATCTCGGGATCGTGCCCCCTACTGCGCAGCGGCTCCCAGCTTGCGCAGCTTGTCACACCACTTCTGAACGCCGGCATCGTCCAGCTTGTCCACCAGGCCGATCAAGGTCTCGTTGACGGGCGAGATACCGACAAAGCCCAGTATGTTGCGCTCCAGCGATTTCACGCTGTGGGCGCGAAAATACCAGCGGTACAGCAGCGCCGGCATGCCCATGGTGACCACGACACGGGCCGAACGTCCTTTGAGTCCCTTGATGGCATAGGGATTGTCCCCCTCCGCTTGGAAGGCGAAGCCCGGTCGGGCCACCTGCTCCAGAAAGCCTTTCAGCACGGCGGGCATGTCACCCAGCCACAACGGGAAAAACAACACGAGATGCTGAGCCCAGGCAATGTCCGCCTGCGCCTGCACCAGCGCAGCAGGCAAAGTGTCCGCCTCCCACGCCTGCTGGCTGCGCAGCAGCGGAAAATCGAGTTGTGCCACGGCCACACGCCGCACCTCATGCCCGGCCGCCTCTGCGCCCTGCGCATAGGCGTCTCCCAGCGCATGGCCGAGATGACGGGTGACCGGATCCGGGTGGCCCTGAATGAGAACAATACGTTGCGCTGCCATGGTGCACTCCTGGGGTTGTCGCAGCACATACTGGCACCCGGGGCAGCCTTATGCTTTGATGCGGCGCAACGACGCGATCACGCCTGATCACTCATCGACGCGGCCGCGCAAGGCCTTGGTCTCGGAGCGCTGGCTTTTGGCGACGCGCAGCCGCTGCTTCGAGCCATAGCTGGGCTTGGTGGCACGCCGCGTCTTGGGAGGCAGCGCCACGCTGTTCACCAGTTCATGCAAACGCAAAAAGGCATCCAGCCGGTTCATCTCCTGGGTACGGTGCTGCTGCGCCTTGATCACCAGCACACCAGCCTTGGTGATGCGACTGTCGTGCAAGGCCAGCAGGCGCTCCTTCACCTCGTCGGGCAGGGAGGAGGCCCGAATGTCAAAGCGCAGGTGAATCGCGCTGGACACCTTGTTAACGTTTTGCCCGCCCGCCCCCTGCGCGCGGATGGCCGTGATCTCGACCTCGGCCTCGTTGATCTCCAGCAGCGGCGGGGACGCGGATTCGGCCACGACGCAGTCCCTTCCGCAGCCCGTCAGGCTGCGACGCCCTCAAGCTCGGGCTCGGCCAGGTAGCGCGCCACAAAGGCGCCCACCGCGCTGGCCGGTAGCGGGAGCCAGACAATGTGACCGCTGCCCGGCGCCACCGTCACGGCCTGCCCTTCACCATTTTCCATGCGGCTGAGCTGCACGTTGTGGTTGCCAGCGGGATGAATCAGCTCCAGCCAGTCGCCCACCGCAAAACGATTCTTCACCGTCACCTCGGCCAGCCCGCGCATCTCATCAAACGACACCACATCACCGACATACAGGCTGCGGCCCGACTCGGAATAGCCGCGCAGGTAATTTTGGGTGGCTTCCGGCGTGTGGCGCTGGAAAAAGCCGGAGGTGTAGCCGCGATTCGCCAGGCCTTCGAGTTGCCCCAGCAAGGCCGGGTCCAGCTCGCGCCCGGCTACCGCATCGTCAATCGCCTGGCGGTAGGTCTGCGCGGTGCGCGCCACGTAATACGGGCTCTTCGTGCGGCCCTCGATCTTGAGTGAATCGACGCCGATTTCCACCAGCCGCTTGACGTGCTCGATGGCACGCAAGTCCTTGGAATTCATGACGTAGGTACCGTGCTCGTCTTCTTCAATCGGCATGTAGCTGCCGGGACGCTGGCTTTCCTCGATCACATGGACCTCGGCACGCTCGTGCTCACGTTCAGCCGCCGCCTGCGGCGCCAGAATATCGCCCGAGGCATCGACCACGCCGGGCAGGGTTTTGTAGTCCCAGCGGCAGGAATTGGTGCAGCTACCCTGATTCGCGTCGCGGTGATTGAAGTAGCCCGATAACAGGCAGCGCCCTGAATAGGCGATGCACAACGCACCGTGCACAAAAACTTCGAGCTCGGTGTCCGGGCACTCCTGGCGAATCTGCGCCACCTGGTCCAGCGACAATTCGCGCGACAGAATCACCCGGCTGACGCCGACACTTTTCCAGAATTTCACGGCAGCCGAATTGACGGTGTTGGCCTGCACCGAAAGGTGAATCTCCATCTCGGGCCAGGTTTCGCGCACCATCATGATCAGGCCGGGGTCGGACATGATCATGGCATCCGGCTTGAGGGCAATCACCGGCGCCATGTTCTGCACATAGCTCTTGATCTTGTTGTCGTGCGGAAAAATGTTGGACACCAGAAAGAACTTGTTGCCTAACTCGTGCGCCCGGTCAATGCCTTTTTTTAGCACCTCGATATTGCCAAAGTCGTTGTTGCGCACGCGCAGCGAATAGCGCGGCTGGCCCGCATACACCGCAGTGGCGCCGAAGGCCATGGCGGTCTCCAGCATCGTCAGGGAACCGGCCGGTGCCAGCAGTTCAGGTGTTCGCAGCGTCATATTCAAACTCCGGTTGGCATACTGGCCAGGCCGGCAATCGCCAGGGCGTAACCACTGACGCCAAAGCCACACATCACCGCTTTGGCCACCGGTGAAATATAGGAGTGATGACGAAACGCTTCGCGGGCAAAGACGTTGGAGATGTGCAACTCAATCAGGCTAACGCCGGTGCCCTTGATGGCGTCATGCAGCGCCACCGAGGTGTGCGTGTAGGCGCCGGCATTCAGAATGACGCCAGCCAGCGTGCCGGCCGCCTGCGCGCGGCCGGCCTCATGCAGCCAGTCCACCAGTTCGCCCTCGTGATTGCTTTGGCGAAAGTCCAACGCCAAGCCGTGGCTGGCACAGGCCTGCGCGCATAGCTTTTCCACATCCGCCAGGGTTTGCGAGCCATACACGGCCGGTTCACGCGTGCCCAGCAGGTTGAGGTTGGGGCCATTGAGGATCAAGGCGGTTTTCATAACGTTGCTTCCAATAACTGGAGCTGATTATCGGCGCTATCCGGGCATTCGATCTCATCGCAAAACGCATCCGCTGGGCGGCCCGCAGGCGGTGTGGTGTCAGCGCATGGCATAGACACACCATGGGGACCGGGAAAAACCGGCGCTTGCCGCACAATGGTAGCCTTGTGAAAACCAAATACTTTGCGCAGCTGATCGCGCTGTCCGCCCTCTGGGGTGCCTCCTTCATGCTGATCCGCATTGCCAGTCCCTTGCTGGGGCCCAACGTGCTGGCGGCGCTGCGCATTGGCGTGGCCACCCTGACGCTGGCGGTCTTGATGCGCACCATGCGCCACCGCTGGCCGCTCACACACTGGCGTGAGCTGGCCTTGCTGGGCGCCCTCTCGGTGGCCTTCCCCTTTTTGCTGTTTGCCTGGGCGGCGCTGCAGCTGCCGGCCGGCTACAGCGCCCTGCTCAACACCACGGCGGTGGTGTTTGGCATCTTTGCCGCGGCGTGGCTGAAAGAAGACACCTTGACCGTGCGCAAGCTGGTCGGCTGTGCCTTTGGCTTTGCCGGCGTGGCGCTGATCGTGGGCCTGGGGCCGGTCGCCCCCTCGCCCCAGGTCATTCTGGCGGCGCTGGCCTGCACCGCGGCGTCCGCCTGTTATGGCATTTCAACCCCCTTGATGAAACGCGCCATCACCCGCATGCAGCCGCTGGAAATCGCGTCCGGCATTCATGCCCTGTCGCTGCTGATGCTGTTGCCCGGCGCGGTCTGGAGCTGGCCGCAAGCGCATTTCACGCCCGGGGCGCTGGCGGCGGTGGCGATGATGGGGGTGGTGACGTCCGGCCTGGCTTACTGGCTGCACATTCGCATCATGGTGCATGTGTCGCCGGTGGCCGCCATGAGCCCGACCTTCATGATCCCCGTCTTTGGCGTGACGTGGGGCCATCTGTTTCTGGGGGAACAGCTCAGCACCGGCATTTATGCCGGCGGCGCCCTGGTCTTGCTGGCCAGTGCCCTGGTCACCGGCTTCAACCCCTGGCAGCAATGGCTGGATGCCGTGGACGCCAAACCCTGAAGATGCACGCAATAGCTATCATAAAAATAGCTACAACCCCAATGGATACGGGGGCTATAAGCCAATAATATGCCTAAATCGAGGCCTTGATCGGCTTCAAACCCGCCACCACATCGCCGCACTGGGCCCGGTGGTTGAGCGCGTGCTCCATCACCACCAGCGCCAGCATGGCCTCGGCAATGGGCGTGGCGCGAATGCCGACACAGGGGTCGTGCCGGCCTTTGGTGATGACCTCGGTGGACTGGCCCGCCATGTCAATCGACTCGCGCGGCGTGATGATGGAGCTGGTCGGTTTGACGGCAATCGACACCTCCAGATCTTGCCCGCTGCTGATGCCGCCCAGCACACCACCGGCATTGTTGGACTTGAAGCCCTGCGGCGAGAGTGAATCGCCATGGGTGCTGCCACGCTGGCCGACACTGGCAAAACCGGCGCCAATTTCCACCCCTTTGACGGCATTGATGCCCATCATGGCGTAGGCAATGTCAGCGTCCATCTTGTCAAACAGCGGCTCACCCAGCCCCACCGGCACGTTCGACGCCGAGACGCGGATGCGGGCGCCGCAGGAATCGCCGGCCTTGCGCAGTGCTTCCATGTAGGCCTCCAGCGCGGACACATCCGCCACCGGGGCAAAGAACGGGTTGGTGGGTACGAAATCCCATGACTCAAAGCCAATCGGCAGCTCGCCAATCTGGGTCATGCAGCCGCGAAACAGCGTGCCGTATTTCTCAGCCAGCCATTTTTTGGCCACCGCACCGGCCGCCACCATCGGGGCGGTCAGGCGGGCAGAGGAGCGGCCGCCACCACGCGGGTCGCGAATGCCATATTTCTGGAAATAGGTGTAGTCGGCGTGACCTGGGCGAAAGGTCTGCAGGATGTTGCCGTAATCCTTGCTGCGCTGGTCGGTGTTCCTGATCAGCAGGCAAATGGGCGTGCCGGTGGTTTTGCCTTCATAGACCCCGGACAGGATTTCCACCGCATCGGGCTCGTTGCGTTGCGTGACGAATTTGGAGGTGCCGGGGCGGCGGCGGTCCAGATCGGGCTGGATGTCGGCCTCGCTCAAAGCCATGCCGGGCGGACAGCCATCAATGACGCAGCCAATAGCCGGGCCGTGGGATTCACCAAAGTTGGTGACTGCGAATAAGTTTCCGAAAGTATTGCCGCTCATGGCGACGGATTATCCCAGAGCCGCCGGGGCCTCAACTCTCGGCCGCTGGCGCATCCTCTTCCGGCCAGTCGCGGATGTAGGCCTTGAGCATCTTGTTCTCGAAATTCTGGCTGTCCACCACGGCCTTGGCAACGTCGTAAAAGCTGATGACGCCCATCAGCATTTTTTTGTCCATGACCGGCATGTAGCGGGCGTGGCGCTCCAGCATCATGCGGCGCACTTCATCCATGTCGGTCTCGGTGGTGCAGGTCAGCGGTGCGTCGTCCATGGCGGTGCGAACCACCGTGGTGCCAATGAAGCCGCCGTTTTTCACCACGGTCTGAATGACCTCGCGAAAGGTCAGCATGCCGACCAGATCGCCGTGCTCCATGACGACCAAGGAGCCGATGTCTCGGTCGGCCATCAGGTCCAGCGCCCGCGCCAGGGGCTCGTCCGGTGTGGCGGTGTACAAGGTGTTGCCCTTGACGCGCAGAATATCGCTGACTTTCATAGTGCTCCTCGTGACTCGTTGGTGACCCGCAAATA
>DAITMI010000019.1:0-15024 GCA_036835225.1 Rhodoferax sp. | reverse complement strand
AGCGACCACGCCGCCGCCCTGTTCAACCTGGAACGCGCCGGCCACGTTTACTCGCGCATCAGCAACCCGACCAATGCGGTGCTGGAGCAGCGGGTGGCGGCGCTGGAGGGCGGCATCGGCGCCATCAGCACGGCCAGCGGCCAAGCTGCGCTGCACCTGAGCGTGGCCACGCTGATGGGCGCGGGCGCGCACATCGTGGCCAGCACCGCGCTGTACGGCGGCTCGCAAAACCTGTTGCACTACACGCTACGCCGCTTCGGTATTGAGACCACCTTCGTGAAGCCGGATGACATCGACGGCTGGCGCGCGGCCGTGCGCCCCAACACCAAGCTGTTTTTTGGGGAAACCGTGGGCAACCCCGGACTGGATGTGTTGGACATAGCCACGGTATCAGGCATCGCGCACGAAGCGGGCGTGCCGCTGCTGGTGGACTCGACGCTGACCTCGCCCTGGCTCATCAGGCCGTTCGAGCATGGGGCCGATCTGGTGTACCACTCGGCCACCAAGTTTTTGAGCGGCCACGGCACGGTGATTGGCGGCATTGTGGTGGACAGCGGTAATTTTGACTGGGACCAGTCGGGCAAATTCCCGGAACTGACCGAGCCGTATGCGGGCTTTCACAACATGGTGTTCAGTGAGGAATCGACCGTCGGCGCCTTCCTGCTGCGCGCCCGGCGCGAGGGTCTGCGCGACTTTGGCGCCTGTCTGAGCCCGCACTCGGCCTGGCTGATCCTGCAGGGGATTGAGACCTTGTCGCTGCGCATGGAGCGCCACATGAGCAACACGCACAAGGTGGTGGAGTTCCTGGCCAGCCAGCCGTTCGTGGCGCGCGTCGGGCATCCGCTGCTGGAGAGTCACCCCAGCCATGCGCTGGCGCAAAAACTGCTGCCACGCGGCGCCGGCTCGGTGTTCAGCTTTGACCTGAAAGGCAGCCGAGAACAAGGCAAGAAGTTTGTCGAAAGCCTGAAGGTCTTCAGCCACCTGGCGAATGTGGGCGACTGCCGCAGCCTGGTGATCCACCCGGCCAGCACGACCCACTTTCGTATGAGCGACGAGGCACTGGCGGCGGGCGGCATCACGCAGGGCACGATCCGCCTGAGCATTGGCCTGGAAGACCCGGCGGACCTGATTGACGACCTCAAACGCGCTTTGAAAAGCGCCGAAAAAGCCCAATAACCCGGTTCGGTCTGGAGACCCACCTATGTATTTCTCTGTCAACGGCCACCCCACCTACTGCTACACCGGCGGCAAGGCATTTGATGCCGCCAAGCCCACCGTCATCTTCATCCACGGGGTACTGCACGACCATAGCGTGTGGATTTTGCAGACCCGCTACCTGGCGAATCACGGCTGGAACGTGCTGGCCGTGGACCTGCCCGGCCACTGCCGCAGCGCGGGCGAGCCACCGGCGACGGTGGAAGCTGCGGCGCAGTTTGTCATTGACCTGCTCGACGCCGCCGGTGTGCAGCGTGCCGCGCTGGTCGGTCATAGCTGGGGTTCGTTGATCGCGCTGGAAGCCGCCGCGCGGCTGAAAGACCGCGTGAGTCACCTGGTGCTGGTCGGGACGGCATTTCCGATGAAGGTCTCGGCGGCGTTGCTGGATGCGGCACTGAACGAATCGACCAAAGGCATCGCCATGATCAACGTGTTCTCCCGCAGCACACTGGCCGCGCCGCCCTCGGCGCTCGGCCCCGGCACCTGGGTCTATGGGGCCAACACCGCCCTGAACCGGCGGGTGCTGGCCAGCAACCCGCGGGTCAACCTGTTTCATGCTGGCTTCAAAGCCTGCGACAGCTATGCCAATGGCGAGGCGGCCATGGAACAGGTGCCATGTCCGACACTGTTCGTGCTGGGCAGCGTGGACCAGATGACCCCACCCAAAGCGGCGCAGGGGCTTATTCAAAAGGCACGCCACGGCCAAGTGGTCTACCTGCCGGGCGGGCACCACCAGATGACCGAAACGCCTGAGCCGATGCTGGCGGCGTTGACCGGGTTTTTGAAACCGTGAAACGCGTGGTGTGGTGGATAGCAGCAGCAGAAGACTGGCTGGCGCGCAGCTTGCCGCAATTCGTGCTTCGTGGCTTGCGGTACTTCTCTCACCCAGAATCTTCATCGGCCGCCATGACAAGAGTTTGTTGCTTGATGAATCCTTAACATTTCACCCTCTGGCAACGTGGACCTTCATCAGCATTCCCCTGGGATCGGAAGACGACCGATACAGTCAGGTGAATCCCGTAGTTGAAGGTGGGTGTCACTTTATTACGGAGTCGGTATACCCCCAGTCCGCTGAGGCTGTACGGTGAAACTAGGGTAATTCCCCGTGGAAAATACACGGTACGCCCTACATGGTCCGGCGGGTAGTCGTGGTCGAATACACGTCCGTCCACTGCCATGGCCGGAGGACACACTCACGCGCCCGTGTCCACATCACAGCGGCGCGAGTGTCAATGTGTGGAAGCACGTTAGGAGTCACAAGCGATGAAGAAAAAAGCGTTTAGGCCCAACGTCTTCCCGACCGGCTGGCCAAAGCGGAGGATCCGGATGGCAGGCCTTGCGCTGGCCGCCCTTGCCTCCTGCGCCACGATGGTTCACGGGGCAGGCTCCACGGTCGTCTTCCACGCGCCGGCTTCCGTTGACTTGGCGGCCGGTGGCGTCGGAGATCGCATTGCCGTCGGCGATTTCGATCGGGACGGTAACCTCGATCTGGTGACAACCCCCGACTTTTCCGCGCCGGAGTCCTATCCAAACGTGGACGGCGTCACCTTATTGTTCGGCGACGGTCAGGGCGGATTTCCGCAAACGGGTGGTTTTCTGGCCGGTGAATACTTGACCGGCATTGCCACGGCTGATTTCAATGGCGATGGGATTTCAGACCTGGTCACCACGGAAGGTTTTGACGGAGCAGGTCAAAACGTACCCATTGGTCTTTGCAACAGCGTTGGCCCTAGGGTTCCGGTGTTTCTGGGCGCAACCAATGGAAGCTTCGCACTGCAACAGCCCTGCCTGTCTGCAGGTCGCCGTCCCGGCGCAGTGACCACCGGCGACTTTGACGAGGACGGCATCACCGACCTGGTGGTGACGATATCCAGCGCCGACGTCAACACGGTGGACAGGGGCACCTACTTCCTGTCGGGCAACGGCAACGGCACCTTCGCCGCGGGGCAGGTGTTTTTGACGGAAAAATCCAATCACATCACGGCAGCGGACTTCAACCGGGACGGTCACCTGGATCTCGCTATGCCCGGCATGGTCTATCTCGGCACCGGGCGCGGAACATTCGTGGCAGGGCCGGTGACTGGAGGCGGCGAAGCCGTGGGCGACATTAACGGTGATGGCATTCCGGACTTGGTGTCGGTGGGCACGAACAATCTCTACACTCCAGGGGACGATGTCGTCCGCGTGCGTCTGGGGCAACCGAACGGCAGTTTCATCGCTTTCGGCGCGCCCTTGCCGACCGGTGCAGATCCCAATGTGGAGTCACACCCCATTGCGGTTGCCATCGCGGATCTGAACGGGGATGGTTATGGCGACATTGTCGTCGCCAACGGCGAGACCGATGATGTGGCGATTTACCTGCGCGATCCAGCGGGAACTTTCCATCCGCGCCAGAATGTTTCCACCCGCGCCACCAACTCGCGCGGCACATTCAACACGAGGCCAAAAGGACTGGCGGTCGCGGACTGGAACAAGGACGGCCACACTGACATCGTGGTGTCGAACTACAACCCGTCGGCTGACGGCACGCCTGATGATGGCACCATGACGGTCCTGATACAGGATGCCGTCGCCCGGCCGGCGGCGGCGGACGACATGGCCGTCACGTCCGAAGACACCGTGGTGCTGATCGACGTGTTCGCCAACGATTTCGACCGCACCGGCATGCTCGACCCGGCCGCGATCACAGTCGTCAGACCTCCCGCCCATGGCAGTGCGGTGAATAACGGCGGTGGCAAGTTCTCCTACACCCCGACGGCAGGTTTCGCGGGCGTGGACGACTTCACCTATTCCATCCGTAATAGCGGCCGTGTGGTGTCGAACATCGCCACGGCCACGGTCGTCGTCAAGCGCAACAACAAATTGCCGATCGCCCGCAATGACACGGTCGCGACGCCGTCCAATGCATCCGTCACGATCGATATTCTGTCTAACGATGACGATCCGGATGGCAACCTCCTTCCGGGCACGGTGATGCTGCTGTCGAGTCCCGCCAGCGGCAGCGCAAGCGTCAACCCGCTCACTGGCGCGGTTACCTACCAGCCCAGCCTGGCCGGCACCTTTAGCTTTACCTATACCGTGCAGGACAACGGCGGTGCCGCGACCAACGTGGCCACGGTGACCGTGACCGTCACCTCTGCCAACACGCCGCCGAAGGCGGTGAACGATAGCGCGACCACCTCAGTCAACACCGCCGTGACGCTCAACGTGCTGGCCAACGACAGCGATGCCGACGGCACGCTCAATCCGGCCTCGGTCACCTTGGCCACGCTGCCGGCCTCCGGCAGCGCCACCGTGAATGCGACGACCGGGGCGATCAACTACACCCCGCCCGCCAGCTTTTCCGGCACGGTGGCCTTCACCTATACCGTCAAGGACAACGCCGGCGCCGCCTCCAATGCCGCCACCGTCACCGTCACCGTGACGGCGGTGAACCAGGCGCCGCTGGCCAGCAACGGCGTGCTGGCCGTGACCGAGGATGTGGCCGCCAGCGGCACGCTGGCCGCCACCGATCCGGATGGCAATGCGCTCACCTTCTCGCTCGTGACGAACGCCAGCAAGGGGACGGCCACCATCACCAACGCCGCCACCGGCGCCTACACCTACACGCCCAACGCCAACGCCAACGGCACCGACAGCTTCACCTTCCAAGCCAGCGACGGGACGCTCAACTCCCCTGCGGCCACGGTCACGCTCACGATCAGCGCGCTCAACGATGCACCAGTGCCGACGGCACCCGCCATCGCCGTCAATGAGGATACCGCCGGCACCAGCCAGGTGGCACCCAACGATCCGGATGCGGGCAACACCCACAGCTACAGTATCAGCACGGCACCGCTGCACGGCAGTGCCTCGGTGTCGGCTTCGGGCTTGGTGAGCTACACCCCGGCCGCCAATTACAACGGCCCGGATTCGCTCGTGGTGCGCGTCACCGATCAGAGCGCTGCCTTCGCCCAGCTGACGCTTGCGGTCACGGTGGCCGCCGTCAATGATGCGCCGCTGGCCGTTAACGACACCGCCGCCACGCCCCAGGGCACCGCGGTGGCCGTCAACGTGCTGGCCAACGACAGCGATGCCGACGGCACGCTCAATCCGGCCTCGGTCACCTTGGCCACGCTGCCGGCCTCCGGCAGCGCCACCGTGAATGCGACGACCGGGGCGATCAACTACACCCCGCCCGCCAGCTTTTCCGGCACGGTGGCCTTCACCTATACCGTCAAGGACAACGCCGGCGCCGCCTCCAATGCCGCCACCGTCACCGTCACCGTGACGGCGGCTGGGCCAGTTCCCGGTGACCTGGATGGCGACGGGGATGTGGACAAGGATGACTTCACTATTCTTCTGGCCAACATCAACCGTCCTACCCGCAACAGCCAATGCGGGACGGCATGTGATCTGAATGGTGACGGAAAAATTTCCATCTTGGACCTGCGGAAGATTCAGATCCTTCAGCTCAAGACAAAAGTGCGCCGCCCAATTAACCGAAAATAAATCGTAAAGAGGCTTAAGCCATGAAAAATCTGATCGCCAATCTCGCCTGCCTTGTCTTGCTGCTGGGCGCAGCGCCGGCGCAGGCGATTCTCCTTGCCTTCACGCCCTCATCCCAGACTGTGGCGACTGGCTCGCCGGCTACCGTCAGCCTGAGCATCGCGGGCCTCGCCGGATCGGCCACTGCCCTGGGGGGATTTGACCTTGATCTCAGCTTTAACCCGGCGATCTTGTCGCTGCGGGGAGTGAGCTTCGGCGATCCAGGTCTGGGCGATCAACTGGATCTGGGGGGATTCAGTTCCGTCATATGCTCGCCAGGCTATGACTCATCCGCGTTTTGCCCTGCCGACTTGACTGGCGGCATGGTCAATCTACTGGAGCTTTCCCTGAATGCGCCGGACGTTCTTAACGCCTTTCAGGCGGACAGCTTCGTATTGGCGACATTCTTGTTCGACACCCTGTCGCCGGGCCAGAGCACCCTGTCCGTGGATCGCCTGGTGCTGGCCGATGCGAACGGAGCTCTGCTGATCGCAGACATACAAGCCGGCAGTATCACCGTGTCCGCCACCAATGCCATTCCCGCGCCATCAAGCCTCTCGCTTCTCATGGTCGGAATGGTCATATTAAGGTTTAGCAATGGAAAGCCACTGAGGCGGCGGAGCCCCGTTGATCGCACCAAGGAGGAAAGAGAAATAGTTGAAGCGGGGTGAATCCCCGTCTGGGCAACTATTCATTCACTCGTTAACTCCATTTGGCTAAATTACCCGTCGACCTGATGGATTCACTGCTGGCGGACTTCAAAATGACCCATATCTGCCTGGCCAAACAATCGAGGCGAAACGGCGTGCATTGACAGGTGCTTCAACCGGTTTCCGGGCAGGTCAGTCAGGCCGGTAAGAAAAAGCAATAAGCGCGAGCCACGCACACACGCCCCATGTCAGACAAGCGCTGTTCGGCCGCGTCCTGGACTGGGTGGACTCAGCCAACCCAGCCTGGGGCAATCAGGGAACCAACCAGTTGCTGACCGGCAACGGCGGGCTTTCTGCTCCCGGAGGAAACCTGACGACATACCCCCCCCTCGACGCAAAGCGCTGGCCTGGGCCAAGACTCAGGTGGGGGTAGATCGAGGGTGACAAGGAAGTTGCCGTCATTTGCTCGATGCGTTCGATGAAATAGTCGCGCGAAAAGTTTTCACCCAGGTGCGATACCGCGTCCCCGGCAACGGTGATGGCAAAAAAAGCATTGACCTGAGTACGCTCGTCCGCCAGCGCAATTTTTCTGGCACGGAGCCACACTTTCATGCGTGCCAGGCGCCGTTCACGGCTGTCCGGCAAATCAAACGGATAAACCATGTGCACGTTACCCAGCCAGTTGTCAGGCAAGTCTGGGCGGTGCATGGCTGACAGGCTGCCCGATAGATAGATTTCTTGCATTCCTGCTGGCGGTGTGCCAGCGAACCCGAGACCCTGGATGTCGGCGGCGTCGAGCCATATCACCAGCACGCTCAGGCTTTGGCTGCCCAGCAGCTTTGACAGAAATTCCCCCGGCATGCGGCCAGCCTCCGCCAGCGGGAAATCGACAACCGTCTGCTTATTATTCCCGTCTTGCAGCGCTTTGCGCATTACATCTGCCGGCAAGCGGCCCAGTGACGTGTCACGGTAAATCTGCACAATCGTTCCGATCTTGTGGTTCGCTCCGGTCTCAATCAGATGTTTGGCCAGCACCTGCGCATCCAGGGTCACGCCGCGCGAGAAATAAAGCGGGTAATAAGCCGCCTCTGTGATCACCGGATAGTCCACGTCGGGGAACACGCAAGGAACTTCAAATGCTTCGCAAAAGGCATGCACTGGCGCCCAACTGCCCGCGCCGATACCTCCGATCACGGCAAACACCGGCTGCTGTCGATAGTGGTCCGCCAATTGATCGGGCCAGGTTTCGGGCGGGCCACTCAGTTCCCAGGAGTGAAGCACCCAGGTCCGGTAGGCGCGATCCATCTGTTCACGCCCTTCATCCCTGCGACGCGCCTCCTTGCGTGTCCCGGCATTCTTGTCGCTGACAAAAGCCCGCAACACCTCCAGCATCGCCTGTTTTTTTTTCGCGCTGACGCCAGGCGCGATGATGGTGGCAAAGTGAATCTCCGTATCGCTCACCCCTGGCGCGGGTGCGGCAGACAAGACTGCAAGATAGGCATGCAGTTGTTCAGCCTCGGTGTCGCTCAGCGTATAGCGGGGCATCAGCGGATCGAGCCTGTGACCGGCCGGGTCGATGCCATCGCGCAGCGCCTGCACCAATGACGCCTCGGTGTAGGCGGGTCGTGCTGCCACACCCGCTCCGGCGCTCACGCTACGGCCCTTTGCGGACGGCGAGGCCAGAGGCCCGGAATTGGTCGTCTGAAAAAGCAGCCGCCCGGCAATCGGGCGGATGTTGTTACTGCCTTCGCTGCCGCCAAGGCCGCTGCGTCGGTGGCACTTGGCGCAGGCCGCATCAGCACCGCGCAGTTGCACACCTTGCTGCACGGTTGCGCGCAACAACTCACCCGAGGGGAGCACCCCATCACGGTAGATACGCTGACCCGGCAGGCTCACGGTCGCGGCGGGACTCGCCGCCAGTCCATGCCCGGACAGGGCGTACAGTGCCGCCAGAATCTGCAGCGCACCGCGCATGAAGTAGTGCTGCATGGCACGCCCACATGCACGCAGGCTTATCGCGCCGCGAGCTGGCGGTACTCACGCAGGATGTCGTTCGCGCTGGCAAAACCGTCCAACCGAACCCAAGGCTGCCCCGCTTTCGCCCGCAGGAAGGTGGCCGGGGTGTGCCCCATTTTATCGCCGCGATACACATTAAAGGCGCGCTGCACCGCGATACTGTCCTGCAGGCTACCGGTCAGCATCTGCCATTGCGGTCCCGCGCCGAACTTGCCGGCATAGGCCTTGAGTACGGCCGGCGTGTCCTGCTCGGGGTCGATCGAAATGGAAACCATGCGCACCGCATTCCGCTGTGGACCCAGCGTGGCCTGCACCTGCGAGAAGGTCGCGCTCATCACCGGGCAGATTGCAGTGCAACTGGTGAAGATGAAATTCAGGATGACCGGCCGGTCCTGGTCGGCGAGCTCGCTGTGCAGTGACACTCTTGCTCCATTCGCATCCAGCAGCTTCACGTCCGGAACCGTGTAGGCCACCTGCGTGCGCACATAACTGTCCGGCTTGCCGGGCATCGCGTGATGGTGGTGGGCATGCGAAGCTTCCTCTGCGATCGCGCTCATGGGCAAAGGCGCAAGACCCAGCGACAGCACCGCGAGCATCAGGCTCGTACCAGTATGCAGCCGGCGAACTTGGTTTTTCAATGGCGGGGTACGCATGTATGTCATCCTCCTAGTGGGTTGATCGTTGCCTGTTCACTTCACGTTGACCGTTACCGTGGCGAGGTTGGACAGAGCGCCGGTCAGATCGCGCACGGTGTACTTGAAGGTTTCCTTGCCGCGGAACTTGAGTTTGGGCGTGTACGACACCGTGCCGTCGGCATTCACCACCACCGTTCCGCCCTTGTCCGGCACGGCCGCGAGGCTCACGCCTGCCGGATCGAGGCTGCCGTCCGGATCGGAGTCATTGGCCAGCACAGTGATGCGCTTGGGCGTGTAGCTCGCCACCTTGCGCATGGCGGCGGTCGCGCTGTCGTCCTGGGCCACAGGGGGAATGTTCACTGTGACGCTCACGCTAAACGACTGGGTGGCGGACTGGTCACGCGTATCGGCGACCCGCACGATGATGGCATGGGTGCCGGCCTGGGTGCTGCCTGGCGTCCACTCGATCAAGCCGGTGAAGCTATCGATCGCCATCCCGGCCGGCGCCACGTCGAGGAAAAAGCTGAGCGCATCGCCATCGGGATCGCTGGCAGTGACAGCGTAGCGGTAGAGGCCGCCCACGGTGACGCCTGTCGGCGGCGTCGAGGTGATGCTGGGCGCATTGCCCGTGCCCGCGCCGGCGAGCAGCAGCTGATGGGCCGCCACCACATCGGCCAGGCCGTAGCCGTAGCTGTTGTCCTCGCCGGCCACGCCCAGATCGTGCGCGCTCTGGATCAGCGCCGCGTCGATCTGGCTGAGGCTGGCACTGGGAAAGGCCCCCGCCAGCAGCGCCATCGCCCCCGCCGCATGCGGGGCGGCGTAGGACGTACCTGAGACCACGGCATACAGCGGCAAGCCGCCGAAGGAGAGATCGGCCGTGTTGATGTTGACGCCGGGCGCGACCAGCTTCGGGTACACCGTGCCATCGCAGGCGGACTGGCCGCGGCTGCTGAAGCCGGCGATGGCCAGGGTGGCATCGATTGCGCCGGCAGAAAAACCTTGTGGATTATTGGCCGGGCTGACGCTGGTCAGCGGCGCCGGACCGTCATTCCCCGCGGCAAATACCACGGCAATGCCGGCGTTTTTGAGCACCTCAATGTCCGCGCTGAATTCGGTGATGCACTGCCCAGCCGTGCCGACCAGGCCCCATGAGGCATTCACCACATCCGGCGCATCCATGGTATTCAAATCGCCATCGGGATCGAGCAGCCATTGAAACGCAAGGTGAATGTCACTGTAGCTTGCCAGGCCGGCATCGTTATAGAGCTTGGCCGCGATCCAGCGGGCGTTCGGCGCCATGCCGATGGCGGTCCCTCCAGCGCCCCCGCCCACCATGATGGCCATGGTCTGGGTGCCATGCCCGTCGCTGTCATGCGGGGTGACGTGCTCGCCGTGGGGGTCGTACCAGCTGTTGTCGCCACCACGCCATTGAGCGGCCAGATCGGGATGAACGGCATCAACCCCGGTGTCCATGTTGGCCACCACCACGCCGGCGCCGCTATGGCCCAATGACCACATTTCCGGTGCCCGCATCACGTTCAGGTTCCACTCCGGTGGTGCCGCAGTGCCAAAGGTGGTGACGGGGGCCTGCAAGGTCGAATCCAGGCGAATGCTTTCAATGCCGAAGCGCAACGCCAACTGGCGGATAACACTGGCGCGCGCCGTCACGGCAATGCCGTTGATGGCCCACAATTCGCGCAATTGCCGCCCGCCATTGTTCTGCAAAAAAACCCGGTGTGTGCCTTGCGTCGCTGCGACTTTTTCCTTGAGCGCCTTGACCAGTCGGGTATCGCGTTTGCTTCGGTCTGCCAGTTTGAACAGGCGGGGGTCTACCTTGTCGGCCAGGGAAACAATCACTGCGATTTCTTCCTGTGGCGCCCGTACCGCCAGTTCCGCTGTCAGATCGGGCGCAATCACCGCTGCCTTCGCCGCGACGCAGGCGATGCAACCGAGCGCAGCCAGAACGCTGGCGCGGTGTCTGTTTGTACGTGTCCAGGCGTTCATGATTCATGCCTCCCACTACTCGACCATGAGGTGACTGATCCGGGCATCGCCTGCAATCAGGGTGACCTTGCTCCCTGCCTGCAGATAGCGGCCCGGATTGGCGAACAGAATGTAGTAGCTGCGCCCCGGGATGACATTGTTGCGCGAGGTTGGGCGCAGCTGGCCGACCTTGGGCGCATCGGGCACACCCAGTTGCGCGCCGGTGGCTTCGTCCAGTAGATAGGGCTGGATCTTGCGGTCCAGCAGCAGCGACGCCTTGACGGGGTCGAGCAGGCGGTAACGAAAATCAAGCATATACCCCACCGCGGAGCGCCGCAAACCGATGATTTTGATGCCTAGCTTGTTCTCGATTTCGCTGTGCGGTGTCGGCTTTTCTGGGGCGTCCGCAGCATTGGCTTGGCCGCTCGCCAATGTCATGGCAATCACGGCGCCCAGCAAGAGCGCCCCCAACACATCTCCAGCACCCGCAGCCAGCTGCCGACCCTGTGTGCCTGACAAGAACTCATGCTGTTTCATATTGCCCCCTTTCACCACCCCGGTTCAGTCCAGGCGGCTGCCTGCCTGTTGATAGGCGCCTTGCAGAGGCAAGGCGCCGACTGTTTCCGTTATTGAACGTTGACGCGCACATAAGCTGCGTTCGAGTTAGCCGGCGTGCTGTAGGTGTCTTGCACCCGATAGCGGAATGTTTCGGTGCCACGGAAATTGAGCTTGGGTATGTAGGTAAGCGTTCCGTCCACATTGACGACCACACTGCCGCCCTTGTTGGGTGCACTCGAAATCGTCACGCTGGCCGGGTTGATGACGTTGGCCGGATCAATCGCCGTATCCGGATCGCTGTCGTTCGCCAGCACGTTGATGATGACCGGCAGATACGGCGGCGTGGATCTGCGCACCTGTGCCGCCACCGTGTCATCCACGGCAACCGGTGCCCGGTTGGCGATGACAGTGATGGATACCGTGGCGACGTTGCTGGTGGCGAGGCTGCTGTCCTGCGCCTGATAGGTGAAGGTCTTGGTACCGGTGTAGTTGCTCGTCGAGGGGAAGCTCAGGCTGAAGCTGCCGTCGGCATTGCGTACCAGCGTGCCGCCAAGTGGCGTCAGCGCGCCGAAGTTCACGGCGCTCAGGGTGTCACCGGCATCCGGATCGCTGTCGTTGGCGAGTATGCCGGGCGCCGCGACAATGAGCGTGCCGCGCCGGATCATGGTGTAAGCGTTGTTCTGTGCCACCGGCGGATCATTGGCATCAGCAACCACGATGCTGAATGGTTGCGTTGCAAACAATCCGGTCGGATCGGTCACCCGTGCCGTCACCGCCTGCGTTCCTACCTGTGCGCTGCTCGGGGTCCAGCTGATGGCGCCCGTGCCAGCATCGACGCTCATGCCGGTGGGCTTGACGTCGAGCGAGTAGTTCAGCACGCCGCCATCGGCATCGCTCGCGGCGAGCGTGTAGCTGTAAAGCACATTTTGCATCGCTGTGGTGACCGGAGTCGAGGTGAATGCAGGCGCATTGCCACCGCCGCCCACATCGAGAAAGGCGAGCATGCCGCCGTCCGGCGCGCCATCATTGCTCAGGCCCATCCTGCGGTCAAAAATGGGATAACGGGCTGCTGCCCCGCCTGCTCCCACTTGCGGGACAATGATCGCGTCGATGGTCTTGGCGGCAGGCAAAAACACCGAATACTGCTCGCGCGGATTGGCCGGCCACGGATAGGGATTGCCGTCCTCGGCAACGAGCCGCATGGACATGCCGTTGATCACTGGCACATGGGTCTGCAGGCCGGCATTGAGAAAACGCAGCAGCGTGGGCTGTCCAGCCGTCAGCGTGGCGAGTGCGGGAACCGGAGGATCACCGGCAAGGGGTTTGACGAAAGCCTTGCCATTGATCAGGAAATACCTCGGCTGGTAGTTGAGCGTGCTGGGCATGGCCGTGCCTGGACCGTAGCTGTCAGTCGCCACCGCGGCATGCAGTGCCGGATCGATCTCGCTATAGAGCAGCGTCACTTCGTTACTGTAGGTCACCCCCGAATACGCCGCACTGACCGCGAAATCCTTCTTCACGCCACCATACAACCCCATCTGCACCTGCACCTGCGGATGCGTGCCGCTGTGATACAGATACGTGCCGGGTTTCATGTTGGACCAGGCGTAATCGCCCGTGCCGCCACCCGCCAGGGTTTCATGGGTGAACGAGCGTACACGCTCACGTCCGCTGGCATCGGTGAATTTGACCGGCACCATGGTTGCGGTCTGCCCGGGAATCACGATCGAGGTGCTGGCCGGCAGGTTGTTCTTCAGGTGGAGGGTCAGCAACGGGTCGCCCACCGGTACCGTCAGCGCCGGCCCCGGCACGGTCGCCGCGTCGCAGGTGCTGAAGGTTGCATCCGTGCAGCTGGCGTAACCCCACATCGGTACGTTGACAGCACCCGGCATCGACACCGTGAGCGGCTCGGCGCGCAGCCAATACTCGATGGCAGACGCAGCGGGGGGAAAGCTGGAGAGTCCGGCCAGCGCGAGCGCCTGGGCCATCCAGCTGATGGGTAGAAGCCTGGTTTTCATGGTCGTATCTCCCCTTGATTACGGAATGGTCACGCTGGCCGGTTCGATGATCAGCATCGACATCATGCCGCCGGGGAAGATGTCGTTATTGACGATCTCCCGCTCGTTATGCGAGTGCCACATGTGGAAGTAGCCCGCGTTCTGGTTCAACACCACCGATCCCGGTGGCAAGGTACCGAAGCGACCGAGGTAGGGGCTACCACTGTAATGAGGGCCGACGGTGAGGTCCTGCAGATTGGGCAGTACCACCGGAATCGGTTTGCCATGATCCGGCGCGTACTCGTTCGGCTGCAACGGATCCCCCGCGGCGTGTCCGTACACATCCCAACCCAGGCCCTTGCCGGTCCACTCGAAAATCGCGTCGTAGGTTTCGCCCGGCACGGTGCGCAGAGTGAAATCCGAAACCGCGAGATCCGGCCCGGCGCCCGGCGCGCTTTCCAGCACCCGGCCATCCCGGGCGATGAGCCAGAAGTTGTTGCCGTGGGTGTGGAACGGGTGCAGGTCGCGCCCGCCGCCCACCATGCGCATCAGCAGTTTCTCGCCCGGATGCATGCGCGGCATGCTGTTGTAGGGCTGGGTGGGCAGCCAGGGAACACCCGCTTCGAGCATGGTGTCCGGCGCGTTGCGGCCGTTGATGAACCAGTACACCGGACGGTAGTTGCTGGTGTCCACGTTGACCGGCAGCGCCGCGGCCACTTGGGCCTGGACCCGTTCGTGTATCAGTGGATCGATCTCGGTGAGCACGAACAGATGCTCACGAGCGAACGCGGTGTCCGGGTGCGCGTAAGCCTGGCGCAGCGGATCGGCCACATTAGCAGGGCGCACGACGAGCGCACCTACAAGCCCCATCTCCACCTGCAGCGCCGGCTGGGTGCCGCTGTGATATTGGTAGGTGCCGGCATGGGTCGCGGTGAAGGTGTAGCTCACCGTACCGGGCACGCCGCCACTCATCGCCGGGGCTTCTTTTGTTATCAGGCCGTCCGTGCCTCCGCTGGTGGTGACACCCTGCTGGCCGGGAAAAACGATAGAGACCGGCACCGGCAGCGTATTGCTCAGGTTGATGGTGACGGTGGCGCCCTGGTTCACGATCAGGGTCGGCCCAGGGTACTGCATGACGCCCGGGAAGTTCCCCTTATCGTCCGAAGCGTAGCCCCAGTTATAAATACTGTTGCCGTCGCCCGTGCTGATGTGATCCTCCTTGGCCGTGAGGTTGAAGACGGGGCCGGTAATACCGTCGATTGCAGCCCAGGCCGGCAGCGCGGTAGCCGACAGCAACAGGGTGATGACGGCAGTGAGCCATCGTGCGAGCGGGAAAATAGTCTGGTTCATGTCGTCTCTCCTCTTGCTTCGCTCAAGTTCGATCCGGTTACTGGACAACGATTTCGGTCATCATTCCGCCGAAATCCTGGTCGTTGTTGCTCA
>DAITMI010000018.1:0-37577 GCA_036835225.1 Rhodoferax sp. | reverse complement strand
TCCATCATCGGGGCAACGGACAACTTCCAGCGGTCGGGGGGAACGGGTTTCGGGCTCAGCATGCGCTGGATTATCCCAGTCATGGCACAAGCCGTAGAATTTTGACAAACGTCAACGACCACCGGCCTGATGCAGGACACACTGAATGCTGAAAGCGCCAACCGTTAAGGCCCCGACTGTGCTCACCGCCCCACTCGCCACCCCATCCACTGATGAACCACCCGTTGACCAGGCCGGTCGCCCGGCTGTTTTCACCGCCAAGGGCCTGAGCAAAACCTACGAAATGGGCGAGGTGCAGGTGCATGCGCTGCGCGATGTCGATCTGACGATTTATCGCGGTGAGTTCATTGTCCTGCTGGGTCCGTCGGGCAGCGGCAAGTCAACCTTGTTGAACATCCTGGGCGGGCTGGACCGTCCGACTGGCGGCATCGCCCATTTTGCCGAACACGACCTCACCACGGCGACCGAGGCGCAGCTAACGCAATACCGGCGCGAGCATGTCGGCTTTGTGTTCCAGTTTTACAACCTGATCCCCAGCCTGACGGTGCGCGAGAACGTCGAACTGGTCACCGACATTGCCGACAACCCCATGCCAGCCGCTGAAGCACTCGGCCTGGTCGGCCTGGCCGAGCGGCTGGATCACTTCCCGTCCCAGCTGTCCGGCGGCGAGCAGCAGCGCGTCGCCATTGCGCGGGCCATTGTGAAGCGCCCGGAAGTATTGCTGTGTGACGAACCGACCGGCGCGCTCGACTACGCGACCGGCAAGCTGGTGCTGGAGGTGATCGAGCGCATCAACCACGAACTGGGCACCACCGCCATCGTGATCACGCACAACGCCGCGATTGCCGGCATGGCCGATCGCGTGCTGTATCTGGGCGGCGGGCGCATCCAGCGCGTCGAGCAAAACGCCCACAAGCTCAAACCGTCCGAGCTATCCTGGTAAGGGAGCCCGGGTGAAAGCGCTAGACCGCAAGCTACTCAGGGATCTGCGCTTGATGTGGAGCCAGGCACTAACCATTGCTTTGGTGGTCGCCAGCAGCGTGGCCGGTTTTATCACGACCTTTAGCGCCTACGATGCTTTGTCGTGGTCACGCGATCTGTATTACGCCGATGCGCGCTTTGCCGATGTGTTTGCCACGCTCAAACGGGCGCCCCGCTCGCTGGAGCGGCAATTGGAGAGCATCCCCGGCGCAGCCCATGTCGAAACTTCGCTGGCCGAGCTGGTGCCGATCACCATACCGAATGTGGCCGACCCCATCATTGGCCGTTTGATTGGGCTTGATGCGCGGGCACCCCAGCGCCTGAACAAGGTGCATCTGCGCAGCGGCCGCATGATTGAGGCGCATCACACGGGCGCTATCGAAGCGCTGGTGTCGGAAGGCTTTGCGATCGGTCGCCAGCTCAAGCCCGGCGACCGGATTGGCGCGCTGGTCAACGGCAAGCGTGAGGCGTTGCTGATCGTGGGCATTGCGCTGTCGCCCGAGTACATCTTCGCGGGCATGGCAGGCTCGCCCGATCAGCGCGGCTTTGGCGTCTTCTGGGTTGACCGGCAGGCGCTGGCCGCGGCCTACAACATGGAAGGCGCCTTCAACCAGGTGGCGGTGCGCCTGAGCCCCGGAGCTACCGAGGGCCCCGTTGTCGACCAACTTGACCGCTTGCTCACACCTTATGGCGGGATCAGCGCCCATGGCCGTGATCAACAGATGTCACACATGATTCTCAACTCCGAGATCAAGGAGCAACGGGTGCTGGGCACCGTGCTGCCGAGCATTTTCCTGGCCGTGGCCGGGTTCTTGCTGCATGTCGTGCTCAGCCGGCAGATTGCGACCCAGCGCGAACAGATTGCCGCCCTGAAGGCGCTGGGTTACGAGAACCGGGCCATTGGTCTGCACTATTTGAAACTGGTACTGGTGATCGTGGTGCTGGGCCTGGCCCTCGGTCTGGCCCTGGGGGCGACGCTGGGGCACTGGTTTGTGGGCGTCTATGCGGATGTGTTCCGCTTTCCGGAGTTGCGCTACCGGGTCAAGCCGGTGCTGATTCTGGCAGCGGTCGGCGTTGCCATGTCGGCGGCGGTGCTGGCGACGCTGAATGCAATTCGGGCCACCGTGCAGCTGGCACCCGCCGAAGCCATGCGCCCACCCTCGCCCGGGGCGTACAAGCCGATGTTGATTGAGCGATGGGGCTTGCAGCACTGGTTTTCCCCGGCGGTGCGCATGATTTTACGCACCATGGAACGCCGCCCGCTGCGCACCGGGTTGACCGTCTTTGGTATCGCCGTGGCGATGGCGATCGTGATCACCGGCGCGTTCTGGCGTGACTCCATCGCGGTCTTGATGGCCACCCAGTTCAATCAGGTGCTGCGCGGGGATGTTTCGATTGGTCTGATCGAGGCCACGCCGGCCCGCATCCAGCATGAATTGATCAAACTACCGCATGTCACAGCGGTGGAAGGCGTGCGTACGGTGGCAGCACGGCTGGTCAACGCCAATCACACCTGGCGCGGCGCGATCCAGGGAAAACCTGAACGGCCCGAACTGCACCGCATCGTCGGCCTGGAACACCAGGTCGTCAAGCCACCGCACAACGGCTTGCTTCTAACCGATCGCCTGGCCGATCGGCTCCAGGTCAAGCCGGGCGACACGCTGCGGCTGGAGTTTCTGGAAGGTCGGCGCGAGGTGATCGACATCAAGGTGGCGGGGGTCGTGACCGAAATGCTGGGCATGAATGCCTATATCGAACGGCACACCTTGAACCGACTGCTGCGGGAGGGCGATATTGTCAATCAGGTCACCGTGGCAGTGGACCGTGGGCACGATGCAGCGCTGTTGAATGCGCTCAAAGAGCTGCCCCGGGTCGCGGTGGCTGTCAGCAAGTCGGTCATGCAACGAAACATCGAGGAGGTCACCGCGCGTAACCTGATGGTGTTCAGTGGCATTTTGACCGCATTTGCCACCATCATCGCCATCGGGGTGGTTTATAACAACGCCCGCATCGCGCTGGCAGAGCGGGCTTGGGAACTGGCCAGCCTGCGTGTGCTCGGATTCACCCGTGGCGAAGTCTCAGCCTTTCTGCTCGGGGAACTGGCGATCGAAATTGTGCTGGCAACGCCATTGGGAATGGCACTGGGCTACTTTCTGGCCTCGACCATTGTCGGCTTGATCAAAACGGATGAGTTTTATTTTCCCTTGGTGATCCAGCCCGCCACCTATGCCTTTGCGGTCTTGTCGGTGGTTGCCGCCGGCATTGTCAGCGCGCTGATTGTGCGCCGGCGGGTGGATACGCTGGATCTGGTCGGGGTGCTCAAAACACGAGAATAGCGAAACGGAGCAGGAATGAAAAAAAAATTGATGCTCGGCGTGCTCGGCTTGCTGGTGCTGGCGTTACTGGCGTGGGCCTTCATGCCCACACCAGGAGAAGTCGAAATCGCCACGGTGACCCAGGGCCGGTTCGAGCGTTCGGTGCAGGAAGATGGCAAGACGCGCGTGCGCGATCGCTACGTCGTCTCGACGCCGCTGACCGGCCGGGTGGCACGTGTCCACTTGAAACAGGGCGACACGGTGCAACGTGACGCCGCCGTCGCCACACTGTGGCCGTCAGCGCCAGCGCTGCTGGATGAGCGTAGCCGCGCCGAGCAAGTGGCACGCATCGGCGCCATGCAGGCCGCCGTGGCACGCGCACGGGCCAACGTGGGGCGTGCGGACGCCGCACTTGACCAGGCGCGCGCAGAACTCAAGCGCAGCGAGACACTGGCGCAACAAGGTTTTGTTTCACCCAACCAGAATGAGACTGACCGATTGACGGTCCGCCTGCGCGAAAATGAGCTGGAAAGTGCGCGTCAGGAAGAAGCTGCCGCGCGCCATGAGCTGGAGCAATCGCGCATTGCCGTGCGACAGTTTTCGCAAACCACACCCGTCAGCCAGCAACGCGCCTACGAGGTGATGGCGCCGGTGTCCGGCAAGGTGCTGAAAGTGTTGCAGCAAAGTGAAGGCATCGTGATGGCTGGCACGCCCATCATGGAATTAGGCGACCCGACCCAGCTTGAAGTAGTGGTGGACATCCTGACCGAAGATGCCGCGCAGATCAAGCCGGGCACCGTGGTGCAGCTGAGCAACTGGGGCGGACCCGAGGTGCTGCAAGCCCAGGTGCGGCTGATTGAGCCGGCAGCCTTCACCAAAATCTCGGCCTTGGGCGTGGAAGAGCAGCGCGTCAATGCGATTATTGACATCACCTCACCGCCAGAAAATTGGCGGGCACTGGGCGATGGCTTCAAGGTCGATGTGCGGGTGCTGGTCCAGGTGGTCGAGAACACCGTCAAAGTTCCGGTCAGCGCATTGTTTCCGGTGGGCGTGCGCTCAGGCCTGTTTGTGCTGGACAAGGGCCGTGCACGTCTGCACGAGATTGAAGTGGCAGCACGCAATGGAGTCGAGGCGTGGGTCAAGTCGGGCCTAGCCCCCGGCACCCAAGTCATCGTCTATCCGGACACCAAACTGAAAGACGGCGACCGGGTCAAGGCACGTTGAGCGTCAGGGGGTCACGCACCACGGCGCAGCGTCATGGGCATAAGCCATCCATAAGGCCCAAACCGAACTGGCAGCCAGGGCCAGACCTGCCAAACGCATACCCCAGTCACCCGTGCCTTTTCCACGCAAGCGCAGCCAGAGCCAGGGCCCGGCCATCATGGAGACACTGGTACCCAAGGCAAACAGGGCCATGACCATCGCGCCGTCAAAGGCACTGCCGGTCAACGCCGCGACCAGCAGGGCCGAGTAGAGCAGGCCACAGGGCAAAAAAGTCCACAGTATCCCGACCACCAGTGGCGCGCCCCGCCCTCGCCCTGCGGCCAGCGAACGCGCGCCGGACCAGATTTTCCGGCCGGCCTGCTCCAGCCAGACCGGTTGCTGTGCTTTCCACAGCAGCAGCATGCCCAACATAAAAGTAGCCACATGAAACAGGGTCCAGACTGGGCGCAGCGCGGCCGATTGCACCGTCAGCCAGCCCAAGCCCTGCATGGAGGCCGCTGCCAGTGCGCCCAACGCAGAGTAGCCCAGCACCCGTCCCGCCTGGAAAGTCCACATAGCTTCATTTTTACGCGGACCGGCCGCCTGCCCAATGCCAGCACAGGCCGCGCCACACATGGCGATGCAGTGCGGCCCGCCGGCCAAACCCATCAACAGCGCCGTTATTGCCAGAGAAGATTGCATCCGACCATGCTAAATGATCTTGGAGAACTTGGCGCGCGTGCGGTCAGTCTGCAAATAGCGGTCAAACACCATGGCCACGGCGCGCACAAAAAACCAGCCCATGGCGGTCACCTGAATGCCACTGTCATCCAGCGTGACCAGGCCCTGTTCGGCCAGTTTGTGCAAAGCCTCCATTTCCGAGGCAAAGTAATGACGAAACTCCACCAGATAGGCCAGTTCGATGGACTCAAACGATAGTTGCCCCTGGCACATCAGGGCCATGATCACCGAACGGCGAAGCAGGTCGTCGCGCGACAAGGCCAAGCCACGCACGACGGGAAAACGCCCCTGATCCAGATAATCGTAATACTCTTCCAGCGTCTTGGCGTTCTGGCTATAGGTGGCCCCGATTCGGCCGATGGACGACACGCCCAGACCAATCAGATCGCAATCCGGCTGGGTGCTGTAACCCTGAAAATTGCGATGCAGGCGCCCCTGCCGCTTGGCAATCGCCAGCGCATCGGTGGGCAGGGCAAAGTGGTCCATCCCTACATAGACATAACCGGCCCCGATGAAGGCGGCCAGTGAACGCGACAGCATGGCAACTTTGGCCGCACCACTGGGTAACTCGACGGTCGCGATCCGGCGCTGCGGCTTGAAACGCTCCGGCAAATGGGCATAAGCGTACAGGGCGATGCGGTCTGGCCGTAACTCGATCACCTGCGCCAAGGTGCGATCGACCGATTCCGGGCTTTGCTGCGGCAGGCCATAAATGAGATCGATGTTGATGGAATCAAAATTGCGCTGACGTGCCGCTTCGACCAACGCAAACACCTGCTCTGCGGGTTGCACCCGGTGCACCGCTTTTTGCACTGCGGGGTCAAAATCCTGAACCCCAAAGCTCAACCGGTTGAATCCCAGCTCCGCCAGCGTATCGAGCCGGGCGGCGTCAATGGTGCGCGGATCAACCTCAATGGAGTATTCACCACCGGGTGCCAAGGTGAAGTTGCGACGCAACATCCCCATCAGTTCACGCAGTTCATCGTCCGACAGGAACGTAGGGGTGCCGCCGCCCAGATGCAGTTGCGTCACGGTTTGTCCAACACCCAGCTGTTCGGTGTGCAAATCCACCTCGCGACTCAGATAACGCAGATAGGACGTGGCGCGATCATGGTGCTTGGTAATGATCTTGTTGCAGGCGCAGTAGTAGCACAGCGATTCACAAAAGGGGATGTGAACATACAGCGAGAGCGGCAGCCCCATGGCGGCCGCGCCAGTGCGCCGCAGCTTCAAGGCCTGGATGTAGTCTTCCGCTGAAAAAGCCTCGACAAAACGGTCTGCCGTAGGGTAGGAGGTGTAGCGTGGCCCGGACACGTCAAACCGACGTAACAGGTCTTCGGAAACAGGGTCAGCAACAACGGCATTCATGAATAGTCCTCAGCAAGTGTGCCGAATATGCCTTAAAAGAAAAAACCAATTCTTGATCTCAATCAGGACTGTTCGTGAATTGGTGCCAAAATGAAGTACATGAACCCTCAAACCATCAAAGTCGCCTGTTCCAACTGCAACTTGCGTGAGTTGTGCATGCCCATCGGCCTGAGCCGGGAGGAGCTGGAACGCATTGACGATGTGGTCGCGTCGCGGCGCACGATCAAGCGCGGTGCGACACTCTTTCGCACTGGCGAGAAGTTCACCAGCTTGTATGCCATTCGCACTGGGTTCTTCAAGACCCGCGTGGCGTCGGAGGATGGTCGGGATCAGGTCACAGGATTTCAAATGGCCGGTGAAATCATCGGTCTCGATGGCATCGTGAACGACCATCACACCTGCGACGCGGTCGCCCTGGAAGACACCGAGGTCTGCGTGATGCCATTTGACCGCATTGAAGAGCTGTCACGTGAAGTGAACGCCCTGCAGCGCCACGTTCACAAAATCATGAGTCGTGAGATCGTGCGGGAGCACGGCGTGATGCTGCTGCTGGGTAGCATGCGGGCCGAGGAACGGCTTGCCACCTTCCTGCTGAATTTGGTTCAGCGGCTGCATGCACGGGGCTTCTCCCAGTCAGAGCTGGTACTGCGAATGACCCGTGAAGAAATTGGCAGCTTTCTGGGCTTGAAACTCGAAACCGTGAGCCGGACATTTTCGAAGTTTGTTGAAGAAGGCATCGTGGAAGTCAAGCAGCGCCATATCCGTCTTCTCAATACGAATATGCTGAGGGAAATCGTCAATCCCAAAGCCTGCATCTGAGCTGACTCGGCCCAGCCAAACTAGCAAGACCCCTGCTTGGGGCAGCCCTCCGGGCGATCGTCGGCAGGCAAGGGACAGCGGTTGACTTCAAACGGTGACATTGACAGCAGGGTCGTCAATCCGCTGGCCAGCATCGCAACGACCCAAAACACAAAAAACGCCACGGTATAAACACCCTGACGTGAAAGCGCTATCGACTGGCCAAACCATTGCAAATCTTGCGGATCCACCATCGCAAACACCAGCGCTTCAAGGATGCAGGCCACCAGAAAGGCGGGCCAGACAATCCACATCAATCGTTGTGACAACATGCTGGGGCTTCCTGTGTTGATGGCCATTGGGGCTCAGTGTTTGTTGCTGGCGTTGGGCGTCGGCACAACGCCAGTTGCGGCATGGTTACGCGCCTGCAATGCTGGCGCCAGACTTGTGGCATGGGCAGCATTCCCCAATGTCTTGTTAATTTCAATTCCCTTGCGGTAATAGTCTTCCGTAACAAGCGGATCAGGCCGAGTCACCGCGATATAGACAGTTACGAGGCTGGCGACAACCACAATAGCCGGACCGCCGAAGACCAACCAGACGTGTCCAAACTTCCACCAGGGACCAGTCGAGTCAAGCGTATTATTTTGCATAAGCAATCCTATCGAGGAACCAAAAACACCGACTTTTCAACCAACTGCCCCGGCGAGTCCAGAGAATCAATTTGAAACTGAATCGCATGCGCGCCCGGCGTCGCGGTATCAAAGGGAGCTTGCAGCCGAACGGCCACCCAACGCGATTGGGTGGCGTCCACCTTCACAACATTCTCCGAGCTCACGACCAGACCTGGCAGGCCAGTCGCTGTGATTTTGTAATGTTGGGCCGATTCGGTCGCGTTCATGACCTGTAATCGGTACACGTTCTCTATCTTTCCACCTGAAACAATACGTGCCATGACGCCCCGATCACGCACGACATCTACCTTGAACGGCGTACGTAGCGACAGGCTGACCAGCATGGCAATGACGATAGCACCCAGAATTACCGTGTAAACCAAAATCCGCGGCCTCAGCACATGACGCAAGGTCTGCGATTTTGTCCAATGCTGGTTCATGGCGTTCTGGGTGGTGTACTTGACCAGACCCCGCGCGTAACCCATCTTGTCCATCACGGTGTCGCACACATCAGCGCACGCGCCGCAGCCAATGCATTCGTACTGCAGGCCTTTGCGAATATCAATGCCGGTCGGGCAGACTTGGACGCACAAAGTGCAGTCCACACACGCACCTAGGCTCAGCGCCAGGGGGTTCGCTTTGCGTGACCGGGCGCCCCGTGGCTCACCGCGCTCCTCATCGTAGGTCACGATCAGGGTGTCTTTGTCAAACATGGCGCTTTGAAAGCGCGCATAAGGACACATATGTTTACAGACCTGCTCACGCATAAAACCCGCATTGCCGTAGGTGGCAAAGCCGTAGAAGAAGGTCCAGAAGACTTCCCATGAGCTCATGCTGAGCTGCAGGAACTCCATGCCCAGCTCTTTGATGGGCGTGAAATAGCCGACAAAGGTAAAACCGGTCCACAAGGCCACGGCCAGCCACAAAAAGTGCTTGGCCCCTTTGCGCATCACCTTGTCAACGGACCAAGGCTGAGCGTCGCGGCGCATGCGGGCCGAGCGATCCCCCTCAACTTTCTTTTCTAGCCAAAGGAAGATTTCGGTATAAACCGTCTGCGGGCAGGCATAACCACACCACAAGCGCCCGGCCACTGCCGTAAAAAGAAACAGTGACAGCGCTGAAATGACCAGAAGCCCCGCGAGATAAATGAAGTCCTGTGGGTACAGCACCAGGCCAAAGATGTAAAAGCGCCTTGAACCCAGGTCAAACAGCACCGCTTGCCGCTGCCCCCACTCCAGCCACGGCATCCCATAAAACACCAGCTGGGTCAGAAAGACCATCCCCCAGCGCCAGTTGGAAAAAAAACCCGAAATGCTGCGCGGATAAATTTTTTCGTGCGACGCATACAGGGAAATCATGACCTCATCCGCCTCTTGCGGCACGATGGGGATGACCTTCCGGACCTCAGGTTCCTTGCTGTTCAAGTGGGCTCTCTTTAAAGATCAGCTGCTCTGGCAATCGGCAACAAATTTACTTGACAGTGGCGGCACCCGTATTGGAAAGCCCCCACACGTAAGACGCCAAAACATGGATCTGCCCCTCAGTCAGCTTGTCGGCCTGCGCGGGCATCTGGTTGACTTTGCCAACATTGATCATGGCCACAATGGCAGCCTCGCCATAGCCGTGCAACCAAATGTCGTCTGTCAGATTCGGCGCACCCAGTGCCGGGTTACCTTTGCCGTCCATACCGTGGCAAGCAGCGCAGGCACCAAATTTTGATTTGCCAAGCGCCGCCTGAAGCGAATCATGCGGACTGCCGGACAAGCTCAAAACATACTGTGCCACATTCTTGACATCATCCGCCGAACCCACTGCTGCGGCCATCGGGGGCATATTGCCAATACGACCCTTGATCAGGGTTTCCTTGATGATTTCCGGCGTGCCACCATGCAACCAATCACGGTCGGTCAAGTTGGGGAAGCCTTTGTTGCCCCGTGCATCAGAGGCATGACACTGGGCGCAGTTGTTCATGTACAAGCGCTCGCCAATGGCCATGGCCTGCGCATCTTTGGCCACGTCTTCAGGCTTCATGGCAGCAAACTTGGCATACAAGGGCGCGACCTCTGCATTGCCTTTATCCACCTCAGCCTGGTGTTGGCCGGTTGACGTCCAGCCCAATTTGCCAGCGTAAGTGCCCAGCCCTGGATACAGGGCCAAGTAGACAAAGGCAAAGACGATGGTGATGACAAATAACCACGCCCACCAGCGCGGCAAGGGGTTGTTCATCTCGCGCAAATCACCATCCCACACATGTCCAGTGGTGTTGTCACTGGCTGTCATGGCCTTGGCCTTGCCACTGAACCACAGTAGCAGCAAGCAGGCCAGAATACTGACGACGGTAATCCCGGAGACGTAGATCGCCCAGAAATTGCTTGTGAAATCGCTCATTTTTTTTCCTTTTATTGCGGCGCGTCAGTCTTGCTCGAAAGGCAGATTGGCGGCTTCCTCGAAATCAGCCGCATTGCGGCGGGAATACGCCCACACGATGATGCCAATAAACGTGAGGAAGCTGACCACCGTGACCAACGAACGAAGGGTGTTGATATCGAGTTCCATATGAAACGTCTCCCGCTTACTTGACCAAAGTTCCCAAAACCTGCAGGTAGGCAATAACCGCGTCAACTTCGGTCTTGCCCTTGACCTCTGCAGACGCCTTGGCAATCTGCTCATCGGTATAAGGCACCCCCACCATCCGCAAAGCCTTCATGTGCGCTGGCATGGCTTCAGCATCCACCGTATTCTTGAGAAGCCACGGATAAGCCGGCATGTTGGATTCGGGCACCAGATCACGCGGATTGTTCAAATGGTCACGCTGCCATTGATCGCTGTACTTGCCACCGACGCGATGCAGATCAGGACCGGTGCGCTTGCTGCCCCACTGGAACGGATAGTCATAGACAAACTCGCCCGCCACCGAATAGTGGCCGTAGCGCAGTGTCTCGGCACGAAACGGACGGATCATCTGCGAGTGGCAGTTGTAGCAACCCTCGCGCTGATAGATGTCACGCCCGGCCAACTGGAGCGCGGTGTAGGGCAGCAGACCCTTGACCGGCTGCGTGGTGGACTTCTGGAAGAACAGCGGAACAATTTCCACCATACCACCTACCAGCAACACCAGCAGGATCAAAACGATCATCAGGAAGTTGTTGGTTTCGATTTTTTCATGCGACAGTCCGCCGCTTGATTTGTTGTGTGCCATGGTATTTTCTTTCTCAGGCGTGAGCGGCAGCGACCGGGGCCGGAATGGTGACAGAGACGGAGCGCCCTTGGGCCACGGTCTTGAAGGTATTCCAGAGCATGATCAACATACCGGTGAGGTACAAAAGACCACCCAGCAAACGCAACACATAAAACGGATACGTCGCTTTGACAGACTCTACAAAGGTGTAGGTCAAGGTGCCGTCGGTGTTGATGGCGCGCCACATCAGACCCTGCATCACGCCAGCGATCCACATCGCCGCGATGTAAATGACAATGCCGATCGTTGCCGTCCAGAAATGAATTTCAATTGCCTTCACGCTGTACATCTGCTTCTGCCCAAACAGACGTGGAATCAGGTAATACATGCTGCCCATGGTCACCAGACCCACCCAACCCAGCGCGCCGGAGTGCACGTGACCAATGGTCCAATCGGTGTAATGGGACAACGCATTGACCGTCTTGATCGACATCATCGGACCTTCAAAAGTGGACATGCCATAGAAGGACAGCGACACGATCAGAAAGCGCAGGATCGGGTCATCGCGCAGCTTGTGCCAGGCGCCGGAGAGCGTCATGATGCCGTTGATCATGCCGCCCCAACTGGGTGCCAACAAAATCAGGGAGAACACCATGCCCACGGATTGTGTCCAGTCGGGCAGCGCGGTGTAGTGGA
The DNA here is from genome assembly GCA_036835225.1 of Rhodoferax sp. Taxonomy (GTDB): domain Bacteria; phylum Pseudomonadota; class Gammaproteobacteria; order Burkholderiales; family Burkholderiaceae_C; genus Rhodoferax. Next base: position 25,623 of record DAITMI010000018.1, on the reverse strand, counting down.
GATGGTGCGGGCCCGCCCACATGTAAGTGAAGATCAAAGCCCAGAAGTGAACAATCGACAGGCGGTACGAGTACACCGGCCGCTCCGCCTGCTTGGGAATGAAGTAGTACATCATGCCCAGGAAGCCCGCCGTCAGGAAGAAGCCAACCGCGTTGTGGCCATACCACCACTGCACCATGGCGTCCTGCACCCCCGAGTAAGCCGAGTAGGACTTCATGAGGCCGGCCGGAATGGCGGCGTTGTTAACCAGATGCAGCAACGCGATGGCCAGAATATAGGCGCCGAAAAACCAGTTGGCAACATAAATATGGCGCACCTTGCGCGTGCCCACGGTGCCAAAAAACACAATGGCAAAGGACACCCAAACCAGTGTGATCAGGATGTCGATCGGCCACTCCAGCTCCGCATACTCCTTACTCTGGGTAAAACCCAGTGGCAGAGAAATAGCGGCAGCCACAATGACCAACTGCCAACCCCAAAAAGTGAAGGCGGCCAGCTTGTCGCTGAACAGGCGAACGTGGCAGGTGCGCTGCACGACGTAATAGGCAGCGGCAAATAAACCACAACCACCAAATGCAAAAATCACGGCATTGGTATGCAGTGGGCGCAATCGACCGTAACTCAGCCAGGAAATGCCCAGGTTGAGTTCGGGCCAGGTCAACTGGGCGGCGATGATCACGCCGACCAGCATACCGACCACGCCCCAGACCACCGTCATGATGGCGAACTGCCTGACAACCTTATCGTTGTAGGTAGTTGCTTGCGCGTTGGGAAATATCATCTTCACCTCTTCTCAGTTTATTTGTATGGAGTTTCCTATGGCGAACTCATAGACCGTTTGACCCATATCAATCCTTATTGAAGAATTCTCATGAATCCTTAAGAATTCGCTCGCCTTCAGACTCGATGTCGTCAAATTGACCACGGTAGATGGCCCACCACAGGCCGCCGAGAATGAAAAAAACAAGAATGACCGACAGCGGGATCAGTAAATAAAGAATATCCATTTCGTTTTCTCCAGCGATCCATCAAAAATTTTCCAGTGGCTTGGCACCTTTCGACAGCCGCAAGGCATTGAGCACGACCAGCAGCGAACTCAGTGCCATCCCCAGTCCGGCCAGCCAGGCCGGCAGCCACCCTACCACGGCCAGAGGCACACACACCGCGTTATAAATGGCCGCCCACCACAGATTTTGACGCACAACCCGCAGGGTGCGACGGGCCAGGCGCAAGGTTTTCACAACAACACTGAGTTGATCACCCAACACCACAAAATCGGCCTGTGCCTGCGCCAGCGGCACCGCCTGACCGAAGGCAAACGACACATGAGCACCGGCGAGGACCGGACCGTCGTTGAGCCCGTCCCCGACAACGGCCACCTTGCGACCACGTTGTTGGGCACTTCGCAAGAAATCCAGTTTATCCTGCGGTGAACAATTCCCCCGGAACTCGGCGATGCCCACCTGCGCTGCCACCCGCGCAGCCGCCGGTGCGCTGTCACCCGACAATAAATGCACGGCAACGCCCTCGCGTTGCAGCGCCGCCACCGTCGCCAGGGCGTCCGGTCGCACATCCTCATGGAGCTCAAACGTGGCCAGCCAGCCCCGCTCGTCGCTGAGACAGGCCTGCAAGGAATCCGGTCGCGCCAACTCAAGGCCGCAGAAGGCGGCAGAACCCAGGCGCAGATCAGTCGAGCTCAGCGCCGCGTCGCCACCCGATACTCTGCCCGACACCCCTCCTCCCACGACCTCGGTCACGGCGTCGGCTTTCCACTGCGGGGAAGTTCCGGCCGCGCCCGCCGCCGCCACCAAGGCCTTTGACACCGGGTGCAGCGAATATTGCGCCAAAGCCGCGGCCATGGCCAGGGCCTGCGCCGCGGACACGCCGACACGGACCTGGGTCGCGCCCAACACCATGGCGTCCCTCGTCAGGGTTCCCGTCTTGTCGAACAGCACGGTGTCAATAGCAGCCAGGGCTTCAAAAGCCTCTAGCCGACGCACCAGCACGCCGCGCCGCGCCAGGCTGCCCGCTGCGGCCAGCATGGCGGCCGGTGTGGCCAGCGACAAGGCACAGGGGCAGGTGACGACCAGCACCGCCACCGCTACCATCAACGCATGGCCGGGGTCCCGTCCCCACCAGAATGCACAGGCCACGCCCGCCGCCAGCAGGACGGAAATCAAAAACGGCTTGGCAATGCGATCGGCCAAGCGGGCCAGCGGCGGTTTGGTGGTTGAAGCACTTTCCATGAGCGCCACAATCTGGGCGAACCGGGTTTGCTCGCCTGTTCGCTCGACGCGCGCCTGAACCACACTGGACAGGTTATGGCTGCCGGCGATCACCCTGCCGCCAATGCCACGTGCGACCGGCCGTGACTCACCCGTCAGCAAGGCCTCATCCACCATGGTGTCGCCCTGCAGCACCACGCCATCGGCCGGGAAGGTCTCGCCCGGCAGGATGCGAATGACGTCGCCGATGACGAGGCGGCGCACCGGCACCCGTTCATAGGCGCCGTCTTCAGCCAGCCGCGCTACGCTGTCGGGCAGCCGGTTCATCAGCGCCTCCAGCGCGCCCGCTGTTCGGTCCCGCAGGCGCAATTCCAGCCAGCGCCCCGACAGCAGGAAAAAGACAAACATGGTGAGCGAGTCAAAATACACCTCGCGACCAAAGAGGCCCTGCGGATCAAAGGTGCCAGCGGTACTGACCGCGAAGGTAATCAGCATGCCCAGAGCCACCGGCAGGTCCATGCTCACGCGGCGCTGCAACACGTCACGCAAGGCATTGCCAAAAAACGGACCGCAGGAGAACAGGATCACCGGCAGCGTCAGCACCCAGGAGGCCCAACGCAGCAGTTGCTCCATCTCGGGTGTCAAATCCCCGGGCGCGGCGACGTAGGCCGGGTAGGCGTACATCATCACCTGCATCATGCACAGGCCGGCGACACCCAGGCGCCAAAGCGCCTTGCGTGATTCATTTTTGCGGCGTTCACGCGCAAACGCATCATTGGCCGGCACGGCGCGGTAGCCCGCGGTTTGAACCGCCCGCATCCAGTCAGACGGCCGCACCGCCTGCGCCGACCAGACCACGCGTGCCCGGTGGCTGCCGGCGCTCACCTCGGCCGTCACCACGCCGGGCACGCTCAGCAGCGCATCTTCCAGCGTCAGCGCACAGGCCGCGCAATGCATGCCCTCGATCTGGATATTGGACTCCCAGCAATCAGCGCGCTGGGCATCCGGGCGACTGAAGGCCGACCATTCCTGCGGGTCGTCCAGCAGCCGCAAATCCGCAGTGGCCGTGTCTGCGGCGGGCGACTCCTGTTGATCTCTGCCTTGCGCATTGATGAGGTTTTGTGGTGCCACAACACCGGCGGCAGGACTGACATGAGGCATGAGATTCAAGGGTGTCCGACCGGCGGCACTGTTTGACAGGCTGCCCAGTTTACTTGACGAAAATCAGGACGGCATAGGGCGAGCAGAGTAAGCTCAGTGTCTTCACTCAACAGGAGCAGTTCATGTACCAAAGAATTCTTGTCGCCACCGATGGTTCCACCTTGTCGAAAAAAGCCGTCAGCAGCGCCATTGCGCTGGCCGCGCTGACGGGAGCCCAACTAGTGGCCTTGAAAGTCGTTCCGCGGTATCCACAAAGCTATTTTGAGGGCGGCTTGGCCTTGCAGGCGGCAGAAGTCAGCCGGGTTGAAAAGCAATGGGCCGAAGACGGCCAAGCCATTGTTGACGCGGTCCAGAAAGCCGCGCTGGCCAAAGGTGTCAAAACCAAGGCGATCACCGTCAAGTCCGACCTGGTGTCGGATGCCGTCATCGCCGCCGCCAAGAAACATAAATGCGATCTGATCGTGATGGCCTCGCACGGTCGGCGTGGCATCAAGCGCCTGTTGCTGGGCAGCGAAACCCAGCAGGTGCTGACGCACTCCCATGTTCCGGTTCTGGTTTTACGTTAAAAAGACCTCTAGCCCCCGAAGAATAAGCGCAAGCAGCTATTGATTTAATAGCAAATCATAGCTGCCAAGCCGTCAAGCTAGCCCGTACTGGGCCCGCAAGATATTTTTTTGCACCTTGCCCATGGTGTTGCGCGGCAGCGCATCGACCACAAAACATTGCTTGGGCACCTTGAAGTTAGCCAACTTTGATTTCAGGCTGGCAATGATCTGGCCGGGGTCGAGCGCAACACCCGGTTTGGCGATGACGACGGCGACGCCGACCTCGCCAAAATCCGCATGCGGTATGCCCACGACTGCGCTCTCGGCCACGCCCGGCAACTCATTGATATAGCCTTCGATTTCGGCCGGATAAACGTTGTAGCCGCCACTGATGATGAGGTCTTTGCTGCGCCCCACGATCGTCACATAGCCCAGCGCATCGATCTTGCCGACATCGCCCGTTTTGAAGTAGCCGTCCGGCGTGAATTCTTCCGCCGTCTTCTCCGGCATGCGCCAGTAACCCTTGAACACATTCGGCCCCTTGACCTGGATGCCGCCGATCTCGCCCGCCGGCACGGGCCGGCCCTCGTCATCCTGCACCCGCAGACTGACGCCCGGCAGCGGGAAACCCACCGTGCCGCCGCGGCGCTCACCGTCACGCTCTTCATACGGATTGGAGGTGAGCATCAGGGTCTCGCTCATGCCGTAACGTTCCAGAATGGTGTGGCCGGTTCTGGCTTGCCAGTCGTTGAAGGTTTCAATCAGCAGGGGCGCCGAGCCGGCGATGAACAGCCGCATATGGCGCACCGCTTCGACCGTCAAGCCCGGCTCGGCCAGCAGACGCACATAGAGTGTGGGCACGCCCATGAACACCGTCGCTTGCGGCAGCTTCTGAATCACGGTGCGGGGGTCAAACTTGCCCAGCCAGATCATCTTGCTGCCGTTGAGCAGCGCCCCGTGCAGGGCCACAAACAGACCGTGCACATGGAAGATCGGCAGGGCGTGAATCAGCACATCATCGGGCTTCCAGCCCCAGTAGTCCTTCAGCACCTGCGCGTTGCTGAGCAGGTTGCCATGCGTCAGCATCGCCCCTTTGCTGCGGCCGGTGGTGCCGCTGGTGTACAAAATGGCGGCCAGGTCATTGGCGTTCTTAACGGCCATCTCATGGTGCTCGGAACCCTGTGCGGCCCGCTCCAGCAAGGAGCCGGTGCGGTCGTCGTTGAGGGTGAACACATGTTGGGTGCCGGCCGTGAAGGCAATTTTGCTGACCCAGCCAAAGTTTTTGGCCGTGCACACCACCACGGCGGGCTCGGCATTGCCGATGAAGTACTCAATCTCCGCGCTTTGATAGGCGGTGTTGAGCGGCAAAAACACAAAACCGGCGCGCAAGGTCGCCAGGTACAACACCATCGCTTCGACCGACTTTTCCACCTGCACGGCAATGCGGGCGCCTGCGGGCAGGTCCAGCGACGCCAGCAGATTGGCCATCAGGGCGGTGGCACGCTCCAGGTCGCGCCAGGAGTAAAGCAGGCCGTTATCGGTCTCGACGGCGACGCTGTCCAGGTCTTGCGGGAAGGCGGCGCGCAGTGCGGCAAACAGATTGCCGTTGGCAGGCGTTGGGGGATTCTGCATATGCATATCAGTATGGAACTTGATTTTTGTCGGTCATTAAGGATTTAACTAAATTCTGTCATCCCGGCGCAGGCCGGGATCCAGTTGAGGCATGCATGGATCCCGGCCTGCGCCGGGATGACAGCCGCTACGACTGCAAAGCGTTCAAAACACGGGTTTTCGCTTTTCCAGAAAAGCCAGAATACCTTCCCGGTGTTCGGCGCTGTCAGCGTAGGCGTAGGTCTTATCCAGGTAATTTGCTATGCTATTAATAGCTGCTTGCGCACTATTGACGGGGGCTAGAGGGCTAATTAATGCCCTAAATGTCTGTTTGTTCAGTCGGGCCGCCTGGGGCGCCAGCGCCGCGATACGCAGCACGCTGGCCTGCGCCTCGGCGTCCAGTTGCTCGTCCGCCAGCACCTGACTGAGGAAGCCGGCGGCCTTCATGTCGGCCGCGCTAAAAATCGCCGCCTCCAGCAGCATTTGGCGTGCCGTGACCAGGCCCACTTCGCGCGCCACCAACGCGGCCTCACGCGGTGCCATCGGAAAGCCGAGCCGGGCAATCGGCGCCCCAAAGCGGGCAGACGCGCCCGCCAGGCGGATGTCACAACAACTGGCAATCTCTATGCCCGCGCCCATGCAGTTGCCGTCAATCCGCGCCACGATCGGCACATCGCAATCCAGCAGGGCCTGCAAAGCGCCCCAAACCTCGTTCTCGTGAAAGTCGCGCAGGTGGGCTTCCTGAAAGCGGAAGTCGGGGTACTCTGAAATATCACCGCCCGAACAGAAGTGGCCGCCCGCCCCGCCCAGCAGCACGCAGCGCAGGTCCATGCGGCGCTGGATGTTCTCAAACACCGCGCGCAGCTCGCGCCACATGCCGCGTGACATGGCGTTGAACCGAGCTGGATGGCTGAGCGTGACCCGCGCCACGCCCGCCTGCTGCTCAAACTGGACGCTTCCAGGCATGGCTTGCCGGAGCCGTTTAGTCCAGCTTGGCGCCAGAAGCCTTCACCACTGCCGCCCAGCGCTTGACCTCAGCGCTGACAAAACTACCAAACTGCGGCGGCGACAGGTTACCAAACTCGGCACCATTGCTGGCCCAAATGGCTTTCAGTTCGTCGGTGGCCGCAGCACGGCGCATTTCTTCAACAATGCGGGCCTGCACATCCGCCGGCGTCCCTTTGGGCGCCCACAAGCCATACCAGGTGGAGACGGTGTAGTCCGGCAAACCCAATTCAGCGGCACACGGCACGTCGGGGAAGGCCGGGTTGCGCTTGGGGCCCGACACCATGAGCGCCTTGATACGACCACCCTTGATGTGCGCAGCCGACGAGCCCAGGCCGTCGAACATCATGTCCACATTGCCCGCGATCAAATCACCCAAAGCCGGACCAGCGCCGCGGTAGGGAATATGCGTGATAAAGGTTTTGGTCTGCATCTTGAACAACTCCCCCGCCAGATGGTGCGAGGTGCCGCTGCCGGCCGAGCCGTAGTTCATGCGACCCGGGTTTTTGCGCAGCTGCGCCAGGAAAGCCTTGAAGTCGCCCGGCACCAACCTGGGGTTGACCACCAGTACCTGCGGCACATTGGCCAGCAGGGCCAGCGGTACAAAATCTTTTTCGATGTCGTAGTCCAGCTTGGGGTACATCGACGGCGCAATGGCGTGATGCACCGCGCCCATGAAGAGCGTGTAGCCATCCGGCTGGGCCTTGGCCGCAATACTGGCACCGACGGTGCCGCCCGCGCCGCCCCGGTTGTCAACGATGAGTTGCTTGCCCGTCAACTTGGCGAATTGAGCCGACAGCGGCCGGGCAAAAGCATCGGTGCCACCTCCGGCCGGGAACGGCACGATCACGGTCACCGGCTTGGCCGGCCAGTGCGCCTGGGCGAACCCGGGTAGCGAACTGCTGGCCAGTCCCGCTGCGGCCAGGCGCAAAACATCGCGCCGGGTGTTGTTTGTGGTGTGTGTCAAAGTCATGTTTGTCTCCTGTTATTTTGATAAAAAGTCAGCCTTCAGAACTCCAGGTCTTCAATGGCGCCTGAAACCGGTATTTTGCTATGGGCCAGCTGCGCCCGGTACTTGTCTAGCCGTTTGAGGTCATAAAGGTAATTGACCATCATGCCGTACGACTGCTTGAGACCCTTGGGCGAAGGGTCGCCGCCCCAGTTCAGCCGCTCAATCCGAGCGCCGTTGCCCAGATGAAAACGTGCCACCGGGTCAAGCGGCCGGCCGTCCACCAGTTCCCGGCCCAGATAGTGAGCGGCGCACTGCAACAGCAGGTGGCGTACCGGTGATTTGGCGTCGAGCGCCAGCGCCTTATCGGCGGCAGCCAGCAACTGCGCCGCCGCCACTGGCTCAAAACCGACCGCATGGCCGAGCGCTGCGCGAGCCTTGTCGTCCAGTTTGTCCAGCATGGCCGCGGCGTTCTTGCCCAGCCAGGCGCGAAAGCCCGGGATCGGCGAGAGCGTGGCAAAAATCTTCAGACGCGGGAACTCGGTCTTGAGGGTTTCAACCACGCGCTTGATCAGCGAATCGCCAAAGCTCACGCCGCGCAGGCCGGTCTGGGTGTTGCTGATGGAGTAAAAAATCGCGGTGGTGGCCTTGTTAAGGTCTTCCGCGTCAGCCGACTCGTCGAGCAGTGGCGTGATGCTGTCGGCCATCTCATGGAGCAGGGCCACCTCGACAAAGATCAGCGGTTCATCCGGCAGCCGGGGATGAAAAAATCCGTAGCAGCGGCGGTCGGAATCGAGCCGATTCTTGACATCATTCCAGCCGCGAATGTCGTGCACGGCCTCGTACCTGATGAGTTTCTCGATCAACGACGCCGGCGAGTCCCAACTGATACGCCGTAGCTCCAGAAAACCGACGTCAAACCAGGTGGAGAACATGTATTCCATCTCGACATCCAGCGCCTGCAGGCGCTTGTCGGACTTGAGGTAGGGCAGCATTTCAGCGCGCATGTCCACCAAAAACCGGATGCCGTCGGGAAAGGCGCTGAAGCGCTGCAGCAAACGCCGGCGCGGTGACACCGTGGCGCGGCGGTAATGTACTTCGGCCACCGCTTCGTCGGGCGTTCCGACCGCCGCGGCATAGCGGGCCTGCGCCAACTTGACGGTGTGTGGATCGGCCAGGAACTGCTCGCTCATCAGCAGCCACATGTCACGTCGCCGCTCCAGCGTGGCACGGGCGTACCAGAGCGCCACGGCGCTGGCGCGGCGCCCGCCCTCCACCTCGCTGACTTGGTTGTCCACCACAGCCTGCAACTCGGCCAGCGCGCGGCGCAGCACCCGCGGTGACAGGGCTTCGTCCTTGTGACTCAGCGTGCCGGCGAGGCGCTCGCGGGTGGAACGCGGTGCCGGGCGGCTGCCCGCGCTGACCGGTGCAGATGCCGGGCTGGCAGCGCTCGGCGGCGGCCCCGCCAGGCCCGCCGTCACGCCGGTCCATCCGCCTTCAACCGGTCCTGATTTAATAGCAGACTGTCCAGCATTGACGGGGGCTGTAGCCGCATTTTTCTTGGAAACTGCCACCGGCAGCAGTTTCGAGACGTTGCGGCTGATCCATTCGGAGGTGTTCATGCCAGTCGCCTGCTTTTCTGGTTGCCCGCGAGTTCGCGCAGGGCCTCGCGCTGGCGCGTGAGGTGGGTTCGCATGGCCGCGTCGGCGCCTTCGCAGTCACGGGCCCGCAGGGCGGCGTAGATGGCCAGGTGCTCGCTCAGGCTTTGCGCCAGCCGCCCCGGTGCATGCAGCTGCTGCAGCCGCGCGAGCTTGAGAATTTTGCGTAAATCGGCAATCGCCTGGGCCAGCCAGCGGTTGTTGGCCAGCGCGATGATGGCCTCGTGGATGGCGAAGTTGGTGGCGTAATAATCGTTGATGCGACGGGCCTGGGCGTGCTGCTGCAGGCGCTCGTGCAGCACGTCGAGCGCGGCCAGGTCAGCATCACTGGCGTTGCGCGCCGCCTCGAAGGCGCAGCGCCCCTCCAGCAAGGCAATCACCGGAAAGATCTCGTCCAGATCCTGCTCGGTCACCTCGTTCACGAAACTGCCCCGGCGCGGCTCGTGGCGCACCAGGCCTTCGGCGCTAAGCACCTTGAGCGCCTCGCGCAGCGGCGTGCGCGAGATCTGCAGGCTCACGCACAGCGCCGCTTCGTCGATGAAACAGCCGGCGCCTAGCGTGCCATCAAAGATCTGGTCGCGCAGCAGCGCCGCGACTTCATTGTGCAGGGAGTTGTGAACCAGGCGCATGGGGAGTTCAGCTTCGTGGGTTAATCGGTGTGACGACTTGATTGCAGGCGTTCAATAATTACCGGTAATTATCAAGAGTCAGCCCGCCGAACGCAAGGATTTGTGCCTCAGTACAAACCCGTGGTCGGCGACCCATCTCAGCTTGAAGTGCGTGCCTGCGCCCAGCGCCACAAGGCGATGCCGCCCACGATCATCGGTACGCACAGCCATTGCCCCATGCTCATGCCCAGCGACAGAATGCCGAGAAACGCATCCGGTTCGCGGAAGAACTCGGCGCTAAAGCGAAACACGCCGTAGCCCACCAAAAAGGCCGCCGCCACCTGCCCTTGCTTGCGCTCCTTGCGGGCATACAGCCACAACAGCACGAACAACAGCAGACCCTCCCCCAAAAACTGGTACACCTGCGACGGGTGCCGTGGCAGGTCGCCCGCGCCCCGAAACACCATGCCCCAGGGCAGGTCTGGACTGCTTACCCGGCCCCACAACTCACCGTTGATGAAGTTGCCCACCCTGCCCGCGGCCAGCCCGGTGGGCACGCACGGCGCCACAAAATCAGCCACCTGCAGCCACGGCTTCTGGCGGGAGTGGGCAAACCAGACCATGGCGGCAATGACACCCAGCATGCCACCGTGAAAACTCATGCCGCCTTGCCACACGGCAAAAATCTCCAGCGGGTGCGCCAGGTAATAGAGCGGCTTGTAAAACAGGCAGTAGCCAATGCGCCCCCCCAGCACCACGCCCATCACGCCGAGGAACAGGATGTCTTCCACGTCGCGGCGGCTCCAGGCACCCGGACCGGTGATCCCGGCGAATGGCGGGTGTTTGAGACGACGAATGCCCAGGAACATGAACAGGCCAAAGGCGGCCAGATAGGTCAGGCCATACCAATGGACGGCCAAAGGACCGAGTTGCAGGGCGACGGGATTAATTTGGGGGTGAATCAGCATGGACGGCATTGTGCACGCAAGCGCAGGCCCCGCTCAGGTCCGTAAAATACGCAGGAGTGACAAAAAAAGCCCGGCGCAGCGCCGGCCTGCATAACTGCAACCCCTTTCATCAGAGACCTCTCATGGACATCAAACCCGTCATCCTGAACCCCCGCAGCAAAAACATCACCGAGGGCAAGTCGCGCGCACCCAACCGCTCCATGTACTACGCCATGGGCTACGAGGCCGACGACTTCAAGAAGCCGATGGTGGGCGTCGCCAACGGCCACAGCACCATCACGCCGTGCAACAGCGGCCTGCAGAAGCTGGCGGATGCCGCAATTGCCGCGATTGAAGAGGCCGGCGGCAATGCCCAGGTATTCGGCACCCCCACCATTTCGGATGGCATGGCCATGGGGACCGAGGGCATGAAGTACTCGCTGGTCAGCCGCGAGGTGATTTCCGACTGTATTGAGACCTGCGTGCAAGGCCAGTGGATGGACGGCGTGCTGGTGGTGGGCGGCTGCGACAAGAACATGCCGGGCGGCCTGATGGGCATGCTGCGCGCCAATGTGCCCGCCATCTTTGTCTATGGCGGCACCATCCTGCCCGGCCATTACAAGGGTAAAGACCTCAACATCGTCAGCGTGTTTGAAGCCGTGGGCGAGAACGCGGCCGGGCGCATGAGCGACGAAGACCTGCTGGAGATCGAGCGGCGCGCCGTCCCCGGCACCGGCTCCTGTGGCGGCATGTACACCGCCAACACCATGTCGTCCGCCTTCGAAGCCTTGGGCATCTCCCTGCCCTACTCCAGCACCATGGCCAACCCGCATGACGAGAAGGTGAACTCGGCCAAAGAATCCGCCAAGGTGCTGATTGAGGCCATCAAAAAAGACCTGAAACCGCGCGACATCGTCACGCGCAAATCAATCGAAAATGCCGTCGCCATCATCATGGCCACCGGCGGCTCCACCAACGCCGTGCTGCACTTTCTGGCGATTGCCCACGCGGCCGGGGTGGAGTGGACGATTGACGACTTCGAGCGCGTGCGCGTCAAAACGCCGGTGCTGTGTGACCTGAAGCCCAGCGGCCAATACCTGGCGGTGGACCTGCACCGCGCTGGCGGCATTCCGCAGGTCATGAAGACCTTGTTGTCTGCGGGCCTGCTGCATGGCGACTGCATCACCATCAGCGGCCAGACCGTGACCGAGGTGCTGAAAGACGTGCCGGATGCGCCACGGGCCGACCAGGATGTGATTCGTCCTCTGAGCAACCCGATGTACGCGCAAGGCCACCTGGCCATCCTGAAAGGCAACCTGTCACCGGAAGGCTGCGTGGCCAAGATCACCGGCCTGAAAAACCCGGTGATGACCGGCCCGGCCCGCGTGTTTGATGACGAACAATCCGCCATGGCCGCCATTCTGGCCAACAAGATCGTGGCTGGCGATGTGATGGTGCTGCGTTACTTGGGTCCCAAAGGTGGCCCCGGCATGCCCGAGATGCTGGCGCCGACCGGGGCACTGGTCGGGCAAGGGCTCGGTGAGTCGGTCGGTCTGATCACCGACGGTCGCTTCTCGGGCGGCACCTGGGGCATGGTGGTGGGTCACGTCGCGCCGGAAGCGGCTGTGGGCGGCACCATTGCCTTCATCCAGGAAGGCGACTCCATCACCATCGATGCGCACCAGCTGCTGCTGCAACTCAATGTCAGTGACGCCGAGATCGCCACCCGTCGCGCCGCCTGGACGGCACCGCAGCCACGCTACACCCGCGGCGTGCAGGCCAAATTTGCCTTCAACGCGTCCACCGCCAGCAAGGGCGCGGTGCTCGACAACTACTGATTTTCCGACCCGACGCAATAAAGCCTGCTTGGCATTGCTGAGCGGGCTTTTTTTAAGGATTGGTCAACGCCGTTTCTTTTTGGCCAGCGTTCCGATCGCCTCGCGATTTTTGTCAATGCGCGCCTGCCGACGTGCATCTTCACGCTCCATCGCTTTCCTTTTGGTGTAGCCCGAGGAATCCGCCCAGGTCCACCAGAGCACAGCCAAGCCAAAGGGCGTCAGCACAAGCCACCAGGCCCAGGCGGCCACCGGGCCGATTTCAAGATACTTCATGACCAGCAAAACCAATCCCAGTCCCAACAAATACATGTCATTCTCCTGTCATTTCTCAAATGCCCCGACGGCAACCTGTGTCAACCACAATCATTACAATAGCGTTGGTTAACTGTAAACGAACTCCCAAGGATAAATTGATGAAACGTGCTCTCTTTGCTTTAGTTGCTGCAGTCTCTTTCACTGCGCCTGCGTTTGCCGATCTGGCGCTGGCTACTTCCAAGAACTGCATGGCTTGTCATGCCGTTGACAAGAAACTGGTGGGCCCGTCTTTCAAAGAAGTGTCCAAAAAATATGCCGGCCAAAAAGATGCCGCGGACAAATTGGCCGTCAAAATCATCAAGGGTGGTTCTGGCGTTTGGGGTGCTATCCCAATGCCGGCCAATGCCCAAGTCAGCGAAGCTGACGCCAAGAAACTGGCAGCCTGGGTGCTGGCGAGCTGATCTGAGAGGTCTGCTTGACGAACAAAAAAGCCCGCTGATGCGGGCTTTTTTTATAGGTGTTTTCAGCCGCTAGCCCTCTCCACAAGGGCATCACCGGCTATGATTTATATAGCATCAATAGGTTTGACCCAACTGATCCAGAATCGCTGGATTCTCCAGTGTTGACGTATCCTGGGTAATCGACTCCCCCTTGGCCAGCGAGCGCAGCAAACGCCGCATGATCTTGCCGGAGCGGGTCTTCGGCAGGTTCTCGCCAAAGCGGATGTCTTTCGGTTTGGCAATCGGGCCAATTTCTTTCGCCACCCAATCACGTAATTCCTTGGCAATGGCCCGCGCCTCGTCGCCGGTCGGGCACGGCCGCTTGAGCACGACAAAGGCGCAAATCGCCTCGCCGGTCAGGTCATCCGGACGCCCCACCACCGCCGCTTCGGCCACCAGGTCGGTCTTGGACACCAGCGCCGATTCGATTTCCATGGTGCCCATGCGGTGGCCCGACACATTCAGCACGTCGTCAATACGCCCGGTGATGCGGAAGTAGCCGCGATCCGCGCTGCGCACCGCGCCGTCCCCCGCCAAGTACACCGTGCCACCCAGTTCTTCCGGGAAATAGCTCTTCTTGAAGCGATCCGGGTCATTCCAGATGGTGCGAATCATGGACGGCCATGGCCGCTTGATCACCAGCAAGCCACCGGAACCATTGGGCACATCGTTGCCTACCTCGTCCACGATGGCCGCCATGATGCCAGGCAACGGCAAAGTGCAGCTGCCCGGTACCAGCGGGGTGGCGCCCGGCAGCGGCGTGATCATGTGGCCGCCGGTCTCGGTCTGCCAGAAGGTGTCCACAATCGGGCAGCGCTCGCCGCCAACGTGCTTGTAGTACCACATCCAGGCTTCCGGGTTGATCGGCTCGCCAACCGAACCCAGGATGCGCAGGCTGCTCAGGTCCGAGCGGGCCGGATGGACTTTTTCATTGCTCTCGGCCGCCTTGATCAACGAGCGGATGGCGGTGGGCGCGGTGTAGAAAATAGTGCACTTGTGGCGCTCGATCATCTGCCAGAAACGACCCGCGTCCGGATAAGTCGGGACGCCTTCAAAAATGATCTGGGTCGCACCCGCCGCCAGCGGGCCGTAAGCCACATAGGTGTGGCCGGTGATCCAGCCAATGTCGGCCGTACACCAGAACACATCCGACGGCTGCAGGTCAAAGGTCCAGTCCATGGTCAACTTGGCCCACAGCAGGAAACCGCCGGTGGAATGCTGCACGCCCTTGGGCTTGCCGGTAGAGCCGGAGGTAAACAGAATGAACAGCGGATGCTCGGCCCCGACGGCCACCGGCGCACATTCCGTGCTTTCCCCCGCCAGTGCTTCGGCAAAGGTCTTGTCGCGGCCCGCCACCATATTGCAGGCGGTCGCGGTGCGCTGGTACACAAAAACCGTCTTGATCGACTCGCAGCCACCCATCGCCAGACCCTCGTCCACAATCGCCTTCAAGGGCAACTCTTTACCGCCGCGCATCTGGTAGTTGGAAGTGATCACCGCCACGGCGCCGGCGTCCATGATGCGCTCCTGCAACGCCTTGGCGGAGAAGCCCCCGAACACCACGCTGTGGGTGGCGCCAATGCGGGCGCAGGCCTGCATGGCAATGACGCCTTCCAGTGTCATGGGCATGTAGATCAACACCCGATCGCCCTTTTGAATACCGTGCGCCTTGAGCGCATTGGCAAACTGGCTCACCCGCGCCAGCAGTTCCTTGTAGCTGGTCTTGGTCACGGTGCCGTCGTCGGCTTCGAAAATGACCGCCGTTTTGTGCTCGACCGGTGTGCCCATGTGCTTGTCCAGGCAGTTAGCGGACGCGTTCAGTTCACCGTCGTCAAACCATTTGTAAAACGGCGCATTGGATTCGTCCAGCGTTTGGGTAAAGGGCTTGCTCCACACCACGTTCTCGCGCGCCAGTCGGGCCCAGAAGCCCTCGAAGTCCTTGTCGGCTTCGGCGCACAGCGCGTTGTAGCCGTCCATACCGGAAATGCGGGCGGCTTTCACGACCGCTTCACTTGGCGGGAAAACGCGGTTTTCAACCAAGGTTGACTCGATGGCAGACTGCTGTGCACTCATGGGTAGCTCTCCTCTAATTAATCAAAGCTGTGCGAGACTGTCGGGGTTGGCACTTACAGGCCACTGACTGGCCTCAAACTTACGAAGGCACCGACTCGACCAACCATTTTGCACCCCTACAATGGGCGCATCAAGTACCCCTAGAGACCTCCAATGACCGCACCTGCTCCCGAAAAAACCCGTCGCCTGCGCCCGATTCCGGCCTTCATTTTTGCCAGCCGCTGGCTGCAGCTGCCGCTCTACCTCGGCCTGATCGCCGCGCAAGGCGTCTATGTATTCCACTTCTGGGTGGAACTGGTGCACCTGCTGGAAGCCGCCTTTGGCAACCAGACCGCCCTGCAAGCCTTGATCACCAGCATCGGTTACAAGGAAACGGGTCCGACGATCGCCTTGAACGAAACCATCATCATGCTGGTGGTACTGGCGCTGATTGACGTGGTCATGATCTCCAACCTGTTGATCATGGTGATTGTGGGTGGCTACGAGACCTTTGTCAGCCGCATGGACCTGGAAGGCCATCCCGACCAGCCCGAGTGGCTGAGCCATGTGAATGCCTCGGTGCTCAAGGTGAAACTCGCCACCGCGATCATCGGCATCAGCTCCATCCACCTGCTCAAGACCTTCATCAACGCCGCCAACTACGACGAAAAAGTGTTGATCGCCCAGACTGCGATTCACATCACCTTTTTGCTGTCAGCCATGGCCATCGCGTACACCGACCGTTTGATGTCACGCACGCAAAACGAAGCACACTGATCCTTCCTACCCGAGGTTTCGCATCGCCATGACCACCATCCGCCAGGCCGACCTGATCGAGTCCGTTGCCGCCGCCCTACAGTACATCAGCTACTACCACCCCGCCGACTACATCGCTCATCTGGCGCGCGCCTACGAGCGCGAGCAAAGCGCGGCGGCCAAGGACGCCATCGCGCAAATTCTGACCAACAGCAAGATGAGCGCCACCGGCCACCGGCCGATTTGCCAGGACACCGGCATCGTCAACGTGTTCCTGAAAGTCGGTATGGACGTGCGCTGGGACGGCTTCACCGGCAGTCTGGATGACGCGATCAACGAGGGCGTGCGCCGGGCCTACAACCACCCCGACAACACGCTGCGCGCCAGCGTGGTGGCCGACCCGCAGTTTGAGCGCAAGAACACCAAGGACAACACGCCGGCAGTGATCTTCACGGAAATCGTGCCCGGCCACACGCTGGAAGTCACGGTGGCGGCGAAAGGCGGCGGCAGCGAGAACAAAAGCAAGCTGGTCATGCTCAACCCCGGCGACTCGGTGGTGGACTGGGTGCTCAAGACCGTGCCCACGATGGGCGCCGGCTGGTGCCCGCCCGGCATGCTCGGCATCGGCATTGGCGGCACCGCTGAAAAAGCGGTGTTGATGGCCAAGGAAAGCCTGATGGACGACCTCGATATGTACGAGTTGCAGGCCAAGTCATCTTCTGGACAGGCGCTGAGCAAGACCGAAGCCCTGCGCCTCGAATTGTTCGACAAGGTCAACGCCCTCGGCATTGGCGCGCAGGGTCTGGGCGGTCTCACCACTGTGCTGGACATCAAGATCAAGATGTACCCGACCCACGCCGCCAGCAAGCCGGTGGCGATGATTCCCAACTGCGCCGCCACCCGGCACGCCCACTTCGTGCTGGATGGCAGCGGCCCGGTGTACCTGGAGCCACCGAGCCTGGACCTGTGGCCGGATGTGCAGTGGACGCCCGATTACGTCAAAAGCAAAAAGGTCGATCTCAACACCCTGAGCAAGGAAGAAGTCGCCAGCTGGAAGCCGGGCGACACGCTGCTGCTGAGCGGCAAGATGCTGACCGGCCGCGATGCCGCCCACAAGCGCATCCAGGACATGCTGGCCAAGGGCGAGAAGCTGCCGGTCGACTTTACCAACCGCGTGATTTACTACGTCGGCCCGGTCGATCCGGTCAAGGGCGAGGCGGTCGGCCCGGCCGGCCCCACCACCGCCACCCGCATGGACGACTTCACCGAGATGATGCTAAGCCAGACCGGCCTGATCTCCATGATCGGCAAGGCCGAACGCGGCCCGGTGGCAATTGCCGCGATCAAAAAACACAAAAGCGCCTATTTGATGGCGGTGGGCGGCGCCGCCTACTTGGTGAGCAAGGCCATCAAGAGTGCCAAAGTTGTCGGCTTTGCCGATCTCGGCATGGAAGCCATTTACGAATTTGACGTGGTCGATATGCCGGTCACGGTGGCGGTGGATTCCGGTGGCACCAGCGCCCACATCACCGGACCGGCCGAGTGGCAACAACGCATTGCGACTGGCGAGTTCAAAGGGATAACGGTCGCCGGCCATTGAGCGAACATGGGACAGCCATTGGGCTCTGACCCCAATTTTTCTGCCACTTCTTGCGCTGCCGTCAAACAGCCCATCGGGGTGTTTGACAGCGGCATTGGTGGCCTGAGCATTCTCAAGGCCCTGCGCACCGAGCTGCCGCACGAGGACTTTGTGTATGTCGCCGACAGCGGCCACGCCCCCTACGGCGAGCGCGATGACGCCCATGTGATCGGGCGTGCGCGCGCGCTCACGGCCTACCTGCTGGCCCAACACCACATCAAGGCGCTGGTCATTGCCTGCAACACCGCCACCGCGGCGGCCATTCATGTGCTGCGCCAGGAGCATCCCACGCTGCCCATCGTCGGCGTGGAGCCGGCCCTCAAGCCCGCCGTGGCCCACAGCCAGACCCGGCGCATCGGTGTCATGGCCACCCGCGGCACGCTGGAGAGTGCCAAATTTCGCACGCTGCTGGCCGCGCTGGCGGCTCAAGCCGACTTCGTGTGCCAGCCCTGCGACGGCTTGGCCGATGCCATCGAGCGCGACGACACTCCTAAAGTAATAGCACTATGCGCACAGTACACGCGGGCCATGGGCCAATTTGGCACTAAGAATGGGCAGATCGACACGCTGGTACTGGGTTGCACGCACTACCCGTTTGCCAGCGAGCACCTGAGCCGGCTGGTCGGAGCCGAGGTGCGCCTGATCGACAACGGCGAACCGGTGGCGCGCCAGACCCGGCGCATGCTGCACACCCTGTCACTCAATGATGCCGCCGCCGGCCAGTGCGTGCTGCTCGCCACCGGCGCCCCCACCACGCTGCAACATGCCGCGCACCACTGGCTGGGGCTTGACGGTCGGGTGCAGTCCTTGCCCATCTGAGCCTGCAGGCCGATCCGGCGCCGGCGTCCGGTACGCTTCGACCTTTGCCCGTTCCCAATCATCATCGGTGCGGATCGGCTCCAGACGAACGCCAGGATCCGTAGACAGTCAATCGGTGGAAATTGGGGGATTACCCTTGTATTCCTGCAAATTGCAGCTTGACCGGCCTTGCGGTACTCACACCTTGTCCGTCCAAGCGGATGCTGGATGGTTTACAGTTCGTAACATATACTCATTTCAAATTGATGTTGATCAATGTAACGTGACCCTTGTTGATTCATGACCCGTCCAATTCAACGCGTTTGTTGCTTGGACTGACCGACAAGCTTGCAAAAACGCCAAGAAATCAACCGACGCTGTCTTGCTGCCTTGCAACCATGGCCGTAAAAAGTGCCGCTATTTTCAACAGCATGATTGAACGACAGACAACCAGGTCGCAGTCCCGAAAAGAGAACGAAATGAGACATTTCCTTGCCTTGCTATCGATCCGTCATTCTTTTACCTCGGGGCAATGCGAATGATCGGGCGGCGCACATTGTTGGCAGGCGTGACAGGCTTGTCCGCCACCGGATTGACTTATCTGGGAACCTCTGCCTTCGCAGCCACAAGAGGACCAAAGGTATTGCCGGGTGTGTCACCCCTCGGACTGCCTGACGACTTGAAGAATCCGCCGGAAATCCATTCGGTCGACGGACTTCTGCGGACTTCGTTGAGCATGGGAGTGACCAGAGTGACCCTCCCCGGCGGCCCGGCCGATCTTCGCTTGTTCAACGGCATGCTGCCAGGGCCGACCCTGCGCATATCGGCGGGTGACACCGTGGAAATCGCTTTTGAAAACCGGATGCCGCGCAACCCGGACACCAAGCCGACCGTCGCCAACATACCGGACCGTTTCAACACGACCAACGTGCATTACCACGGGTTTCACGTCAGCCCGCGCGGCAACAGTGACAACGTCTACCTGCAAATCGAGCCCGGTCAGCGCTTCAATTACGTGCTCCAGATTCCCAAGAATCACCCGGCCGGCAACTACTGGTATCACCCGCATCGTCATGGTTCGGTAGCGGCCCAGGTGGCCTCGGGCGCGGCCGGCATGGCGGTCATTCGTGGCGCGCTCGATGATGTTCCCGAGATCAGACAAGCGGTGGAGCGTATTCTTGTCATTCAGGCGCCCATTCCTGGCATTGACGGTCTGCTGACCACCGAAGACCCGATTTGGCCACTGGATGCCGAGCGCAACTTTCTCATCAACGGGCAATACCGGCCACGGATTTACCTGCGCGAAGGCGAGGTCCAGCACTGGCGCGTGCTGCATGCGGGCGATGCCCAGTTTCTGCCGCTGACGCTGGACGGACTGGAATTGCATGAAATCGGGCGTGACGGCAATCCCCTGCCGACACCGGAGCAGGTGGCCCAGACCGACCTGGCGCCAGGCAACCGTGTCAACCTGTTGGTCAAGGCGCTCAAGCCCGGCACTTACAAACTTCGCCGCCCGGCCTTCATGCAGGGTAAGCAGGCGCTTCCCAGCATCCATATGGCCGACGTGATTGTCATCGCGGCGGCGGATGCGCGCATCGGGCGGGACCTGCCGTTCGGGCGACAGATACCCAAAGGTCCGTTGCCAAAGAATCTGATCCTCACGCCGATTGTCGATTCCGAGATTGTCCAGAGCCGCCAGTTTGTGCTTGGCGTCAGCGATGTCAAAGGCTATTTCCGCGACACCGAGTTCACGATCAACGGCCAGCCATTCAATCCTGGGCGGGACGATGTGCGGGCCCGGCTCGGGACGGCGGAAGAGTGGACCTTTGTCAACAAAACGCCGTTCCCGCACCCGCTGCACATCCACGTTAATCCGTTCCAGCTGATCAGCTCAAACGGCGTGCCCGATCCGCGCCGCCCCTGGCTCGACACCTGCCCGGTACCCGCGGCCGGAACCATGGTCATGCGAACGCGTTTCACGGATTTTGTGGGCCGTTTCGTGATGCACTGCCACATCCTTCCCCACGAGGACACCGGAATGATGATCAACGTGAATATCGAGGCCTGAGCATGCGCCAAACTTTTGTTGCTGGACTCGCGCTCTGTGTATTTGCGGCAACCACGCATGCCGAACCTGGCGTGCCGGCCGTGGCGGCGCCCTGCCTGTCCTGCCACAGCGCGGACGGCCGCCCGGTTCTGCCCGACGTGCCCATCATCGCCGGTCAGCAGAGCGCCTATCTCGTGAGCGCCCTGAACAGCTATCGGGTCGGTGGCACCCGCACCGGCGGGCAGGCACTGGTCATGCAGCAGTTCGTCAAAGACCTCAGCGATAGCGACATCGTGCTACTGGCACACTGGTTCGGAGGGGCAAAATGATTCGAAAATTTTTCCTGTGCACCCTGACGGCGCTGTGGCTTTGCACTGCGGCGGGCGCGGAGAAGCTTGTCTATATCACGCAGCCAGAGGGCGAGGCCCTGATGGCCTCCGCCGAGTTACGCGGCCCTTACTTCAAGCTGGCGTCCTATCTCGAAGTCGAACAGGTGTTGACGTTCTGCGGTCCGGCAAGCATTGCATCCGTGCTCAACTCGCTGGACATCGAGCGGCCCAAACCCGTGCAGTACTACCCCTGGGCCATCTGGACTCAGAGCGGTGTCTTCACGCCGGTCAATCAGGCGCTGAAGTCTTACGCCATGGTGGAGCACGAGGGGCTCGTTCTTGAGGAACTCGCGGCCTTCTTCCGAAATCTCGGAACCCGGGCCGAATATGCCCACGCCGACGCGTTCGACGTTGACCAGTTGCGCAACTTGATCAAAGTGACATTGGTGGACCCCGGCAAGCGCTTCGTTGCCAACTACTCGCGAAAACCCATCGGCCAGATCGGTGACGGTCACATCTCGCCGGTGGCCGCCTATGACGGCAAGAGCGACCGGGTGCTGGTTCTCGACGTTGCCAAATACAAATACCCGCCGGTCTGGATGACCGTGGCGGACCTCCATGCGGGCATGCAGGCCGTCGACTCCGGGTCGGGCAAGCCACGCGGCTTTGTGGTGGTGAGCAAATGACGCTGACACGACGCACGATCCTGTCCGGCGCTGCCTTGGTCCCCCTCGTGGCGCAGGCCGGCCTGATGGATGTGGGCCACAACGAGGCCGTGTTTGCCGATGCGGTGCGACAGGTGGCCGGGATATCGGGTCTGGCCCCGGTGGTGCTGACCACCGTCCGCGAAGCCTTCGTCGCCACGTTTGGCGGGGCCGCGCTGACGGCATTCGCGCACGCCGTGCAAGGGCGCTCCGTCGAAGACTTGCTGTCTGGGGGCAATGCGTCCATGGGCGAGCAGATCCGCTTCATCGCCCTGATGCTATTCACGGGGGAAGTTCAGAGCGGGGGGCAAACGAAAGTGACGCTTTACCCCTGGTCCCTGGCCTGGGCCACATTGGGGTTTTCCAAGGCGCCCGGTCTGTGCGGCGGTCCCGCGTTCGGTCACTGGGCGCACGCGCAATGACCGGGGCCGCTCTGAACGCCTCGGTTGTGGTTGTCGGCACCGGTATGGCGGGCGCGCACCTGGCCTATACCCTGGCCCGCAAAGGGATCGATGTCTTGATGCTCGAAGCCGGGCCGCGTCGCTCACGCGCGCAAAGCCTCAAGACATTCTTTGAGAACCCGGTCAAGGGCCCCCAGGCGCCTTACCCCAGCGTCGCCAGCGCGCCGCACCCGCAAGACAACAACTACGATGATTTCTATGTCCAGGGTGGCCCGGACAAGTTCATCGGGGCCTATCTGCGCCTGTATGGCGGCACATCCTGGCACTGGACGGGCTTCGCTGATCGGCTCCGGCCGACTGATTTGCGCATGCAATCACACTACGGCGTCGCAGGCGACTGGCCGATTGACTATGCGACCCTGGAACCTTTCTACGAGGAAGTGGAGGCGCGCTGGGGTGTGGCGGGTGACCCGGATCATGTATGGGGCGCTCCGCGCCGCACGGCCTTCCAGATGCCACCCATCCCCATGACCTATCTCGACGGCCAGGTCGCCAAGGCGCTGCAGCCCTTGGGTCTTCACGCGGCGCCGTTTTCACATGCGCGCAACTCGGTCGTCTACGACGGCCGGCCGGTCTGCTGTGGCAACAATACCTGCGTGCCGATCTGTCCCATCGGCGCCAAGTACGACGCGTCGGTTCACGCCCGCAAGGCCGAAGAAGCCGGCGCCCGGCTGGTCACAGACGCGTTGGTGACTTTTGTCGAGGTGGGGCGCGACGGCAAGGTCAGCCGTTTGCGCATTCGCCGTCCTGATGGCAGTACCGAGTGGGTCAGCGGCCGGTTTTTTGCGCTGGCCTGTCATGCCATTGAAAACCCGCGCCTGCTGCTCAACTCCGCCCAGGAGACCGCCCCGAACGGTGTGGCCAATTCTTCGGATGCCGTCGGTCGCTACCTGCTGACCCAGGCCAACCAGGATATCTGGGCGCTGACACCCGAGCCGGTTTATCCCTATCGAGGGCCGCAGCAGACGGCCGGCCTTGTCGAACTGCGCGATGGCGCGTTCCGCTCGCAGCGCGCCGCGGTGGGCACATCGTTCATGAACAGTGGCTGGTCCGGCAACAGCGACGCGACCAACGCTGCCAAGGCCCTGATTGGCAAAGGCTTGACTGGCGCAAACCTGATCAAGGGAATTCGAAACGAAGTGGCCCACCACCTTCGGCTCAACTCCTCCGCCGAGACGCTCCCGAACCCCGCCAACCGCATTGAGCTGGCGGATGTCGCAGACAGCGCGGGCGTGCCAAAACCGAAGGTAACTTTCCGGTTGGACGAATACACAAAGGAGGGGCTGAAGATGGCGATGACCGTCAATCGACAGATCTTCACCGCCATGGGCGCCCGCGATGTTCAGGTCAACGATCCTTACCTGTCCAACGCGATCATCGCTGGAACCGCCCGGATGGGGATTGACCCGCGCACCAGCGTTGTCGATCACGAACTGCGCGCGCACGATCACCCCAATCTGTTCATCCTGGGAACCTCCGCGCATGTGACCGCACCCGTGAACGCGCCGTCGCTGACGGTCGCGGCCTTGGCGATTCGCGCCGCGGGCGTTATCGAAATTGCCCTCAAGGCGGGCGGGCAATGATCCGCGCCCACCTTCCGGCTGGGTTGTTCGTGGTCCTGTTCGTGTTCCTCGGCAATGCCCTCAAGTCGGTGGTCGCGTCCACCGTCTTTGTCTCCGAAGCGGACCTGGCCAGTTTCTTGAACATCTCCGTTGAAAAGACCCAACTGGTTGTGGAGTTGCTGATCGGCTCCGCGGTAATGGCGCTGGCCATCGCTCCCTTTATCTTGAACCCCCGGTCGGCCCGCCGCATTGCCACCATCGCAGCCCTCTTTGCCGCGGCCGCATACGGCTGCCTGGGCCTTGTCATGCTGACCGAGCCATCTCTCGTCATTCGCGAAGCGACCGTATTTCTTGCGTTCTCGGTCGGGGGCTTTTCGATTGCCTTCTTTTCCCCCATAGCTCAGATTGCCATCAACGCCGTGGACGATGACAAGCGCCGCGTCATGCTGACGACGCTCTGGATTTCCGCTCAGCCCATCGCGTTTCTATTAACGCCTCAACTCGTCAAATACGTTGCGCACGACATCGGCCTCGGGAATTACTTTCTGGCCTTCGCCATGTTCCCTCTGGCCTATCTGGTCCTTTCTCAAACAGTACTGAAATCGGCTGCCACCAGCACACTGTCGAGGCCAGCAGATCATCCGGCACGACTTCCGGCAGCCATGGTCGGCCTGCTGCTCGCCTCGATTTTTGCTTTCGAAGTGTGGACCATGGCCAATTCGCTGCTGGGTCTGGTTCATGGTGTGAGCATCGCGCTGATGGTCGTGTTCTTGGGCATTGCCGGCTATTCGATCATCTACATCCGGGGTCAACCGAGGACCGGACCGATACTCCCACGGCGCACTGCGCTGCTGTTGACCAGTCTTTTCATTCTGGAAATTCCCACGACTGGCTTTTATGACACCACTTATCTGGTGCGCCACCTTTGTTCATCGGCGCTGATCGATGACCGCGCTTCGTTGGGGGCATTGGCCCAAATCCTGGCGGTTTTCCTTGCAGGCGGCGCTTACGTTCGCTGGCCTAAATTGTTGCCGTATCTGATTGGCGGCGGACTTCTTGCCACACTTTTCGGTGTCAGCGGCTACGCCTACTATCCGCGCGTGGCCACAGATGAAAGCTTTTTTTACATCACCAAGATGGTGGCGGGAGCAGGAGTTGGCGCCGTAACGACGGTTGTCGTCGCGATTGTGATGGCGTCCGGTCGCAACAATCCATTTGTGGCCTTGCTGCCCGCATTGGTCATTATGTTTGGTACAGAGTTCGGTCTGGAGATTATGGAAATCGTGTTCCAGATCGCCAAGCTTGCGGGGCGAGATGAGAACGGCGCCTACAGTGCCGTATTTGTCACTCAGATCGTCGCGGCGGTGCTTGCGTTTGTGCCCTTCGTCAAGGCGATCGACTTTGGCCGTTTAGCGCCTGTAAAGGCCTGAGCGAGCACGGGGCATTGTGGAATGATCCGCCCCGTGAAATCCGTGATTGGTGACATGCCCAAAGCCGGTGCAGACAAGCCGGCAGCCACCAAAAAGACCGCGCCAGCACGAAAAAGAACCAAAAAATAGCTCGACCCCCGGCCTTTGCAGCAGCCGCTGTGACAGCCCTGCGCCACAAGGCGGGATAATCGCAGCCCATGAATCCACTGCTTTCCCGACTTCAGCCCTATCCCTTCGAACGGCTGCGCCAACTGTTCGCCCAGGTCACGCCCAACCCGGCCCTGCGCCCCATCAGCCTGGGCATGGGGGAGCCCAAACACCCGACGCCCGCCTTTATTCAGCAGGCCATGATCGAGGCCATTGTGCGCACGCCCAGCGGCCTCGCCAGTTACCCGGCGACCGCGGGCGAGCCGCAACTGCGCGAAGCTTTTGCCCAGTGGCTGCACAAACGCTACGGCCTGGAGGTGAACCCGGCCACCCAGATGTTGCCGGTGAACGGCTCGCGCGAAGCGCTGTTTGCCCTGACCCAGACCATTGTCAATC